>JBFWQW010000193.1:0-2501 GCA_050249235.1 Acidimicrobiia bacterium | reverse complement strand
CCGATCTCGACCTGACCAGCGAAGCCGGCCTGCTGAACAGCCCGACGGCCATCCGGGCCCTGCCCACCGAGCAGTTCGAGGCCGTCGTGCAGGGCATCACCGACGGCATCGTCCTCGTCTTCGTGGTGGCGCTGCCGATCGTGGTGGCCACCTTCGTGCTCTCGTGGTTCCTGAAGGAGGTCCCGTTGCGCGACGACATCGACGCCAGCGCCGGGTTCCTCGAAGGCATGGAGGAGGCCGGCATGGCCTTCCAGCCAGACCTCGAGCCGCTGCCGACCCGCCCCCCCGGGGCCTTCCCGGGCAACGGCCACGCCGCGCCGACGGACGAGGACGAGGCCGCGCTCACCTGAGAGCCCGCGCGGACGGGTCACGTCCGTCCTGGTTCTCGGCTCCCTCGTCGCCGAGAAGGCGCTGCGCTCCCCGCACGCCGGCGGGCCGGCCGTCGGCCCGACCGGGTCCCCGGATCCCGGGGTCACCGATCCGGCCGGTGGTCTCCGGGGCCGTCAGGGCCTCCCGGTAGCGTTGGAGACCTCATGGCCCGCCCCGGTGACCTCCTCGAGGGGCTCAACCCCGACCAGCGGGAGGCCGTGACGCACGAGGGCGGGCCCCTGCTGGTGGTGGCCGGCGCCGGGTCCGGAAAG
The DNA here is from genome assembly GCA_050249235.1 of Acidimicrobiia bacterium. Taxonomy (GTDB): domain Bacteria; phylum Actinomycetota; class Acidimicrobiia; order Acidimicrobiales; family CADCSY01; genus JAEKLB01. The sequence continues at coordinate 1,860 of JBFWQW010000193.1, read as the reverse complement.
ACCCGGGTGCTCACCCACCGCATCGCCCACCTCGTGGGCGAGCGGGGTGCGTCGCCGTTCGAGATCCTCGCCATCACGTTCACCAACAAGGCCGCCGACGAGATGAAGCACCGGGTGGCCGGGCTGGTCGGACCGGTGGCCTCGAAGATGTGGGTGTCCACCTTCCACAGCGCCTGCGTCCGGATCCTGCGCCGCGACGGGTCGGCCCTCGGCTACCCGTCGTCGTTCTCCATCTACGACCAGGCCGATGCCGTCCGCCTCACCGGCTACGTGCTGCGCGACCTCAACGTCGACCCCAAGCGCTTCCCGCCCCGGAGCGTGCACGCCACGATCAGCGCCGCCAAGAACGAGCTCGTCTCGCCCGATCGCTACGCCGAGGAGGCGTCGTCGATCTTCGAGCGGCGCATCGCCGAGGCCTATCGCGAGTACCAGGCCCGGCTGCTCCAGGCCGGGGCCATGGACTTCGACGACCTCCTGGGCCAGACCGTCCGCCTCTTCGCCGAGCACCCCGACGTGCTCGATCACTACCGCCGCCGCTTCCTCCACGTGCTCGTCGACGAGTACCAGGACACGAACAAGGCCCAGAACGACCTGGTGGTGGCCCTTTCGGCCGAGCACCGGCAGGTGACGGTGGTCGGCGACGGCGACCAGTCCGTGTACCACTTCCGGGGCGCCGACATGCGCAACTTCCTCGAGTTCGAGCGGGCCTTCCCCGACGCGACGACGGTGGTGCTCGACCAGAACTACCGCTCCACGCAGACGATCCTCGACGCCGCCAACGCGGTGATCGCGAACAACCAGGCCCGCAAGCCCAAGGAGCTGTGGACCGACCAGGGGCCGGGCAACCGGATCGTCCGCTACGGCGCCGAGGACGAGACCGACGAGGCGGCCTGGGTGTCCACCGAGCTGGCCCGCCTCCACGACGGGGGCACCCACCGGTGGGGCGACATGGCGGTCTTCTACCGGACCAACGCCCAGAGCCGGGTGCTCGAGGAGCGCCTGGCCCGGGTCGGCATCCCCTACAAGGTGGTGGGCGGCACCCGCTTCTACGACCGCCGCGAGGTGAAGGACGCCCTCGCCTACCTCAAGGCCGCGGTCAACCCCGGCGACGAGGTGTCGGTGAAGCGGGTCCTCAACGTCCCGAAGCGGGGGGTCGGCGACACGACCGTCGGCCGGCTCGACGCCTGGGCCCGGGCCAACGGCGTCCCGTTCTCGCGGGCGCTGGAGGAGGCCGAGTCGCTCGGCGTGAAGGGCCCCGGCCTGCGGGGCGTCAACCGGTTCGTCGAGCTGCTCACCGAGCTGCGGGTACTGCTCCCGGCCGGGCCGGGTCCGGTCCTCGACGCCGCCCTGCTGCGCAGCGGCTACCTCGAGGAGCTCGAGGCCGAGCACTCGGTCGAGGCCAACGGCCGGCTCGAGAACCTGGCCGAGCTGGTGGGCTCGGCGCGCGAGTTCGACGACGTCGACGCCTTCCTCGAGTCGGTGAGCCTGGTGGCCGACACGGACAGCCTCGACGGCGACCAGTCGCAGGTGGTCCTGATGACCCTGCACTCGGCCAAGGGGCTCGAGTTCCCCGTGGTGTTCATCATCGGGATGGAGGATGGCGTCTTCCCCCACCTCCGATCCCTGGGCGAGCCCGACGAGCTCGAGGAGGAGCGCCGCCTCGCCTACGTCGGCATCACCCGGGCCCGCGAGCTCCTGCACCTCTCGTCGGCGTGGAGCCGGATGATCTTCGGCTCGACCCAGTACAACCCGCCCAGCCGGTTCCTCGACGAGATCCCGGCCGAGCTGGTCGCCGAGGTCGGCGGCCAGCGCCGGGGCTCGTCGGGCGCTGGTTGGCGCTCGGGCGGCGGGGCCGGCTTC
>JBFWQW010000192.1:0-2545 GCA_050249235.1 Acidimicrobiia bacterium | reverse complement strand
AGCACCATCCTCGACCTGGGCCGGGCCACCCGGACCATCCCCGCCCCCCTCTGGAACGCCCTCGTGATCCGCGACCGGCACTGCCGCTACCCCGGCTGTGACCGGCCCGCCCACTGGTGCGACGGCCACCACCTCCAACCGTGGGAACACGGCGGGGCGACCCGACCCGACAACCTCGTGTTCCTGTGCGTCCGGCACCACCACCACCTCCACGAACCCGGCTGGCACGCCAAGCTCCTCCCCGACCTCGCCCTCGAGGTCACCGCCCCCGACGGCACCCACCACGTCAGCCCCGCCCCCCGCACCCTCACCCGGGGCGGCGACCCAGACGGCGGGCCACCCGACCGGGGACCGCCCTGACCCGGGCCTGCTGCTCGACGGAGGGAGCCCACCACCGTGATCCGGCGCGGCCGGGTCCGCCCGGTCCGGGCGAGGGCTGCCGCGGCCGGCCGGAACCCGGTGGCCGGCCGCGTGCTCAGCGAGAAGGCTGCGGGCGTGATCGTGCCGGAGACGAAGAGCTGGACGTGGGTCCTCGATCGGCCGTGTCCCGAGTGCGGGTTCGACGCCAGCACCTGCCCGCCGGCCGCGGTCGCCGAGCTGACCCGGGACAACGCCCAGGTGTGGGCGCGGCTGCTGGCGGCGGGAAGGATCCGGCCCGGGCGGCCGGATGGCGAGACCTGGTCGACGCTGGAGTACGCCTGCCACGTGCGCGACGTCCTCCGCCGCTACGACGGCCGCGTGGCGCTGATGCTGGCCGAGGACGATCCCCTCTTCGAGAACTGGGACCAGGACGCCACCGCGGTGGACGACCGCTACGACGACCAGGACCCGGCGCGGGTCGTCGACGAGCTCCGTGCCGCCGCCGGCGAGCTCGCCGCTCGTCTGGACGGAGTGAGCGGTCCCGACTGGGATCGCCCGGGCCGGCGCAGCGACGGGGCCTCGTTCTCGGTGGCGTCGATCGCCCGCTACATGGTCCACGACCCGATCCACCACATCTGGGACGTCACCGGGGGCGCGGCCGGCTGAGTCGTTCGGCGGGCCCTCTCGTGCTCACGATTCGAGCGACAGGAGTCGCTCGGCGTCGGTGAGAGGACGGCCGGCCGGCCGACTCCTCTGCCGCAATCTCGGGCTAGGCGGCGTCGTGGGGAGGGGAGTCGCCACCTCCTCGAGCGCCCAGCGCGGCCCACGATCGACAACGCCGTTCTAATCGGCAACAGCGTCAGGCCGGCCGGTCCGGCGGCCATCCGACCGCATCCGCTCCGGACTCACTGGTCTCGTCCCCCGGCCGGCCTCGGCGTCTATCTTCAACCAGACGGTTGACAAGAGCGACGGGCCTGGCATAGGTTCTTCATCAACTAGTTGGTTGAACAAGGAGCCCGTCCGTGGCCGACGACCGGCTGTCCCAGGTCTTCGCCGCCCTCGCCGATCCGACGAGGCGTGACATGGTGGCCCGCCTCGCCGTGGGCGACGCCACGGTGGGGGAGCTGGCCGAGCCCTACGACGTGTCGATCCAGGCCGTCTCGAAGCACGTCAAGGTGCTCGCCGAGGCCGGCCTCGTGACCCAGCGCAAGGATGCCCAGCGGAGGCCGTGCCACCTGGAGGCGGAGGTCTTCGACCTGATGACCGGGTGGATCGAGCGCTACCGCCGGCAGGCCCAGGCGCGCTACGAGCGCCTGGACGCCGTCCTCGCCGAGCTGCGCGACGACGAGCAGCCCACCCGGATCGCACGACCACAGCCGTCACGACCACAGCCGTCACGACCACAGCCGTCACGACCACAGCCGTCACGACCACAGCCGTCACGATCACAGCCACAACGACGACGAGGAGCCGCGTCATGAACACCAGCAGCAGCCGTCACCAGGTCTCGATCGAGGCCGACCCCACCCTCCCGGTCATCCGCATGACCCGTGACTTCGACGCCACCCCGGCGCAGCTGCTCCGGGCTCACACCGACCCGGCGCTCTTCGCCCGCTGGGTCGGGCCCGACGGCATGGAGACCAGGATCCTCGACTGGGTCGCCACGACCGGCGGCCGTTGGCGCTACGTCTCCGGGCGCGACGGCGAGGAGTACGGCTTCCACGGCTGCTTCCACGAGGTCGGTCCCGACCGCATCGTGCAGACCTTCACGTTCGACGGCGAGCCGGACGGCGTGGCGCTCGAGACCCTGCGGTTCGAGGACCTCGGCGACGGTCGCACCCGCCTCCACGCGCAGTCGCTGGTCGACAGCTTCGAGGGCCGTGACCAGTGGCTGGCCAGCGGCATGGAGACCGGCGTCGAGCAGGGCTACGCCAAGCTCGACGCCCTCGTCGGCGAGCTCTGAGCGGACGGGGCCGCAGTCACGTCGTCGCCCCGTTCACTGGCGCGTCCTAGCCGGAGCCGCTTCCGAGCGTCGTCGCCGGGCGACGGCGGGCAGATGACGCCCGGCGAGCGGTGGAGGTGGTCGAGGGCGGCGGTGACGAGCACGAGGCAGGCGCCGCCCACGAGCACGCTGCCGACGACATCGGTCAACCAGTGGGCGCCGAGGTAGACCCGGCTCGCGCCG
>JBFWQW010000191.1:0-2643 GCA_050249235.1 Acidimicrobiia bacterium | reverse complement strand
CTGTGGCCCGACGATCCCGCGACGAGTGCCCGCACGCGCGACACCGCCAGCCGCCGCCGCGCCGAGATCCGTGGCCTCTACGAGTCCGACCCCCGTGTCGCCGGCTGGCACGGCACCGCCTACGGCCTCGTCCAAGCCGTATCCACGTGGGAGCTATGGGAGGCCCCGCGCCGCGGCGACCGCGGCGAGCAGATCCTCACCGCGCTGTTCGCCGGCACTCGCACCCGCGCCAGCGAGATCGCCGAACGCATCGCCGCCCTCGCATAGTCACCCGATGTTCGCTCGGTGGGCGGCTCCATACGAGGGCCGCCACCGCGGCAGCGGGCATCCCGCTGTGCTGACAGCAGTCGGAGCGAGGCTGATTTGCCGTGACCGCCCTGTCGGGCGGGTGCCATCGACCAGCCGCGAGCGCGGAGAACCCGGAAATCGAGTTCCGTAAGGTCTCGGGCGACGCCCGGCCGAAGGGAGCTCGCGATGCGCAGACGCCGTCAGCCCACCGACCCGCCCGCTGCTCACGTTCCGGCGGCCTCCTATGACTGGTCACAGTTCGGTCGCCACCGGCTGCGCGCTCCCAACGGCACGATCATCGACCTCCCGGTGCCCGTCGTGCGTGAAGCGACCGTGTGGGTCGCGACTACGTGGCCTGATCCCCACGCCTCAGCGGGGTGGGCACGACAGATCTGGGCACTCGATCCGGCGACTCGCCGTGGCTGGCAACTCCCGCCGCAGCTCGCGGCCGGCGACGTCCTCGAGTTCGGCGCCGACACCCCCGCCGGCTACGTGCGGTGGTACGGGATCATGGACAGCTACGAGGTCGACCGCTGGGCGACCGTGCAGGGTCCGTACGTTGATCCGGCCAGCGCGTGGAGCGATGCGCAGCGTCTGCTCGCTCTCGAACGCTTCGTCGAGCCCCTCCGCACCGAGCCGCCATTGGCGACGGGCCCTGAGCGGTTACATCGCGCTCCGACCGCGCGCCGGCACCTGCGTCACCCGCATGGACGTGGGAGTAGCCCGATCTGAATTCACAGATCATCTCCGCGTCGGAGTGCACGGGTGGGAGTGAGTTCGGGAGCGCGTGTGGGAGTCAGCTTTCGCATGGTGACCGGGTGTTGTCGATCGCCAAGCTCCGTGTCGGCCAGGAGGCCTACCAGCTGTCGGGTGTCGCCCAGAGCCTGGACGACTACTACACCGGCCGGGGCGAGGCCGATGGCGTGTGGCTTGGTGTCGGCGCCGAGCGGCTCGGTCTCGACGGGCCGGTCGTGGCGGACGATCTGCGCGCGGTGCTGGCTGGGATGGCGCCTGGTTCGGGTGGGCTGACCCCGGATGGGGCGACGGTGCGCGCGCACGTGCGGCGGGTGCCGGGCTTTGATCTGACGTTCAAGGCGCCGAAGTCGGTCAGCGTCTTGTACGCGGTGTCGGACGATCCCCGGGTGCAGGGCGCGATCGTCGAGGCGGGCGAGTCGGCGGTGCGCGCCGCGGTGTCGTGGTTGGAGCGTGAGGCGGTCTGGGTGCGTCGCGGCTCGGGTGATGTCGCCTACTTGAACGACCTCGCGGTCCGTGATCCCGAGGCGGCGGCCGCGGCGCGTCAACGTCCGCTGCGGGGGCGGGGCGTGGTCGCGGCGGCGTTTCGGCATCGCACGAGTCGCGCCGGGGATCCGCTGCTGCATTGGCACACGTTGGTGGCGAACATGGTCGAGGGGCCTGACGGCCGGTGGGGCGCGTTTGTGCACCCTGAGCTGTACCGGCACGCCCGCGCGGCGGGCGAGGTGTTCCAGACCGTGCTGCGCGGTGAGCTCACCGCCCGATTGGGGCTGGAGTGGCGTCCCGGCCGCCACGTCTGGGAAGTCGCCGGGGTGCCTCGGGCGTTGTGTGCGGTGTTCTCGAAGCGATCGGCTGAGATCCAGGCGTGGCTGGAGTCCACCGGTACGCCTGATGATCCGGTCGGGCGTCAGGCGGCGGTGTTGGCGACCAGGCGGGGCAAGCCCGAGGTGGAAGGCGAGCGCTTTGACGCCGCGTGGAAGGCCGAAGCCGCCAACGCCGACTGGGGGCCTGAGCAGGCCGGCGAGCTGATCGAGTCGACAACTATTGGCCGTTCGGCGACGGCCGAGGAGGTGTGGCGTCTCCCTACCGTTGATGACTCGGGAGCGGTGGTCGATCGCGTTGTCCACCCCGAGGAGTGGATCGCGGCGGTGGGTCGCGGTCTGACGGAGAAGGACTCGACGTTCACACGCCCGGGTCTCGCGCGGGCGGCCGCCGCCCGTCTCGGTGATGGCGCCACCGCGGCGACGCTCGAGCGCGTCGTCGCCCGCCTCCTGGCCTCGCCGCAGATTGTGCCGGTGGGCGACGACCGCATGCCACGGTGGACGACCGTCGAGATGCTCGACGTGGAGCGTCGGTTCCTGGCGGCTGCCCACACCACTCGGAGCGCGCGCACAGCCGTGCGGTCGGAGGTTGTCGAGCGCGTCCTCGCGTCCGCGGCTGTGGGGGCCGACCAGGCGACCGCGGTGCGGGTGGTCACCGGTTCCGCGGACGCGGTGTCGGTGATGGTCGGTGCTGCGGGGACGGGCAAGACGTTCACCCTTGACGTCGTCCGCCAAGTGTTCATCGCAGCCGGGTTCGATGTGATCGGGGCCGCTCCGTCGG
>JBFWQW010000190.1:0-2649 GCA_050249235.1 Acidimicrobiia bacterium | reverse complement strand
GATGGCCAGGAGCTTGGGGCGTCGTCGTGCGGGCACGGCGGGCAGTCTTCTCGCTATTACCAACTAAGTCAATTGGAATTACCGACTTTGTTGGAGAAGGCCCAGGCTCAGTCGGATTCGGTGATGGTGACGGAGTTGATCACCACGTCCTCGCGGGGCCGGTCGCCGGCGCCGGTCGGCACCTTCTCCATCCGGTCGAGCACGTCGAGGCCCTGCACGATCTTGCCGAACAGCGAGTAGGAGGGCGGCAGGGACACGCCACTCGGCCCGCTGATCAGGAAGAACTGGCTGCCGTTGGTGTTGGGGCCGGCGTTGGCCATGGCCACCGAGCCGATCTCGTAGCGGCCCGCCTTCGGCAGCTCGTCCTCGAACTTGTAGCCGGGACCGCCCCGGCCGGTGCCCTCCGGGTCGCCGCCCTGGCAGACGAAGCCCTGGATGATGCGGTGGAAGACCACGCCCTCGTAGTAGTGGTAGCGGGCGAGGAAGACGAAGCTGTTCACGGTCTTCGGCGCCGCGACCGCGTCGAGGGCGATGGTGAGGTCGCCCATCGAGGTCGACATCAGCGCCGTGTAGCGCTTGGCCGGGTCGATGCACATCGGCGGCGGACCGTCGAAGCTGGTGACGCGGGGGCTGGAGCCGTCGGGTGCCGGGCAGTCGGAGGCCATGGCGTGCAGTCTGTCCCATCCGGGGTGGCCGTCCCCAGCCGGCGCCGTCCAGCCCGTCGGCCGAACGACCGTGAGCGGGGGCGACGGTCGCCCGCCCCCCGGCGGCCACGCCCGGCGACCGGCCCGTGCCGCCCTAGAGTCCGCCGGTGCGCGTGTTCCCGATGGCCCGGTCGTGACCGCGACCGCGCCCGCCCGCGAGCGATGGCTCGCGCAGTGGGCCGAGCTCCACGACGAGGTCGTGACCACCGGCCTGTGCACGGGCTGCGCGGCGTGCGTGGTGGCCTGCCCCCACGACGTGCTCGGCTACGACCACGCCAGCGGCGGCTACCGGCCCTTCCACCTCGAGGACGAGCTCGGCCCGGCCGACTGCGTCCACGGCCAGAAGGGCTGCACCTCCTGCACCCGTGCCTGCCCCCGGTTCCGGGCCTGGGAGGTCGAGGCCGACGTGGCCCTCCACGGGCGGCCGCGGGCGTCGGCCGAGGTGTCCGGCATCGCCGACGAGGTGCTGCTCACCCGGGCCACCCAACCGGACCTGCTGGCCGCCGGCCAGGACGGTGGGCTGGTGTCGACGATCCTCGTGTGGGCCCTCGAGCAGGGCTACATCGACGCCGCCCTGGTGTCGTCCGTCGACGAGTCCGGCTGGAAGGCCACCCCCGCCGTCGCCCGGACCCGGGAGGACGTCGTCGCCACCGCCGGGAGCCGCTACACCTACTCCGCCAACCCCCTGGCCTACGACGACGCCGTGGCCGGCGGCGCCGAGAAGATCGCCCTGGTGGGCATGTCCTGCCAGAGCTCGGCCGTCCCGGTGATGAAGAGCCGCAAGGTCGGCAAGGTGGGCCGGCGGTTCTCGCTCAACATCGGCCTCCTGTGCTCGAAGACCTTCGACGACGCCATCTTCGAGGAGCTGTTCGAGGCCAGGTACGGGTTGGCCAAGGCCGACATCGTCAAGACCAACGTCAAGGGCGTGTTCCAGATCTGGATGCGGGACGGCAGCTACCACGAGGTGCCCCTGAAGGAGTGCCACGCCTGGACGCGGGAGGGCTGCAAGCGCTGCCCCGACTTCGCCGCCCAGCACGCCGACATCTCCACCGGCGGCATCGGCGCCTTCGGCGACTGGACGCTCACGATCGTCCGGACCGCCCAGGGGCGGGAGATCGTCGACGGCCTGGTGGCGGCCGGGCTGATCGAGACACGGCCCGGGAGCGACGACCCCGGCGCCATCGCCCTGATGGACAGGCTGGCCGTCCGCAGCCGCACGCGGTGGCCGGACGAGGCCGCCGCCGAGCCGGGCGTCCTACCGGGCTGACCTCCCGGTCCCCGGGCCGGCGGTGAGGGCGCGGGCCCGGGCGAACACGGCGTCGAAGGCGGGCTCGGTGAGGACGCCGGTGAAGGTGTTCTGCTGGCTCGGGTGGTACGAGCCGAGCAGCACCCGGCCGTCCGGCAGGGACGCCTCCGACAGGTGACCGAACCGGGGGCGGGCCGCCCGTGTCGGCCCGGGCCGGAGGGCGAGGTCGCACACGGCCCGGTGGGCGAAGGCGCCGAGGGCCACGACCACCCGGATCCCGTCGAGCAGCGCCCACTCCCGGGCCAGGTAGGGAGCGCAGGTGGCCCGCTCGACCGGCGTCGGCTTGTTGGCCGGCGGCGCGCACCGGACCGCGGCAGCGATCCACGCGCCGTCGAGCGCCAGGCCGTCGTCGCGGTCGACGGACGTGGGCTGGTTGGCGTAGCCGGCCCGGTGCAGGGCGCGGAAGAGCCAGTCGCCCGACCGGTCGCCGGTGAAGACCCGGCCGGTGCGGTTGGCGCCGTGGGCGGCGGGCGCCAGGCCGACGACGAGCAGCGAGGCGGCCGGGTCGCCAAAGCCGGGGACGGGCCGGCCCCAGTACTCCTCCCGGGCGAACGCGGCCCGCTTGGTCACCGCCACCTCCTCCCGCCAGGCCACCAGGCGGGGGCAGGACCGGCAGTCGACGATCTCGCGCTCGAGCGC
>JBFWQW010000189.1:0-2773 GCA_050249235.1 Acidimicrobiia bacterium | reverse complement strand
GGGCCGGACACGCCGACGACATCTTCGTCCCGGTCGACCCGGACACGTTCGGCGGCCGCCTCGAGGCGGCCGGCTTCGGCACCGTCGAGATCGAGGTGGGCGACCAGCGGCTGCGGTTCGCGGCGACGAAGCCGGCCTGAGCGGGCGCCGAGCTCAGCCGGGCGGGAGCGGCGCGACCCCGGCCACGAGCGCCGGCAGGACCGTGCCGAGCCGGCCCCGGAGGACGGCGTCGGCGATGTCGTCGTAGTCGGTCTCGGTGTCGTTGGCGATGACCAGCCTGGCACCGGCCCGCTCGGCCAGCGGCACGAGCGAGGCGGCCGGGTGGACCTGGAGCAGCGTGCCGGCGGCGAGGAAGAGGTCGGCCTGCACCGCGGCCCGTTGGCACCGCTCGACGTCACCCGGGAAGAGCGACTGGCCGAACGACACGGTGGCCGACTTCAGGATGCCCCCGCACACCAGGCAGGGCGGGTCGTCCTCGCCGGCCCGGACACGGTCGAGCACCTCCTCCATGTCTCGGCGGTCGCCGCACCCGAGGCACATCGACTCCCGGACGTTGCCGTGGATCTCGACGATCCGGGCCGGGTCGACGCCGGCGGCCAGGTGGAGCCCGTCGACGTTCTGGGTGACCAGCGTGTGCAGCCGGCCGGTGCGGTCGAGGTCGGCCAGGGCCAGGTGGCCGGCGTTCGGCTCGCCCCGGTAGGGCGGGTCGTCGACCCGGCGCCGCCACGACTCCCGGCGGAAGGCGGCGTCGTCCCGCCAGTGGTCGATGGTGGCCCGCAGCTCGGCGGCCGGGTCGCGGGTCCACAGCCCCTGGGGACCCCGGAAGTCGGGGATGCCCGACTCCGTCGAGATGCCGGCCCCGGTCAGCACCACCACCCGCTCGGCCCGGGCGAACCAACCCGCCGCCTCGTCGATCGGCTCCACGGTCCCACTCTCGCATCCGGGCGGGCCGGGTGTCGGCAGGCGCCGGACCTTGACAATCAGTGTGAAAAGCAATGAAAGTGCATGAACGACCTGCCGACCCTTCAGGAGGAGCGTTCATGCCCACCGCCATGCCCCCGTTGACCGGACCCACCCTCGAGATCCGGGCGTGGGACGACGAGATCGTCGACCGGCTCGGCCACGACCCCCGGTCGGCCTACGTGGAGCGCTTCTGGCTCGGGGTGCTCGGCCCGTCGACGGTGTGGCTGCTGCGCCGCATCGCCACCGGCCTCGACGCCCGACCCGACGGCTTCACCCTCCCCCTCGGCGACACCGCCCGCGCCCTCGGCCTCGGCGGCGACGGCGTCTCCTCCCCCTTCGCCCGCGCCCTGCGCCGCTGCTGCCAGTTCGACATGGCCCGGGCCGATGGCCCCGGCACCCTCGCCGTCCGCCGCCACCTCCCGCCCCTGGCCCGCCGCCACCTCCTCCGCCTTCCCGAGTCCGTCCAGGCCGAGCACGCCGACTGGGAGGCCGACACCCGGCGCACCACCCGCACCGCCGACCTCGACCGGGCCCGCCAGCTCGCCGCCTCCCTCCTCGAGCTCGGCGAGGACCCCCACGCCACCGAGCACCAGCTCCTCCGCTGGCGCTTCGACCCGACCATCGCCCGCGACGCCACCACCTGGGCCGCCGACCCCGGCCACGACGGCCCCCTCACCGCCGCGTGAGCGCCGCTCTCTGTCGACTCAGGCGGAACACCCAGCTGAATCGGCCAAGGAACGGGAGAGAGGGTCCCTAGGTCGGCTTGCGGAAGGTCTCGGCCAAGGCGAGGAGGGTACGGACGCCGTAGCCGGTGCCGCCGCGGGGACCGAGGGCGTCGTCGTCGTCGACCCAGGCCGGGCCGGCGATGTCGAGGTGGGCCCAGGGCCGGCCGGCCACGAACTCCTGGAGGAAGAGCCCGGCGGTGAGCGCGCCCGGCGAGCCCCCGCCGGAGATGTTGCGGAGGTCGGCGACCTGGGAGTCGAGCAGCTTGCGGTACTCCTGGGGCAGGGGAAGCGGCCAGAGCGACTCGCCGGCCCGGTCGGCGGCGGCCCGCACCTGGTCGACGAACCCGTCGTGGTTGCCGAAGAGCGCCGCGATGCGGGGTCCGAGGGCGGCCTTCGCCGCCCCCGTGAGGGTGGCCAGGTCGACCATGGCGTCGGGCTCGGCCTCGGCCGCCAGCGACAGCCCGTCGGCCAGGACGAGCCGGCCCTCGGCGTCGGTGTTGAGCACCTCGATGGTGGTGCCGTTCCGCGCCGTGAGCACGTCGCCCGGCCGGATGGCCCGGCCGCTCGGCATGTTCTCGGCCAGGCACAGGTAGGCGGTGACCGCCACCCTCGGCGCCAGGGCCGGCAGGACCGACATGGCGCCGAGGACGGCGGCGGCGCCGGCCATGTCGCACTTCATCGTCATCATCCCCTCGCCGCTCTTGAGCGAGAGCCCGCCCGAGTCGAAGGTGATGCCCTTGCCCACCCACGCCATCGAGCCCCGGGGCGACGGCGGCTGGTACCGCAGGATCACGAGCCGGGGCGGGTTGTCCGATCCCCGGCTCACGCCGAGCAGCCCGCCGAGGGCGAGCTCGGCGGCCCGGTCCTCGTCGATCACGTCGAGCCCGAGGCCGACCCGGGCGGCCACGTCCTCGGCCACGGCGGCGAAATCGATCGGGTTGAGGTCGCCGGCCGGGGTGTTGACGAGGTCGCGGGCCAGGGTCACGCCGGCGGCGACCGAGGCGCCGACCTCGGCGGCGGCGCCCACCCGCTTGCCGCCCTTGGCCACGACCACCACCTCGGCGAGGGCCCGCTCGTCGCCGTTG
>JBFWQW010000188.1:0-2774 GCA_050249235.1 Acidimicrobiia bacterium | reverse complement strand
TCGCGTGACGGGGGGCCCGAGACCGGGCGGCGCGGTGACGACGCCGACCTCGAACGCGACGGTGATGGCGAGGGTGACGAGACGGCCAACCGCCGGGGCCGCCGTCGCCGGGGCCGCGACCGCGGCGACCGGGCCGACCGCCCGGGCCCGCTCGACCGCCCGGAGCGGTCCGACCGCGAGCCGCGGGGCGACGAGCCCTACGTGGGCGAGCCGGTCGAGGTGGCCGGGCTGCTCGACCTCCGCGAGGAGGGCTACGGGTTCCTCCGCACCCGGGGCTACCTCCCGAGCCGTGACGACGTCTACGTCTCGGTCAAGCAGGTCCGCCAGCTCGGGCTGCGCAAGGGCGACCACGTCACCGGGGCCAGCCGGCCGGCCAACCGCAACGAGAAGAACCCGGCCCTCCTGCGCATCGACCAGGTGAACGGCCGCGACCCGGAGGCGGCCCGCGGCCGGCCCGCCTTCGAGGACCTCACGCCCCTCTTCCCGGACGAGCGGCTCCGCCTCGAGGACCCGGCCATGCAGACCGGCGACATGACCGCCCGCATCGTCGACCTCCTCTCACCCATCGGCAAGGGCCAGCGGGGCCTGATCGTGTCGCCGCCCAAGGCGGGCAAGACCACGATCGTCAAGCAGATCGTCAAGGCGATCGAGCGCAACAACCCCGAGGTCCACCTCATGGTCCTGCTCGTCGACGAGCGGCCCGAGGAGGTCACCGACATGCGCCGCTCGACGAGCGGCGAGGTGATCGCCTCCACCTTCGACCGGCCCGCCGACGAGCACACCCAGCTGGCCGAGCTCGTCATCGAGCGGGCCAAGCGGCTGGTGGAGGACGGCGCCGACGTGGTGATCGTGCTCGACGGCATCACCCGGCTGGCCCGGGCCTACAACCTGGCCGCTCCCCCCACGGGGCGGGTCATGTCCGGCGGCGTCGACTCCGGCGCGCTCTACCCGCCTAAGCGGTTCTTCGGCGCGGCCCGCAACGTCGAGGAGGGTGGCTCGCTCACCATCCTCGCCACCGCCCTGGTGGAGACGGGCTCCCGGATGGACGAGGTGATCTTCGAGGAGTTCAAGGGCACCGGCAACATGGAGCTGCGCCTCGACCGCCGCCTGGCCGAGCGCCGCATCTACCCCGCCATCGACGTCGACGGGTCGTCCACCCGCCACGAGGAGCTCCTCTTCGACCGCAAGGAGCTCCAGCAGGTCTGGCGGGTGCGCCGGGCGCTCAACGCCCTGTCGTCCGACGGGGGATCGAACGCCGCCGCCCTCGAGCGGCTGCTCGACGGCCTCCGCCAGTACAAGTCGAACACCGAGTTCCTCGCCGAGGCGGCCAAGGCCGCCGTTCCTGCCACCAACCCCTAACCTGGCAACCCGTCGTCTGGAGGGACCATGAAGGCTGATCTCCATCCCGAGTACCGAACGGTGACCGCCCACTGCTCGTGCGGCAGCACCTTCGAGACCCGCTCCACCGCCACCGAGCTGCGGGTCGAGCTCTGCAACGTGTGCCACCCGTTCTTCACGGGCAAGCAGCGCCTCGTCGACTCCGGTGGCCGCGTCGAGCGCTTCCAGCGTCGCTACGGCGACCGGAACGCCCGGAAGTAGTCGTCGAACCCGAGCAGCGGGCGGCGCTCCTCGCCGCCAAGCTGACGCACCTCGTCGAGACGGTCGCCGGTCCCACCGACCGGCGACCGCTCGTGTTCGCCGGCGGCGCCGGGCTCGTCGGCGACGACGGCGTGTGGGTGCTGGCCGACACCGAACCCTCCCGCTCGCTCGGCCCGGCCCTGGCGCTGGCCCGCTCCGTCGCCGGCCCCCCGCTCCACGTCGTCGTCGACGCCGGCCGGAGCCCGGGGGCTGGCCCCGACTCGCCGGCCGGGACGCTGGCCCGCCGGGCCGGGCAGTTCTCGCCGGCGCCGACCGTGTGGTCGGTCACCGGCCGCACCATGGTCCCCGCCGAGCCGGCCCCCTTCCCGACCGTGCCCCCCCTCGACCCGCGGGTCGCTCCCTTCGCCGACGTGCTGCTGGCCGCCGGCGCCGACCCGGTGGTCGAGCACGGCCGGCTCGTCGGCGAGGTGCTCGGCCTCGAGGTGGCCCGCGTCGAGCTGGGCGACGACGGCCCCCACCTCGCCATCGGCGTCGGCCGCTTCGACCGGGAGGCCCATGCCGTGGTGTCCGCCGACCTCGACCCGACGACGACCCTCCGGCGGGTCGTCGAGCTGGTCCGGACCCACCGCCGGCCAGGCGCCGAGCCCCACCCGCTGGGGCGCCTGGCCGCGGCCCGGGGGCTGCGGGCCCGGCTGGTGGCCGAGCCGACCCTGGTGGGCGCCGACCACCTCGTGCCCTGCCCGACCATCGCCGAGGCTCCCGACCTCCGGACGCCGTGGCCGGCCGCCGCGGTCGGCACCGCCGCGGACGGCAGCCCGATTGTGGTGGTCGCCTCGGTCGGCATCGACCTCGACCTGGTGCCGGCCGCGGCCGACCTCCGCCTCGCCGTCGGGACCGACCACCGCCTCCTCCTCGCGCTGGCCCGACGGGACGCCCACCCGGTCACCCTCGACCTCGCCGCCACGCTCACCGAGCCGGCCGAGGTCGTCGTCGTCTGATCCGGGCCAGCTCGCGTGAGCCCGTCCGTGCCGAGCCCCGGGGTCCGCGCTCGCACCACGGGGACCCGGGCCGTCTGCACCTAGCCTCGCCCCTGTGTTCGAGCGGCTGGGGGCGATCGAGGAGGAGTTCCGCTCCATCGAGGCGCGCCTCGCCGACCCGGACGTGTTCGCCGACCA
>JBFWQW010000187.1:0-2777 GCA_050249235.1 Acidimicrobiia bacterium | reverse complement strand
CAGTGGGCCGCCAGGCTCTCGCACCGCACGTAGCCGACGTCGGACACCTCGCCCCCCTCGAACAGCCCGGCCAGGTCGGAGGCGCTCGGCCGGAAGAGGGTGTCGATCGGGTCGGCGTGAAACGGGAAGCGCCTCGGCACGGTGACCACGAGGATCCCGCCCGGCGGGAGGGACGCCAGGAGGGCATCGGCCAGGCCGTGGCGGTCGAGCACGTGCTCGAAGACGTTGAGGCACAGGATCGACCGGACGCCCGCCTCGCGGAGCTGCCGGCGCACGTCGTCGTCGCCGAGGTCGCCCGAGATGTCGATCCCCTCGTTCGGCTCGAGCTCGTGGTGCAGCACCCGGACGCCCCGCTCGGCGAGGGGCCGGAACACCGACGTCTCGATCCAGGGCTGGAACGCCGCCCGGAAGGCGGGCGTGCCGCTGCCGACGCTGAGCATCGGGCTCAGCTGGTCGACGGGCAGGGCCCGGAGCAGCTCGCCGAGCCACGCCGCCTCGCGACGCATCACGCCCGGCCCACCTCCCCGGCGGCAGCGACGGCCACGAGCACCTCGGCCGTCTCCACTGCCATCCGGTCCCATGACCGGCTCAGGCTGGCTTCCCGGCCGGCGGCGGCGAGACGAAGCCGGAGAGGCCCGTCCTCGACCGCCAGCGCCAGCCTGTCGGCGAGGTGGGCGGCGTCGCCGGCCCGGAAGGTGAGGCCGGTGGCGCCGTCCTCGATCAGCTCCCGGTTCGGGGGGATGTCGGACACGATGTTGCACCGACCGGCCGACATCGCCTCCAGAACGGCGAGGGGCAGGCCCTCCGTGAACGACGGCCGGACGACGATGTCGCCCTCGGCCATCCAGCGCTCGACATCCCTGACCTGCCCCTCGAAGCGCACCCGATCGGCGATCCCGGCGTCGGCGACCCGTCGCTCGAGGCCGTCCCTGAGGGGTCCGTCGCCGAGGAAGCAGATCCGCGGGCAGCGGCCTCGGGCCGCGAGCTGCACGGCCGCCTCGACGAGGAGCTGCGGGCCCTTGTTGTCCACGAGTCGCCCGACGGAGAGGACCAGCGGATCGGCCGAGGCCCCGAGCGGGGGCGAGGCGAACCGGTCGTGGTCGACGCCGTTCTCGACGACGGTGACCCGCTCCGGGTCGGCGCCGAGGTCGATCATGTGGGCCCGGACGGTCTCCGACACCGCCAGGACGCGGGTCGAGCGCTTCACGATGTAGCGCCCAACGGTCCGCTCGTAGGCGCCGGCCGACACCCTCGTCGTGAAGGGGAGCTCGTTCATCGGCCCGACCTGGGCGGTCAGGACGAGCGGGAGGCGATGGCGGGCCGCCAGCCGGGCCAGCGCGATCGACGCGTTGTAGTGGATCGTGTTGGCGTGGAGGGCCTGGGGCCCGAACGACCGGCGCTCCCGGCCGGCCAGGACGAAGGTCTCGGGGGAGACCCCGAGGTAGCCGCCGACCAGGCGGCTGAGGTCGAGGCCTCGGGCCACGACGACCCGCACGCCCTCGTCGTCGTACGGGGGGCCGTGCGGCACGGAGAGGACCCGCAGGTTCCCGCCGGCGGCCCCGAGGCGTCGGTAGATCTCGTGGGCGGCCTTCTCGGCGCCGCCGGAGCTGTCGGCGGTGTAGTTGTCGCAGGCGCCGAGCACGCGGAGGCCCCGGAGCGCCGGTGGCATGACGAACGCTCCTGGCATGCCGGAAGCCGGCGGCATGGCGGACGCGGGCGCCGCGCTGCGTTCGACCTCCATCGGCCCAGACACTAGGTGGGCTGCCAGCGAGCCCCGCCGGATGGCGCGGCCCGACCAAGGGGTCCCGAGCCGCGCGACCCTGAACGGTCAACCCTTCAGCGGTCGCGGCCCCGGGACCTCGGGTCGTCGGTCCAGCGGGGGACGGCCAGGTAGTGCAGCTTCTTGGCCTCGCGCCTGGCCCGGGCCAGCGAGTGCAGCACGATGCCGCAGTTCAGGGAGATGAACGCGACCACCACGATGCCGAGGCTCAGGAGCGCGGTCGGCAGGCGAGGGACGGTGCCGGAGTCGGCGAACTCGACGATCACCGGGATCCCGAGCGCCAGGGCCAGGACGAACAGGGCGGTGCTGAGCGCGGCGAAGAAGCGGAAGGGGTGGAGCTCCTTGAAGTACACGATCGACTGGACGAGGATCCGAAGGCCGTCCCGGTAGGTGCGGAGCTTGCTCTCGGATCCCTCGACCCGCTCGACGTAGGCGGAGGGGAACTCGTCGATGGGCGCGCCGATGTCGAGGGCGTGGGCCGTCATCTCGGCCTCGATCTCGAAGCCGGACGAGCCGGCCGGGAACGACTTGGCGAAGCGGCGGGAGAGCACCCGGTAGCCGGAGAACACGTCGGTGCAGCCGTCGCCGAACAGCCGGCGGTGCAGGCCGGTGAAGAGCCGGTTGCCGACCACGTGGCCCCGGCGGTAGGCGGCACCGGCGTCGTCGGTCGACTGGCGCACGCCGGTGACCATGTCGAGCTGCTCCGTCAGCAGGAGGTCGACCATGGCCGGGGCGGCACCGGCGTCGTAGGTGTCGTCGCCGTCGACCAGCACGTAGACATCGGCCTCGACGTCGGCGAGCATCCGGCGGACGACGTGGCCCTTCCCGCTCCGGCGCTCGCTCCGGACGCACGCCCCGGCGGCCCGGGCCACCTCGGCGGTGCCGTCGGTCGAGCAGTTGTCGTAGACGTAGACGGTGGCGCCGGGGAGGGTGGCCCGGAAGTCCTCGACCACCTTGGCGATGGTGGGGGCCTCGTCGAAGCAGGGCACGAGGACGG
>JBFWQW010000186.1:0-2795 GCA_050249235.1 Acidimicrobiia bacterium | reverse complement strand
CAACATCCCCGACGTCGCCACCGGGCGGGCCCTGGTCGAGGCGGCCGGCCGGCCCAACGGCGGGCTGTGCGTCGACTCCTGGCACTTCACCCGGGGCAACCCGGACTGGGACGCCCTGGGCGACCTGCCGGGCGAGCTGGTCAAGGGCATCCAGATCAACGACGGCACGATCGAGCCCGAGGACCCCGACTACCTGCACGACTGCATCGCCAACCGGCGGCTGTGCGGCGAGGGCGAGTTCGACCTCGTGCGCTTCGTGCAGACCCTGGACCGGATCGGCGCCGCCGAGGTGCCCTACTCGGTCGAGATCATCAGCGACGCCCTGGCCCAGCGCCCCGCGCCCGAGGTGGCAGAGCTCACCGCCCGCAGCACCCGCGAGCTGCTCGAGGCCGCACGCGGTCGGTGAGCGACCTCGACGCCGTCCTCGAGGAGCTGGCCGAGGTCACCGACCCCGGCTACCCGCTCTGCACGCCGGTCGGCGACGCGTACCCCGTCTACACCCGCAACAACATCGGGGAGGTCATGCCCGGCGTGGCCTCGCCGGCGACGGTGGCCTCCGCGGTCCGGGGCCTCGAACGGGCCTACGTGCGGACCCACAAGCGCTTCGGGCTGCTCGGGGCCGACGCCCCCGAGGACGCCTGGCGGTACCTGGGCATGTTCTACGGCCGGGCCTGCATCGGCTGGAGCGCCCAGATGGAGATGAACCGGCGCTCGCCCGGGGCGCCGTGGTGGCCGTGGTCGTCCAAGGTCGTGGCCCGGCCCGGGATCGACCCGGCCTCCTACGAGAAGCCGGCCTCGGTCCGGGTCTGGGCGGCGGACTGCGCGGCGCGGCTGCGGGCCGCTCGTCGCCTGGCCGCCGCCACCCGCGAGCTGCCCGGGCGGGTCGACGACCTGGCCCGCCGCCTGGAGGCCGAGGTGGCCCGGGTCGAGGGCGCCGACCACCGCGACGCCGACCTCGACCAGCTCAAGGCCGAGGTGGGCCGGCCCTCGATGGGCGCCGAGGTGCTCGAGGCCCACCTGGCCGTCTCGTTCCTCGCCGGCGCCTACTACGCGCAGCTCGAGAACCGCGTCCGGGCCTGGACCGACCTGGCCCCCGGCCCCACCGCCACGGGCCTGCTCATGGGCCTGGGCGCCATCGAGAGCGCCCGGTCGGCCGCCGCGCTGGGCCAGATGGCGGTGGCGGTGGCCGTCGCGCCCCGGCTGGCCGGCCTGCTGCGCGACGGCGACCTGGACGGCTTCGCCGCCGCGCTCGACGCCCCGGCCGACGAGGCAGAGCGGGCCGTGCGGGCCGAGCGCGACGCCTTCCTGGCGACCTTCGGGCACCGGGCGGTGGCCGAGGCCGAGCTGGGCTCGTCGACCTGGGCCGACGACCCGTCGGAGCTCTACCGCAGCGTCGGTCGCCTGGTCGCCACCGGCGGGGTGGCCGACCGGACGCCCGAGGCCCGCCGGGCCCGGCTGGAGGAGGAGCTGCTGGGCCGGCTGAAGGGCGCCCGCCGGGGCCGGATGCTGCGCACGCTCGAGCTGGCCCGCCGCTACACGATGCTGCGGGAGCGGACGAAGTCGCTCACCGTGCGCAACGGGGCCAAGCGCCGCAGCCTGATGCGCGAGGTCGGCCGCCGCTTCGCCGAGGCCGGCATCGTCGAGGATCCCTCCGACCTGTCCCAGCTCACCCTGGAGGACCTGCTGGCCGCCACGCCCGCCCGCGCCGGCGAGGTCCGCGAGCTGGTCCGCCGGCGTCGCCGGGCGGCCGAGCTGTTCGCACGCCTGGAGCTGCCCGCCGAGACCTTCACCGCCCCGCCCCGGCCGGTGCTGGCCGATGCGGTGGGTGCGCCGGCGCCGAGCGGTGCCGGCGCCGAGGTCCTCACCGGCATGGGCGTCAGCCCGGGCACCTTCGAAGGCGTGGTCCAGGTGGTCGGCGACGCCCGGGCCGGCGCCGACCTTTCCGGCGAGGAGGTGCTGGTGGCCCCGTTCACCGATGCGGCCTGGTCGCCGCTGTTCATGCTGTCGGCCGCGGTGGTCGTCGACACCGGCGGGATGATCTCCCACGGCGCGATCCTCGCCCGCGAGCTCGGCCTGCCCGCGGTGGTCAACGTCCCGGGCACCACCGAGCTGCGCAGCGGCGACCGGGTCCTGGTCGACGGCGACCGGGGCACGGTCACGGTCCTGGAGCGGGTGGCACGGTGAGCGTCGAGGGGTGGGTGCTCTGGACCGGCACGATCGGCTTCGACACGCCGGTCCTGGACCGGATCCCGGTGGCGGTGGCCGAGGGCTACGACCACCTCTCGGTCAGCCCGGTCGACGTCGACCGCCTCGGCGACCCCGCCTTGCTGGGGTCCCGGGCCGAGGCGGCCGGCCTGCGCCTGGTGATGGACCCGGTCATGAACTGGCACCCGACGACCAAGCCGTCCAAGTCGCGCTTCGGCGGCTACTCCTGGGAGCAGGCGCTCGAGATGTGCGAGCAGATCGGCACCGCGACGATGAGCGCGGTGGCCGGGGGCACGACCGCGGTGGACGAGGACGGGCTGACCGAGGGCTTCGCCGCGGTGTGCGACCGGGCCGCGGCCTTCGGGGCCCTGGTCCACCTGGAGTTCATCCCCATGACCGTGGTCCCCGACCTGGCCACGGCGTGGCGGATCGTGCAGGCGGCCGACCGGCCCAACGGCGGTCTGCTCTTCGACACCTGGCACTGGTACCGGGGCGACCCCGACTTCGCGCTGCTGGCCACGATCCCCGGCGACAAGGTGCTCGCCGTCCAGGTCGACGACGCCGCGGCCGAGGTCCAGGGCCACCTGTGG
>JBFWQW010000185.1:0-2801 GCA_050249235.1 Acidimicrobiia bacterium | reverse complement strand
GGCCGAGGTCGTCGTCGTCTGATCCGGGCCCGCTCGCGTGGAGCCCGTCCGTGCCGAGCCCCGGGGTCCGCGCTCGCACCACGGGGACCCGGGCCGTCTGCACCTAGCCTCGCCCCTGTGTTCGAGCGGCTGGGGGCGATCGAGGAGGAGTTCCACTCCATCGAGGCGCGCCTCGCCGACCCGGACGTGTTCGCCGACCAGGCCGCCTACGTCACGCTCACCCGCCGCCACCGCGAGCTCGAGCCCGTCGTGGCCGCGGTCCGGTCGCACCGGGCCGCCGCCGACGACCTGGCCGCGGCCCGCGAGCTGCTGGAGGAGGCGGTCGGCGACGAGCGGGACGCCCTCCGGGCGGAGGTGGCGACGGCCGAGGCCTCGATCGCGAGGCTGGAGGAGGAGCTGAAGGCGCTGCTCCTGCCCCGCGACCCGAACGACGGTCGCAACGTCATCGTCGAGGTGCGGGGCGCGGAGGGCGGCGAGGAGGCCAACCTCTTCGCCAAGGACCTCTTCGAGATGTACGCGTCCTACGCCGGCGCGAAGGGCTGGAAGCTCGAGGTGCTCGACGCCTCGGTGAGCGACATGGGCGGCTTCGACACGGTGACGTTCACCGTGCGGGGCGACACGGCGTGGACCCGCCTGAAGCACGAGGGCGGCCCCCACCGGGTGCAGCGGGTGCCGGTCACCGAGAGCAAGGGTCGGGTGCACACCTCCTCGGCCACCGTCACGGTGCTGCCCGAGGCCGACGAGGTCGAGGTGACGATCGATCCCAACGACCTGCAGGTCGACGTCTACCGGTCGTCCGGTCCGGGCGGCCAGAGCGTGAACACGACCGACTCGGCGGTCCGCATCACCCACAAGCCCACCGGCCTGGTGGTGTCGATGCAGGACGAGAAGAGCCAGATCCAGAACCGGGCCAAGGCCCTGGTGGTGCTCCGGGCCCGGCTGCTCAAGGCCGAGCAGGACCGCCAAGCCGCCGAGCTCTCGGGCCAGCGCCGGGCCCAGGTGGGCGGCGGCGGCCGGTCGGAGAAGATCCGCACCTACAACTTCAAGGAGAACCGGGTCACCGACCACCGCATCGACTTCACCGCCTACAACCTCGACAAGGTGCTGGCCGGCGAGCTCGACGACCTCGTCGACGCCCTCCTCTTCGACGAGCGCCGGCGCCAGCTCGACGAGGGTTGAGGGTGAGCCCTGACGAGCCGGTGACGTGGGCCGGGTTGCGGGCCGAGGCGGTCGAGCGGCTCCGGCGGGCGGGCCGGGGGAGCCCCGAGGCCGACGTCCGCTGGCTGGTCGAGCGGGCCGCGGCCGATCCGGCCGGGCCCGTCACCGAGCGGGCCGCGGGCTGGTTCGAGGCGATGCTGGCCCGCCGGGAGGCGGGGGAGCCGCTGCAGTACGTGCTCGGGTCGTGGGCCTTCCGGACGCTCGACCTCTTCGTCGACCCGCGGGTGCTCATCCCACGGCCCGAGACCGAGGTGGTGGCCGGCTGCGCCATCGACGAGCTTCGGTCGCTCGGTGGCACCGTGGCCGCCGACCTCGGCACCGGCTCGGGCGCCATCGCGCTGTCGATCGCTGTGGAGGTGCCCACCGCCGAGGTCTGGGCCGTCGACCGCTCGGCGGCCGCGCTCGAGGTGGCCCGGGCCAACCTGGCCGGCGTCGGCCGCCCGGCCCGCCGAGTCCGGATCGTCGAGGGCGACTGGTTCGACGGCCTGCCCGGCGAGCTCCGGGGTCGGCTCGACGTCGTCGTCGCCAACCCGCCCTACGTGGCCACGGGCGACCCGCTGCCCGACGAGGTGGCCGGCTGGGAGCCGAGCGAAGCGCTGCTGGCCGGTGCCGACGGGCTCGACGACCTGCGTCGGATCGTGGCCGATGCCCCGGCCTGGCTGGCCCGGCCCGGGACGCTGGTGGTCGAGTGCGCGCCCCACCAGGCGACAGCGGTCGCCGAGCTGGCCGGCTCGGCCGGGTTCGACGACGTCGACGTCAGGCACGACTACACCGGCCGGGAGCGCTTCGTGCGGGCCCGCCTCACCGGGCGGTGAGCGCCGGGGCCGGCCGCGCACGTCCCGGGCCGCCCGAGGATGCGGTGCGGGCCGCGGTCGAGGCCCTCCGGGCCGGCCTGGTCGTGCTGCTCCCCACCGACACGGTGTACGGCCTCGCCGTCGACCCCACCCGCCCCGGGGCGACGGCCCGGCTCTTCGCCGTCAAGGCCCGGCCCACCGAGGTGGCCCTCCCGGTGCTGGCCGCCGACGCCGGGCAGGCCCTCGGGTTGGCCGGCCCGGTGTCGCCGGTGGCGGGTCGGCTGGCGGGGGAGCTCTGGCCGGGCGGCCTCACGCTGGTGGTGGCCCGCCGGGCCGGGCTCGGCCTCGATCTCGGGGGACCGGACGACCTGACGATCGGCCTGCGGGTGCCCGACGACGACCTGGTCAGGCACCTGGCCGCCGAGGTCGGCCCCCTGGCCACGACCAGCGCCAACCGCCATGGGCGGTCGACCCCGGCCACCGCGGCCGAGGTGCTCGACCAGCTCGGACCGGCCGCGGCCGGGCTGGGGGCGGTGCTCGACGGGGGCCCCCGGTCCGGCCTGGCCTCGACGGTCGTGTCCTGCGTGGGCGACGGGGCCGTGGTCCTGCGGGAGGGGGCGGTGCCGGCGGCGACCGTCCGGGCGGTGGCGGGGGCGCCGACCCCACCCCACCGTCCCGGCCCGGCCTGACCACCCCACCCGCACCCCGACCCCTGCAATCCCGACCCCTGCAATCCCGACCCCTGCAATCCCGACCCCTGCAATCCCGACCCCTGCAATCCCGACCCAC
>JBFWQW010000184.1:0-2817 GCA_050249235.1 Acidimicrobiia bacterium | reverse complement strand
TCGCTTGCCGCCTCCACGCCGTGCTGGCCGACCTGGTCGCCGGCGGCGTCCCCGATGAGATCTACGCCGAGAAAGCCGCGTCCCTGTTGGCCGGCGTGGAACCCGACACCGCGGTGGCGGACGCCCGGGTCGAGCTCGCCGGTGAGCTGCTCGAGGACCTGCGCCGGGTCGATCGGCAGATCGCGGAGTCGAAGAAGCGGCTCGAGCAGGTCGTCGCCGCGTCGGGGACCACGGTCCGCGACGTCTTCGGTGTCGGCCCGGTGGTGGCCGCCACCATCGTCGGGATCACCGGCGACATCGCCCGGTTCCCGACCCGTGACCGGTTCGCTGCCTTCAACGGCACCGCCCCCAGGGAGGTGTCCTCCGGCGGCCGCAAGGTCTGGCGGCTGTCGCTCCGCGGGAACCGCACCATGAACCACGCCATCCACATGGCCGCCGTCACCCAGATCCGCTGGCCACACAGCCCCGGCCGCGCCTACTACGACCGCAAGATCGCCGAAGGCAAGACACCCAAGGAGGCGCTCCGGGCGCTCAAGCGGCGCCTCAGCGACGTTCTTTGGGCGGCCATGGTCGCCGACGCCCGACGCGCCGCCGCCACCTCGAACTTCGCGTCGTCGACGGCGGGCCCGGGAGGGCAACCGGGGAACGACTCTGTCGCCAGCGCGGCCGGCTCACACCCCGAACCACCGGCTCTTCGGCCAAGCCACTCCCGGACCCGCTCGAAGGCTACGACCGCAACCACCCGGCCAGCCCGCCGCCGCACGACAACCACCGCCGGCTCCCGACGAACCGCTTGACAAACAAAGAGGACTCGTTCGGGTGAAGGCCACCTGGAAGCTCACAGTCGACCCGGCCGAAGCCACCGCCCTCGACAATCTCCTGCGCACCTGTTCCAGCTGCACGCCACCCACCACCACGACGACCCGGCCATCGACGACCACGTTGACCCGCCCGCCCACCACGACGACGACTCGGCCGGTACCTCTCCCCGTCGCACCGGCCCCGCCACCCCCGCCCGCGCCCAGCCCAGAAGTTTCCCTCGGCCAGCTCCTTGAGCATCGACTTGTCGAGCTCGGCCTCGGCCAGCAGCTTCTTCAGCCGAGCGTTCTCGCCCTCGAGCTCCTTGAGCCGCTTCGCGTCGTTCGCCTTCAGCCCGCCGTACTGGGCGAGCCAGCGATGCCAGGTCGACTCCGCGACCTGGAGATGCCGGCACACCTCGTCGAGCTCGGCCCCGCCGGCCAACAGCTTGTTGCCCTCGGCGAGCTTGCGGATGATCTGCTCCGGCGTGTGACGTCGGCGCTTGGTCATGGTGCTGTCTTCCTCGCCCCATCTTGGGGCAACGGACTCGCACACCACCTGGACCACTACAAGGGAGTCAGCTCAGAGTAGCCGGGTGTACAGCCGGGCTCGGGGCTCCGCTTCACCTCTCGATCGAACTGAGTCCCGCGTTCGTATCGCTTCATGGCGGCCCCGAGCTCAGCTTGCGCCCCTACGTGCAGGCTTCGTAACTCTTTGCTCGCGCCTGTCACGAGCCTCCATCGTCGGATTCGCTCTGGTTGCGCTGAAGGCACGATGTTCCGATCCTAAGCACGAACACACCGGGCGGGTGATCACGACATGCCCCTCGGACGTTCGGCAGCCGCACGTTCGAGAGCGCCCGGGCTCGCCGCCCCCGTCACACCCGCGCCGTAGCTTCGCTGGATGGCGCTTTCTTGGCAGCCGGCACCAAACGGGCAACCGACGTGGCAGTCGACGAGCGGGGCCGGCTCGTCGCCACCGTCGTCCGCTACGGCCAGCCCCGCGCCTGGTGGTGGTGCGGGTTCGTGCACGGCGACCCACTGCCCGGCGAGCCCCGCTTCGGCGCTGCCCAAGAGGCGAAATAAACCCCCTCGTAGACCCCCAACGACCAGGGACTTGCCCTCCGTTGGACAAAGTCCCTGGTCAGAGAGTCGGGCTGAGAGGATTTGAACCTCCGACCTCTTGACCCCCAGTCAAGCGCGCTAACCAAACTGCGCCACAGCCCGGACGGGCGACTGTAGCGGGGTCAGAGGAACCAGCCGACGAGCTCGATCGCCCGCCAGGCCAGGTAGATGGCCATGGCCGCCACCAGGAGCTTGAAGTGCCAGGGGGCCCCGGTGGACTCGAGCTCCTCCTCGGCCGTGGCGAGCTGGTGCCCGCACGCGGGGCACGACCCGTCCGACGCCATCGAGGTGGGCGTCCAGAACCGGTCGCAGGTGTCGCACCACGGCATCGGTCGCACCCTAGGCAGCCTCCGACGCGCCGCCGCAGTCGACCAACCCGGCACGCAGCCGGTCGGGCCGGCTCGGTCAGATGCGGCGGACGGCGAGGATGGCGGTGTCGTCGGAGAGGGCGTCGGCGGCGAAGTCGACGGCGGCGTCCATGAGCGACTTGCAGAGCACGTCGACGTCGACGCCGGGATCGCGGCGGAGGTGGTTGGCGATGCGCTCCTCGCCGAAGAGGTGCTCGCCGTTGCGGGCCTCGGCCAGCCCGTCGGTATAGAGCAGGGCCAGGTCGCCGGGGTCGAGCGGGATCTCCCGGCTGGTGTACTCGGCGTCGGCCATGAGGGCCAGCAGCGGGCCGGTGGCCTCGAGGGTGCGGACCTCGCCGTCGTGCCAGAGGAAGACAGCCGGGTGGCCGGCCGAGGCGTAGCGCAGCGTGCCGGCGGTGGTGTCGAACAGCACCACCGCGAGGGAGATGAACTCCTCCGGCCGGGTCGAGAGGAGCTGGGCGTTGACCTCCTCGAGGGCCTGGGCCGGGGCGCGGGACTGCGCGAGGAAGACCCGCAGCAGGTGCTTG
>JBFWQW010000183.1:0-2853 GCA_050249235.1 Acidimicrobiia bacterium | reverse complement strand
ACGGCCTCCGTCGGGTAGCGGAGGCGGTCGTAGTTGTCGGCGAGGGGCACGACGCGCGGGCCCCGCTCGACGCGGACGTCCGACCGCCAGGCCGCGGCCAGCGCCCCGACGGCGAGGTCGACGATGCACTGGACGCCGTGGCTGCCGGCGGTGGGATCGGTGAGGTCCCGCACCGCGAGGTCGCGGGCGAGCTGCTCGGGGGTGAGTGCAGTGGGCATGGGTGCTCCTGGCTCGGGCGGGCGGCTTCGAGGGACTGCCCTCGGCCCACCCCGGGTGCCGGAGGAGCTAGCGCGTGGCGCCCGCCCGCCGGCCCGTCAGGGGCCGAGGGCGCCGAAATCGACGGGTCGTCCGGCGCGGCACGCCGGCACCCTGCCCCCCGGCCCGCGGCCGGTCAACCGAGTTCCGGCGAGCCGTCCGCCACCTGACCGGAGCTCGGTGCGCTGGCCTCCGCTGAGCGGCGAGACCCCACCGAGCTCGAGGGGAGGGTCACACCACCTGGTCCTCGTTGCGCTGGTCGCCGCGCCGCGGCGAGATCCGCACCGAGTTCGGGCAGGGTCGCCGAGGTTTCCGACGGCGTTCGTCCCCAGGTCGGGCGGGAGTCAGCTCCCGTTCACGGGCGTCGGGTTCACTGCCCGGGTGGCCGGTCGCGACGACCCGTGGACGCCGATCGAGCAGCCGTTCGCCCGCGTGGACGCCGACGACGAGCCTTGCCAGCGCGACGAGCTCGGCGCCCCCCTGCTGCTCGACGACCTGGCCGGGCCGGGCGACCGGCTCGGCTGAGGCCCAACGTTCTCGGGACGCCTTCCCGGCCCGGGCCGCCGGGAGGGCGTTCCCGAAGGTCTGCCGGTGGGCCGGAGGCGCTCACCTGACCGGCCTACCGTGCCTGCATGGTGGCGAGGCTCCCCCGGCTGTCGGCGCGTGAGGCGAGGTGGCTCGCGGTCGGCGCCCAGGGCCTCGGCGCCCGCCGGCCCCGATCGGCGGGCGGGCCGGCCGTGCGGGCCGCGTTCGAGCGCCTCGGCGTGGTGCAGCTCGACGCCATCAACGTGCTCGAGCGCACCCAGTTCCTCGTCCCGTTCAGCCGGCTGGGTGCCTACGACGTGGGGAACGTGCACCGACTCACCGGCCCGGGCGGCCCGCTGTGGGAGTACTGGGGCCATGCCGCGTCGCTCCTGCCCGTCGACACCCACCCGCTCCTGCGCTGGCGGATCGAGCAGGGCGGCCACTACGTCCACGGCCCGGCGGTCCGGGCCCGGGTCGAGGCCTGGCGGGCCGACAACGCCGGCTACATCGCCGCCGTGCTCGACGAGGTGCGCGACCGCGGCCCGCTGGCCGCGTCCCAGCTCGCCGACCCCCGGCGGCGGGACGGCGAGTGGTGGGGCCGGCGCAGCGTCGGCCGCCAGGCCCTCGAGTGGCTCTTCGACCGGGGCCTGGTCGCGGCGTGGCGGGCCCCGAGCTTCGAGCGGGTCTACGACCTGCCCGAGCGGGTGCTCCCGGCCGAGGTGCTGGCCCGGCCCACGCCACCGGCCGACGAGGCCCAGCGCCAGCTCCTCCTCCGGGCCGCCGGCGCGCTGGGGGTCGCCACCGCCGCCGACCTGGGGTCGTACTACCTGTTCCAGGGCCGGGTGGCGAAGGCCCGCGTGCCCGAGCTGGTCGAGGCCGGCTCGCTCGTCGCCGTCGAGGTCGAGGGCTGGCGGGAGCAGGCCTACGTCCTCCCGGGCACCCGCCCCCGGCGGCCGGTCCGGGAGCAGGCCGCCATCCTGTCGCCGTTCGACTCCCTCGTCTGGAACCGCGACCGCAACCGGCGGGTCTTCGGCTTCGACTACACGATCGAGGTCTACGTTCCGGCGCCGAAGCGGGTCTACGGCTATTACGTCCTGCCCGTCCTCCTCGGCGACGAGCTGGTCGGCCGGCTCGACCTGAAGGCCGACCGCCGGGCCTCCGTGCTCCGGGTGGCGGCCTCCCACCTCGAGGCCGCCGCGTCGTCCCGCTCCGGCGAGGTCGCCGCCGCCGTCGCCGCCGAGCTCGACCTCATGCGGGCCTGGCTGCGCCTCGACACGGTCGAGGTGGCCCCGGTCGGGAACCTGGCCCCGGCCCTCCGCCGGGCCACCCGGTCACGCCCGGCGGCCGGGTAGGCCGGGACCGGCTCGCTTCGGCTGTGAGAGCCGAACCGGGTGCCGCGCAAGCCGCTGGGCGGCTTCAGCGGCACCCGGTTCGACGATGGGTCGGGCGGGCCAGCGGCCGGCGGTGCCGCGGTGCCGGCGCCGGGCCGGGCCGTACTGTCGCCCGCATGGACCTGGAGCTCACCGGCAAGCGGGCGATCGTGACGGGCGGGAGCCGCGGCATCGGCAAGGCGGTGGCCCGCCAGCTGCTGGCCGAGGGGGCGGTGGTGGGCATCGCGGCCCGCGACCAGGCCCGGATCGACGCCGCCGTGGCCGAGCTGTCGGCCGGCGGCGGCCGCGTCGCCGGCCGGTCGTGCGACACCACCGACGACGACTCGGTGCGGGCCATGGTGGCCGCCCTCGTCGGGGCGCTGGGCGGGGTCGACATCCTCGTGAACGCGGCGGCCATGCCCGGCGGGGTGGCGCCGCCGCCGACGCTGCTCGACGTGACGACCGAGGCGCTCTGGACCGAGGTGAACACCAAGGTCATGGGCTACCTGCGCTGCGCCCGCGAGGTGGCGCCCGCGATGGTGGCCCAGGGCTGGGGCCGCATCGTCAACGTCAGCGGCCTGGCCGCCCGCCAGACGGGCAACCTGCTCGGCTCGGTCCGCAACGTCTCCGTGGCGGCACTGACCAAGAACCTCGCCGACGAGCTGGGACCGCACGGCGTCAACGTGACCGTGGTCCACCCCGG
>JBFWQW010000182.1:1431-2878 GCA_050249235.1 Acidimicrobiia bacterium | reverse complement strand
TGCAGCGCCAGCTCTTCGACGGTGGCTTCGCCGGGATCATCTTCCCGAAGGAGTACGGCGGGGCCGGGCTCACGCCCGCCCACCAGCAGGTGTTCAACGAGGAGATCGTCGGCTACGAGTACCCGGCCCGCACCCAGGTGCCGACCTTCTCGCCCTGCGCCACGGTGCTCCTCGAGTTCGGCAACCACGAGCAGAAGCTGGCCCACATCCCCGCCATCCTGAAGGGCGAGGAGATCTGGATGCAGTTCCTCTCCGAGCCGAGCGGCGGCTCCGACGTGGCCGGGGCGCAGACGACGGCCGTCCGCGACGGCGAGGAGTGGATCCTCAACGGCTCGAAGATCTGGACCACCGGCGCCTGGTGGTCGGACTGGGGCCTCTGCCTGGCCCGCACCAACTGGGAGGTGCCGAAGCACCGGGGCCTCACGGTCTTCATGCTGAAGATCCACCAGCCGGGCATCGAGGTCAACCGGATCGAGATGCTCAACGGCTCCAAGGAGTTCTGCCAGGAGTTCATCACCGACGTCCGCATCCCGGACAGCGACCGCATCGGGGGCGTCGACGACGGCTGGACCGTCGGGACCCGGTGGATGTACTACGAGAAGAGCTTCGGGATCTCCCACCACCTCATCCGCCCGGCCGTGTCCCGGAGCAGCGCGCCCCCGCCGTCGCCGTTCCTGAAGGCGGCGGCCCGGGCCGGACGCCTCGACGACCCGGTCACGCGCGAGCTGGTGGGGGAGGGCCACGCCCTCAACCTGGTGTCGGCGGCCGCGAACGCCCGGATCGGCAAGGGGCTGGCCACCGGCAAGCTGCCCAGCCAGGGCGCCGGGCTGTCGAAGGTGCTCGGAGGCACGATCTTCATCCGCCAGTCGAACATCAACTGGGAGCTGGCCGGTCCGTCCGGCGCGGCCTGGCTGGAGGAGGACGGGGCCCAGGGCAGCCAGGGCGTGTCGTTCCTCACCCGCCAGTCGTCGCAGATCGCGGGCGGCACGACGGAGATGTCGCGCAACGTCATCAGCGAGCGGCTGCTCGGGATGCCCCGCGAGCGCACCAACGACCGCGACGTCGCGTTCCGCGACGTGCCCAAGGGCCCGAGCACGAAGTAGGCCCGGATCGGCCCACCCGCCGCGGTCCCTACCATCGCGCCCGTGCCGCAGTTCTACGACGCCATGCCGGTGGACTGGATCGCGCCGGGGGAGAGCGCCACCGTCGAGGTGGACGGGTTCCCGGTCGCCATCGCCAACCTCGACGGGACCTTCCACGCCTTCCAGAACCTCTGTCCCCACCAGGGCACGACGCTCGGCGGGCGGCCCGTCGTCGACTGCGTCATCACCTGCCCCCAGCACTCGAGCCGGTACGACGTGCGGACCGGGGCGTGCGTCCAGCCCGCCGAGGGCGACGGCTTCGACCAGGACCTCATCGTGTTCGACGTCGAGGTGGTCGACGACGT
>JBFWQW010000182.1:0-1331 GCA_050249235.1 Acidimicrobiia bacterium | reverse complement strand
CCGACCGGCTTCGGCGCCGGCATGGCCGGGCCGACCGTGCTGGCCCACGGCACCGACGACCAGCGCCGCCGCCACCTGCCGGGCATCGTCACCGGGGCCGACGCCTTCTGCCAGCTCTTCAGCGAGCCGAACGCGGGGTCGGACCTGGCCGGGCTGCAGACCCGGGCCGAGCGCGACGGCGACGAGTGGGTGGTGAACGGCCAGAAGGTGTGGACGTCGGCCGGCCAGATCGCCGACAAGGCCATGCTCGTCGCCCGGACCGACGTCGACGTCCCGAAGCACGCCGGCATCTCGTACTTCTTCATCGACGTCCGCCAGCCCGGCATCGAGATCCGGCCGCTGCGGGAGATGACGGGTCGGCAGTACTTCAACGAGGTCTTCCTCACCGACGCCCGGGTGGCCGACGCCGACCTGATCGGCGGGGCCGGCAACGGCTGGACGGTGGCGAACACCACGCTGGCCTTCGAGCGGGCCCTCTCGGGGGGCGGCAACGTCGGCAACAGCGCCCGCCCCGGCAGCATCGCCGGCGACCTCGACCGGCCGGCGGGGAGCTTCGCGACCGCGGCGATCGGGGGCGACGACCCGGCCCCGTCGCTCACGCCCGGCATGCAGCTGGTCGACCTCGCCCGGCGGACGGGGAGGACGGGCGACCCGTTCGTGCGGGACGGCCTCGTCCGCCTCCGCACCCTCGAGCTGCTCAACGGCCTCACCGCCGAGCGGGGCCGGGGCCTGCGGGCGGCCGGCGGCGACCTCCCCGGCCTCCCCAACCTGTCGAAGATGGCCCAGAACCACGCCGTCCGGCTGGCCCGCGACCTCACCTACCGGATCCTCGGCCCGACGGCCACCCTGCACGGCTACGACCCGGTGGCGGTGGCCGAGCTCGAGATCGCCACCGGCATCGAAGGGCTGGGTGGGTTCCTCGAGACGGCCCTGTTCGCGGCCGGCCCGCCCATCTTCGGCGGGTCCGACCAGATCCAGCGCAACATCGTGGGGGAGCGGGTGCTCGGCCTGCCCCGGGAGGCGAGCAGCGACCGCACCACACCCTTCAAGGACCTGCCCCGATGACCCGGGCGGGGAGCACGTCGGCCAGCAGGTCGGGCTGCACGGCCGGCATCCTCGGCCCGAACAGGCGTTCGGTCGTAGACTGCCTCCGGTGGCCGACAAGATCGTCGTGCGCGGGGCGCGCGAGCACAACCTGCGCAACGTCAACCTGGAGCTGCCCCGCGACAAGCTGATCGTCCTGACGGGGCTGTCGGGGTCGGGCAAGTCGTCGCTGGCGTTCGACACGATCTACGCCGAGGGCCAGCGCCGCTACGTCGAGTCGCTCTCGT
>JBFWQW010000181.1:0-2885 GCA_050249235.1 Acidimicrobiia bacterium | reverse complement strand
TCATCACCGAGATGCACAAGTTCGGCCAGTGGCTCACCCGGACACACCCTTCGGGGCGTGCGACGGTGGGATGATCCGCCTGGTGGGTCCGGGGCGGTGGGGAGCGGATCACGTCCGGTCCGGTCCGGCTCGGTGGGCGTCGGGTCGGTCGGGTCGGTCGGGTCGGTGGTCGGCGGTCGGCGGGGGGCGCGGTCGGCGGGGTGGCGCGAGGCTGCCCCGAGAGCGCGCGCTGCGTGTGCTGAGCGTCCTCTCGCGTGGCCGGGAGCACCCTCGGCCGCAAGCGGCTCCGCATGCCGCCCATGTGTTCAGCGGGGGCGGCGCCGGCGGGCGGAGGTTCGGCCGAGGGCGTCCGGTTCTTCATCCGATGTGGACGGTCCGCGGGTCGGTCACGAGTGCCTCCACGGTCGCACTGCCGGCTGCGGTGGCCGTCCGGGGCGAGCGGGGCGGAGGCAACGAACCCGGTCGAGTTCTCGGTGGCCCGTCATGCGGCCGCCGCCGTTCCGCACGGTCCCGCCGCGTACTGGCCCGGTGTCGTCGTGGTCTGGTGTCGTGGTCTGGTGTCGTGGTCGTCCGGTGTCGTCGTGATCGCGGCCGGTGCGTGCCAGCGTGCCCGTGCCAGCGTGGCCGTGGCCGTGGCCGTGTCGCCGTGCCCGCTGCGGTGCTGCCGTGCCGATGCCGCGGTGTTGCGGTGTCGTGCGTACCCCGTTCCGTCGGCCGAGCTGTCGTGTGTCGCCGCGTTGCGCGGGCTGGGCGGCTGCCGCCGGTGCCGGCGTGTCGTGTGGCGTTGGTGCCGCGCAGCGCTGCCCGGCTTGCCGCCCAGCGGACCCGGGGCTGGCTCAACCCGATCTCGACCGGGTTGTCGTGCAGGAATCGGACCGGGAGAAGGCGCGCTGGGCGGGCAGCTGGTTCGGGTCGGTGAACGGCGTCTGAGCTGCGGTGATCGACCATGATTCGAACAACAGTTCGACTAGACTGAGGTCATGTCCCCCACCCCGCTGGCCCGCGCCCGGCACCTCGCCGACGCGCTGCTGGCCGAGCTGGCCGCCGTCGGCGGGCCGGGTGCCGGGGACGAGGAGCTGCTCGGCCTGTTGACCGTGTGCGAAGGCGCGGCGCGGCTGCTGGAGCGGGTCTCGGTCGGCGCGATCACGGATCTGCAGCGGCGTGGGGTGTTCACCGAGCGCGGCTACCGCTCCACCGTCACCGCCCTGGCCGACCTGCTGGGGTGGGAGCGCGGCGACGCGCGCCGCCGGCTGGTGGTGGCCGAGCAGGCGTGCGCCCGGGTCGGGTTGGACGGCACGGTGCTGCCGGCCCGGCTGGCCGCGACCGCCGAGCGGTTCGCCGCCGGGGGGTGCTCGGCGCGGCAGGTGGAGACGGTCGCCCGGGTGCTCGACTCGCCTGCGGCGCGGCGGTTGGCGCCCGAGGTGTGGGCGGACGCCGAGGCCGAGTTGGCCACCAAGGCCGGGGACTACTCCCCGGCGGACCTGCACGCCTGGGGCACCGCGCTCGTCGAGATGCTGGACCAGGACGGGTCGGAGCCCGAGGACCGGCCCGAGCCGGTGGTGAACGAGTTGTTCCTCACCCGCAACCCGTCCGGTTCCGGCGGGAAGATCAAGGGCCGGTTCGACGACCCGGTGATGTTCGACGCGATCGCCGCGGTGGTCGATACCGGTGCCCGACCCACCGACGGTGCCGATGCCGAACAGCGCCCGGTCGGGCAGCGGCAGGCCGAGGCGCTGGCCGACGCCTGCGGCTACGTGCTCGACCACGGCGACCTGCCGGCCACCGGTGGGGAACGCCCGCACCTGTCGGTGGCCGTCCGGTTGGAGGACCTGGAGAACCGCGCCCGCGCCGCCTGCCTGGACCTCGGCGGCACCCTCACCCCGGAGGGGCTGCGGATGCTGGCCTGTGATGCCCGGGTCGTGCCGGTCGTGCTCGGCGGCGCCGGTCAGCCGCTGGACGTCGGCCGCGCCACCCGCGCCGTCCCGGACGGGCTGCGGCGTGCGGTGGCGGCGCGGGACCGCGGCTGCGCCCGCTGCGGGCGCCCACCCTCCTGGTGCGAGATCCACCACCTGACACCGTGGGAACACGGCGGCCCGACATCGATCGACAACCTCGCGATGGTGTGCAGATCGTGTCATCGCCTGATCCACCATGGCGGCTGGGACGTCCGGCTTCGGCAGGGCAGACCCGAGTTCCTCCCGCCCCCGTGGGTGGACCCGCAACGCCGACCACGATCTCGACCGGCCTGGACCGGTTCACCAGCCGCGTGAGCTGCCCTGTGTCAAGGTGCGCCTGGTCGATCTTGGTCGACGAGGCGTGGGAGAGCGCGGTGTTGGTTGAGGTCGTAGGACCCTCCACCAATCCCGGGGGCGGTTCAGGCTGGCCAGATGATGTCGACCCGGGCGCGGGCCCGGATGCGCACAGCGTGGGGGTGGTCGTGTCCGTGGGCGCGGGCTCGCTGGTAGTGGTCGTTGCCCCAGGGATGGGCGTGGCGGCCGCCGCCGCTGAGGGCGCAGATCGCGTCGCGCAGTCGTTGCCCGCGAGCCGGCGGAAGGCGACCGCCGACGAACGCGGCCGTGGCCGCGGCCCTGGTGCGGGCGATGGCCCGGCGCCGCGAGACCGGGCCTCGACCGCCAACGCGCGAGACCGGGCGTCGGCCGCCGACGCGCGAGACCGGGCGTCGGCCGCCGACGCGCGCGACCGGGCGTCGACCGCCGACGCGTACCCCATGGCGCGGACCGGCGTCCCCGCGGTCCGGGTCGATCAGAGCTCGGGGTCGGTCAGAGCTCGGGGTCGGTCAGAGCTGCACGCCCTTCGTCAGCGCGCCGTCCACCACCAGGTTCGCGCCGGAGATCCGGCTCGCCAGCGGGCTCGCGAGCATCACG
>JBFWQW010000180.1:0-2915 GCA_050249235.1 Acidimicrobiia bacterium | reverse complement strand
TCGATCGCGGCCGCCGACACGCTGGCCGGCGACATCGAGGCCGAGGAGCTGGCCTCCGGGGTCACGTTCGGGCGCGACGAGATCCTCATCCAGGTGATGGACCGCCTGGCCGCGCCGAACGACGACGCGGGCTTCGAGATCATGCGCCCCGCCGTCGAGGAGGCCCTCACCACGGTCCGCCCGGGCCGGCCGGCCACCCTCGGCCGCGTCACGGCCGACCCGCGGGGCCCCCTCACGATCCGGGTCCTGCTGGCGTAGCCCGCCGGTTCCGCCCGGGGACCCGCGCCGCGAGCGCGGGTCCCCGGAGGCGGGTCAGTCGGTGTCATGGATGGTGCCGACCGCCTCGCCATCGCCGATGACGGCCCCGGAGGGGTCGCTCAGCACGAAGGTGAAGGCCTCATCGTCCTCGTCGATCCGGTCACCCACGACGCGGACCACGGCCTCGACCGGCTCGCGGGTCAGCGGGTCCAGGGGCCGGCGCGAGCCCGCCGGGATGACGAGCTCCCCGGCGGCCGCGAGGTAGTCGCGGAGCTGTGTCGCCGTGCCGTCCACGGTTTCCCACCGCACGGTCACCGGCGCGTCCCACACGCGCGAGAGCCGGACGCGGAACGTCATCGCCTTGGTGCCGGCGTTGCCCTCGGCGATGTCGACGTCGGCGACCGACAGGGTCGGTGGGTCGTTGTCGACGATCGTCCCGGTCGCCACCCCGCCGCTGATCGGCGCGCCGGTCGAGCTGTCGAGCACGACCCGGAGGGCCTCATCGCCCTCGTCGACGCGGTCCCCGATCACGCGGACGGTGACGGTCGCCGACGTGGCCCCGATGGGGATGTTCGCCGTCTGGGCGGTCCGCGTCTCGTAGTCGACGCCGCCCTCCGCCTCCCCGTCCTCGGGAATGTCCTCCGTGTGCCAGACGATCCTGGCGCGCTGGGTCGTCGGTCCCGTCCGGCTGATCGTGAACCGCATCGCCTTCGTGCCGGTGTCACCCTCCTCGACGGGGACGGCGTCCGCGACCGACACGGCCGCGGCCGTCGCGGGCACGAAGGTCACCTCGTTGTCGTCGCTCGTGGAAGCGGCGCTCGCGTTGCCGGCGGCGTCCTGCGCCGCCCCGGCGGGCAGGCTCGCCGTCACCGTGCCGGGGCTCGTCACGTCGACCAGGAGGTCGTAGTCGGCTCCCGCGCCGGTCAGCTCGGCCACCTGGGCCGTGGCGCTGCCGCCCAGGGCGACGTCGCCGGCGGCCAGGTCCAGGACGGGCTCGCTGAACCGGATCGCGAACGCGACCGGGCTCTGCGATGCGGGATCGGCCTGTCCCGTGGCCTTCTCGACCGTCACCGTCGGGGCGGTCGTGTCGCGTACCCGCAGCGTCACCGTCGCCGTGTTCGACTCGGCCAGTCCGTCCGACGCGGCGTAGGTGAAGGTCACGTCGCCGAGGAAGCCGGCGGGCGGCGTGTACGTGAACCCGCCGTCAGCGGAGAGATCCAGATCGCCTGTGCCCGGCGCATCGGCCAGGACCGTCGTGAGCGGGTCGTTGTCCGGGTCGTCGTCGTTGGCCAGCACGCCGACGGCCGGCACCGTGAGGGAGCCGTCGGCCTCGACCGGGTAGACGTCGTCGTCGGCGACCGGCGGCCGGTTGACGTCGGCGACCTCGATCGCCGTCGGCGTGATGCCGCCGGTCAGGCTCGTACGCGCGCCGGTCGCCGGATCGACCTCCCAGACGCCGGCGTTCCCGCTCGAGACGACCGCAAGGGTTCCGTCCGGCTCGACCGCGATGCCGAGGGGAGCGAAGCCGCTCATCACCGTGTTCGTGCCGCCCGTCGCCGGGTCGACGCGGATGAGGGCGCCGGTCTGGGCACCCGGGAACAGCGGGGCGACGAAGGGATCGGCCACGACGATGCGGCCGTCGTCCTCCACGTCGATGCCGTGGGGCAGCTCGAACGGCGGCTCCCCCGAGGCCACGGTCGCCGGTGTCGCCCCGGGGGTCGCGGCGAACCGCAGGACGCCCGGGTCGAGGGTGTTGCGATTGGCGACGAGCAGGTTCCCGTCCCCGGCCACGGCGATCCCCCGCGGCGCTGCGAGGGTGCCGATCGCCTGGACGGGAGGCCCTGAGGCGATCAACGTCTGCGCACCGGACGCCGGGTCGATGCGGATCACCCGTCCCGTGCCTCCCTCGTCGACCGCGTAGATGGCGCCATCGGCGGCCACGTCGACGTCCACGGGCACGCTGAGCAGGCCTCCCGAGGTGAGCACCTGGGTCGCGCCGCCGTCCGGGTCGACGCGGATCACCTTCGCGAAGTCCCCGGGGCCGCCTCCCGCCCCGCGCCCGGCGACCAGGACCGATCCGTCCGTCTCGACCGCGATGCCCCGCACCGGGAAGCTCGCGATGGTGGCGAACTCCGTCGCGTCGCCCCCGCCGTCGATCTGGAGGAGCCGGCTGGTCCCGGAGTCGTTCACCACGATGTCGCCATCGATCAAGGTCACGCCGAGGGCCGCCGGCGCGAGCGCCAGCGCAGCGGCGATCACCCCCGCGGCGAGCACGAGCCGGCTTCGCCTCAGCCGCTCTCCCCGACGCACCCGCGCGCGGCACCCACCCTGACCGGACACCCTCCACCCCCCAGGTTCGCCTGTGTCCGGGCGAACCTCCCGCACGCCGGTCCCGGCGGGTATCGGGTGTTTCCCTGGTCCGGGAGGCTCTCGTCCCGCCCGGCTCCCGACGGCCGGGCGGGACGACGGCGGCCGTCAGGTCGTGCGGTCGTCCAGCCGGGGCTCCCGGGCCGGGAGCTGCCACACGCCCTCGAGCCGCCGGACCTCCGAGTCCACCCGAAGCCGCTCCAGGAAGCGCTCCCGCGCCGACTGGAACTCGTCGAAGCTCGTCCGGCCCCAGGTCTCCGCGTCCCCGCGGCGTCCGTCTGCCGCATCCC
>JBFWQW010000179.1:0-2972 GCA_050249235.1 Acidimicrobiia bacterium | reverse complement strand
TAATCTTCAGGCGCCGGGTTCGAGCCCCGGGCGGCCCACCCACCACGAAGTACTTCGGACACCGGCATCAACAGCACGTGCGGCTGCACCTCGAGCGCCGCTGCGACGAGCGGGATGTCCTTCAGCCGCCACTTCCCGCTGAGCTTGGTGCTGAGCGTCTGTTCCGGCATGTTGAGCTTGGCGGCGAGCTGGGTCTGGGTGGTGTAGCGGCGGGCGCCCATGAGCATGCGGACCACGTCGGTGATCCCCTGCTGGAGGTCCGCCGCCGGGTCACTCTCAGCGGCTGCATCGGTCATGCTCGGCACCGTATGTGGGAAGTCACCGGAATAGCAAGGGAAACCCCCTCCAATGGTTGACATCTCCTGATTTCTAGGAGAGACTCCTGGTTTATGGGATCAAGCCCGGCGCAGCGACTGGCCTCCGTGCTGCTCGGCCGCCCACTCGAGGCGTGGGTCGCCGAGCGTAGGGACCCCGAGGTCCGCATGTCCTGGGAGCTCATCGCGCGCCAGCTTCGGAAGGCGACCGACGGCCAGGTCGACGTGACCGGCCAGACGATCCGGGCGTGGTTCGGTCACCTCGACGTCGAGGCCAAGGCGTCGTGACCGCGCGTCCCCTCGCCCTGCTTCCTCCGCTGGACGTGGAGGACGAAGAGCACCGGTCCTTCCGCGAGCGTGCGGAGCTGCTGGTGTTGGCCGAGCTGGTCTCCTGGCGGAGGGCGTCGTGACCGCGGCTCTCGCGCCGGCTGACGTCACCGTGCTCGCCGCTGACGGCTCGACGATCGAGGCCCGCCATGCGGGGGGCAACGTGACGCTGCTGTCCCGCTCGATCCGCGGTCGTGGCGTCGTGTGGGGTCAGGCCCTGGCGTCGCGGGTGACGGCGCCGCCGGCCGAGCACGCCGCGGCCGTCGCCGCCGCCGTGGAGGACATGGCCGCTCGCCCGTCGGACTTCGTCCGGTGGGAGATCACCGACAAGGGAGTGCGTTCGTGACGACTGCCGCCGAGTCCGCGCTGCTCGCCATCCTCGTGGCGATCGAGACCGGCGACACCGCCGCCGTCGACGGCGAGGTCGCCCGGGCCCGGGCGATGTACGAGGAGGGCGGGCCGCTCAACTTTCAGGCGCGCATCGAGGTGGAGGCGAAGTTGTGGTGCCAGCTCCTCCTCGACGAGATCTACGCCAAGTCGGCGTGGGCGCGGGTGCAGGACAGCGCCGAGCTGTACCTGGAGCTTGGGCTCCTCGACCTCGACAAGGTCCTCGACGCCTTGAAGGTCGATGAGGCCGAGTGGCATGCCCGGGTCGAACGGAACCGCGAGCGCCGTGAGGAGAACCGGCTCGCTGCTGCGAGGGCTGCGTCGTGACCCGTCCTCTGGCCTGGGCTGCGCTAGCCGTCGCTGGCGGTGTCGCCATCCGAGTCCACAAGTCGGTGGAGCAGCGACTCGATGCGCTCGAGGCGGTCCTCGCTCCCCGCTCCCGGCCCGTCGAGCCGGTCGGCCAGCAGGCGTACGGCGAGGATGAGGGACGCGACGAGGGACTCGATCTCGTCGATCCGGGACTCCGCGCCCTTCATCATCCTCTCGCCCTCGAGGAGCAGGCGGTCGATCTCCAGCCGGACCTTCCCCATGGCGGGAGCGTAGGGGCCCCTTCGTTCGAACAGCTGTGGCCAGGGGCGCCGGGCTACCTGGCGGCGTCGACCGAGGCGGACCCGGAGGACTGCGCCGACGGGTGGCACGGCTTCGAGTGCACCCGCCCCGCGGGCCACGCCGGCGACCACGCCGCCCACGACCTCAAGCACGAGCAGCTCGCCCGGTGGCCGAGGTGAAGGCGCCGGTCCGCGCTCGCTGCCCGCGCTGCCGCGCTCCGATGGAGCTCGAGGAGCTCTCGGGGCGCGAGGTGTGGGCGTGTGCCGCCTGCAACGTGGTGCACGCCTTGGACGACGTCCCGGCGCTGCGGGTGGTGCGTGACTTCCCGCGCTCGTCG
The DNA here is from genome assembly GCA_050249235.1 of Acidimicrobiia bacterium. GTDB lineage: Bacteria > Actinomycetota > Acidimicrobiia > Acidimicrobiales > CADCSY01 > JAEKLB01. The sequence goes on along the minus strand of JBFWQW010000179.1, from coordinate 998 downwards.
CAGGACGCGGCGGAAGATCGAGAGGCCCGGCTAGCCCTACGTCCAAGGGGTGAAGGGGCACCTGCCGACGCTCGCCATGACACGGGTGAAGGTGACCCGTCGGGCCTCTCCAAGTTCTCAGCGGTCGGGCCGCGGGGGAGCGGCCCCGTCCTCGTGACGGACAACGCACCCGGGTCCAGGGCGGTGCCGTCGGCCCGGCCGCTGACCTCTCGGCGAAGGAGGGCGCGGTGAGCTTCCCGATCGACTGGTACGTCCTCGGCGGGATCACCGTCCTGGCTGTCGTCGTGGTGTTGGCGGTGTCCATCGTTGGCGCCGCCTCCCGCAAGGCTCCGGCGCCGGCCGAGCTCCCGACGTCGGAGGAGCGGTGGGTGGATGACCCGATCACCCTCGGTGCCACTCTTCTCGCAGCGGCGCGCGCCCGGGCCGACTTCGACGAGGCCTGCCAGACGATCGCTCAGATGCGGCTCCGGCACACCCGGGAGAAGCTCGTCATCGCCGAGCACTTCGGGATCACCCCGCTCGAGCTGGCCCGGGTGCTCGAGCAGGCCGTCACCGTGCCGCACCCGGGCGCACCGAAGCCGGCGGGGGCCAGCCCGTACGGCTGAGCAACGGCACCACCGCGCACCCGACCCAGGGCCCCGACGAGGGGCCCATCTTTTTGGCCGATTTGCGAATTACATCCTTGTGATACTCGGAGGAGGCAAGCCCTCGATGGACCTCTCGATAGCGGACCTGCTGGTCGCAGCCACACCGAGCGACGGATCGCCGAAGTGGACGCGGGAGGAGGCCGAACGGTTCGCCTCGCACGTCAAGGTCGACGAGCACGGCTGCTGGCAGTGGCAGGCGGAGGTGACGTTCGGCTACGGACGGGTCCACTTCCGGGATGGGAGGTGGCGATCCCACCGCCTGTCATTCGTCGTGCTCGTCGGCCCGATCCCCGACGGCCTCGTGATCGATCACCTGTGCCGCAACCGGGCCTGCTGCAACCCGGACCACCT
>JBFWQW010000178.1:0-2993 GCA_050249235.1 Acidimicrobiia bacterium | reverse complement strand
CAGGCCAGCAGGTCGTCGAGGCCCATCGTGTTGATCACCCTGTCGAGCGGTACGGCGGCCTCGGCTGCTCGATTGCACCCGTGGGGCAGGAACTCGAGCTGCCCCGTGGCGTGCGCGTCCGAGTCGATCGAGATCCAGCAGCCGGTCGTGATCGCGAGGTCGAGCAGCTCCTCGGGTGGATCGAGCCGCTCGGGGCGGCAGTTGATCTCGACCGCCGTGCCGAACTGCGCACACGCGGCGAAGACGTACTCGGCATCGAACGTGGACTGCTTCCGCTTGCCGATCAATCGCCCGGTGCAGTGCCCGAGGACGTCGACGTGGGGACTGGCGGCGGCCTTCACCATCCGCTCGGTCATCTTCGGCCGTTCCATCGCCAGCTTCGAATGGACGCTCGCCACCACCACGTCGAGCCGCTCCAGCAGGTCGTCATCGAGGTCGAGTGCACCGTCTTCGAGGATGTCGACCTCCATCCCGCGCAGGATGCGGAACGGCCCGAGCTCCTCGTTCAACCGATCGATCTCGACGAGCTGTGCTTCGAGGCGCTCCCGGTTGAGACCGTGGGCGATCGTGAGCCGGGGCGAGTGGTCGGTGAGCACGATGTAGTCGTGGCCGATGTCCATCGCCGTGCGGGCCATCGCTTCGATCGGGGCGCCGCCGTCGCTCCAGGTCGAGTGGAGATGGCAGTCGCCACGCAGGGCTTCGCGGTAGACCGCACCCCCGGGTGTGAGCGGGACCTGCGTCTCGTTCTCGATCTTCGTCAGGTACCCGTCCGTCCCGTCGAGTGCCTCCCGCACGACTCTCGCGGATGCGTCGCCGATGCCGTTGAGCTGAGTCAGCGTGCCGGCGCGGGACCGTGCTTCGACCTCGTCGGGCGGGAGCGACCGGATGACGTCGAGGGCACGCACGAACGCCTTCGTCTTGAACCCGTTCTCGTGCACGCGGTCGAGGCAATGGATCACGCGCTCCATCGCTTGGACGGGGGTCATGTCACGAGGGTATCGGCCGCGGCGCGCGGGGTCAGTCCGCCTCGCAGCCGCCGTAGCGCTCGAGCGACCGCCACGTCTGGTTGCCGACGACGCCGTCCTGCACGAGCCCGTGCGCCTTCTGGTAGCGGAGCACCGCGGCCTCGGTGACGGGCCCGAACACGCCGTCGACCGCCAGCGTCGCGCCGCCCCAGTTGTTCAGCGTCCGCTGCAGGCATCGAACCGATGCGCCGGTCGAGCCGCGCCGCAGCGCCGGGCGCGGTGGCGGCAGACCGGGGCTCGGCGGCAGCTGCGACAGCGCCGGGATCGACGAGATGATGTTCTGCCCGGGGCATTCGGTCGGTTTGAAGAACCCGTGCGGCTTGAGGTCCTTCGCCTGCGTGGCGACGCCGAGGATGAACTGGCGGAGCCGTCGGAACGAGGTGATCTGCGCCGACGTCAGCGTGTTCTTGCCCGTGCGATAGTCACCGGGGAACAGGATGGCGGCGTACTTGACGTTGCCGTCCGCCGTGCCGTTGGCACCGCTGCGGTAGCGCAGGCCACGCCCCTCCAACACGACGCCGTCGGCGATGACGACGTAGTTGTAGGCGATGTCGGAGAGCCCCTTCTCCTGCATCGAGTACCGCTGCAGGTTCTGCACGTACGCCTTCGGGTTGCCGGCCGCGGTGCTGAAGTCGGCAGCCGAACCGCTGTGGTGCAACGCGAGCCCGATCAGTGTTCGGGTGTCCAGGACCGGTGCATTGCTCCGCGCTGCAACGAGCCCGCCCTGATCGCGCGTGACGATCGTCAACATCTCCTCAACGCCCCTCGCTGTTCCAGCACCGTGAGTGGGCGACTGTAGATGGTCGACACGGAGCGTGTTCGTGGTTCCATGTGAAGATCCGTCCAACGACCCAGGCGACGCGAGCGCATCGGTCGCGCCAGCCGGGCTCGGCCACCGCAGCCCGGTAGCCTCGCTCCTTCGGTATGGAACGCTTCGGCCTCGTCGGCCTCCCCAACGCGGGCAAGTCCTCGCTCTACAACGCGCTCACCGGCGGTGGCGCGCTGGCTGCGCCGTACCCGTTCGCCACGAAGGACCCGAACATCGGCGTCTCGAAGGTGCCCGACCACCGGCTGGACGCGCTGGCGGCGATGTCCAAGTCGAAGAACGTGGTGCACGCGGCCGTGCAGGTGGTCGACATCGGCGGCCTCGTCGAGGGCGCGAGCAAGGGTGAAGGACTCGGCAACAAGTTCCTCGCCAACATCCGTGAGGTCGACGCGACCGTCTTCGTCCTGCGCGCGTTCGAGGACGACGACGTGACCGGGTCGCCCGATCCGCTCGAGCACCTTCGCGTCGTGGAGATCGAGCTGGCGCTGGCCGATCTGGAGACCGTCGAGGCTCGGCTCACCCGCACGCAGAAGGCCTCGAAGCTCGACCGCAGCCTCGTCGCCGAGGCCGACGCGCTCGCCCAGGCGCACGCCGTGCTGAGCGAGGGCCACCCGATCTACCGCGCCGGCCTCAAGCCGGACGTGCGCGAGCTCCTGGCGCCGCACTTCCTGCTGACGAACCGCGCCGTGCTCGCCGTCGTGAACGTCGGCGAGAACGAGCTCGACCGGATCCCGGAGATCGAGGCTCGCGTTCGCGCCGAGATGAACGACGCCGGCGACAACGTCGAGGTCATCGGCATGTGCGTCCAGCTCGAGGCGGAGGCGGCGACGATCGTCGATCCGGTCGAGCGCGCCGAGATGCTCGAAGGCTTCGGGCTCGGTGAGGGCGCGCTGACACGCCTGGTCCGCTCCGCGTACCACGTGCTGGGGTTGCGGACGTTCCTGACGACCGGCGAGAAGGAGAGCAGGGCGTGGACCTTCCGCGCCGGCGCCAAGGCCCCCGAGTGTGCTGGCCGGATCCACTCCGACTTCCAGCGCGGCTTCATCCGCGCCGAGGTGATCCACTGGGACGAGCTGCTCGCGATCGGGTCGTGGGTGAAGGCCAAGGCGCTCGGCAAGATCCGCGTCGAGGGCAAGGACTAC
>JBFWQW010000177.1:0-3053 GCA_050249235.1 Acidimicrobiia bacterium | reverse complement strand
TCTTCCCGAGCGCCACCGCGTTGGAGATGGACCGGAAGCACTTCGACCGCATCCTGGACGTGAACGTCCGGGGGCTCGTGTTCCTGTCCCAGGCGGTGGCGCGTCAGCTCGTCCTCCAGGGCACGGGCGGGCGGATCGTCAACATCGCGTCCATCGACTCGCTGCACCCCTCGTCCGTCGGGCTCGCCGCCTACGACACGTCCAAGGGCGCCGTCCTGATGTTCACCCGGAGCCTCGCCCTGGAGCTCGCCCCGCACGACATCCTGGTCAACGCCGTCGCCCCGGGCGGGATCACGACCGAGGGGACGTCCCGCCCCCTGCCGGGCATGACCCCCGAGGAGTTCGAGGCGATGATGGGCACCTTCTCGGCCAGGATCCCCTTGGGCCGCATGGGCGTCCCGGACGACATCGCCACCGTCGTCGCCTTCCTCGCCTCACCGGCCGCGTCCTACGTCACGGGCGAGATCATCGTGGTCGACGGCGGGCGGCTCCTGGCCTGATCACGGGTCGCCGGCCGGCCGAGGGACCCGGCTCACACGTCCCTCGGCACCCACCATCGCAGGCAGGTGCCACCGCCGGCCCCGGCGGCGAGCTCGAACCCGCCGTCCCGCACCAGCGCCCGGCGCTCCATGTTGTGCAGCCCGTTCCCCCGGGGGACGGCGTCGACCGGGGGGCCGACGCCGTTGTCGACGACGGTGAGGGTGATCGCCGACCCCTCGGCCCGCAGCTCGACGTCGACCTTCGTCGCCTCGGCGTGGCGGGCGACGTTGCTCAGCGCCTCCCGGAGCGTGGCGCAGATGTCGGCACCGACGGCGTCGCCGACCTCGCTGTCGATCGGTCCCGAGAAGAGGACCTGGGGCTCGAACCCGAGCCCTCGGGTCGCCTCCCGGGTGATGGCCAGCACCTCGCTGCGCAGGCTGACGACGCCGGGACGGGTGGCCTCGAGCCCGAAGATCGCCGTGCGGATGTGCCGGACGGTGACGTCGAGGTCGTCGACGGCGGCCTCGATCCGCTGCGACACCTCCGGCGCCTGGGCGAAGCGGAGGACGCCCTGGAGCGACAGGCCGGTGGCGAAGAGCCGCTGGATGACGGTGTCGTGGAGGTCCCGGGCGATGCGCTCTCGGTCCTCGAGCAGCGACAGCTCCTGGACACGGGTGTGCAGGCGGGCGTTGTCGAGGGCGACGGCGGCCGCCGACGCCAGTGCGACGACGAGCTCCTCGTCGATATCGGAGAAGACCTCGGCCGAGGTCTTCTCCGTGAGGTAGAGGTTGCCGAAGACCTTCTCCCGCAAGACGATCGGGACACCCAGGAACGACGTCATCGGCGGGTGGTTCGGCGGGAAGCCGAAGCTGTCAGGGTGCTCGGAGAGGTCGGGGAGGCGGATCGGCTTGGCGTCGCGGATCAGCAGGCCGAGGATGCCGTGCCCCTTCGGCAGGGCACCGATCCGGCGGTGGAGATCGTCGTCGATGCCGACCGTGATGAACTGCGCGAGGGAGGTGCCGGCGTCGTCGAGGACGCCGAGGGCCGCGTAGCGGGCGTCGACCAGGCTGGCGGCCGACTCCGTGATCCGCCGCAGCATCGACGGGAGGTCGAGGTCGGTGCCCACCGTGATGACGGCGTCGAGGAGCTGGCGGAGGCTGCGGGGCCCGGCGAGTCCGGGGATGGAACGGGGGGGAAGCGGCCCACGCTCAGGCACCCGGGGAGTGTAGGTGCACAGTTCGCACACCGGCTCGGCCACAATGGGCCCGTGCCGATCCGGGTCTTCCTCCTCGACGACCACGAGGTGGTGCGCCGTGGCGTGCGCGACCTGCTCGAGCTCGAAGAGGACCTCACCGTCGTGGGTGAGGCCGGCAGCGTCCAGGAAGCCCTCGCTCGGGTGCCGGCGACCCGACCCGACGTCGCCGTGCTCGACGTGCAGCTGCCCGACGGTGACGGCATCGAGGTGTGCCGGGAGCTGCGCTCGCAGAACCCCGACCTGCAGTGCCTGATGCTCACGTCGTTCGCGGACGACGAGGCCATGTTCAGCGCCATCATGGCCGGTGCGGCCGGCTACGTGCTCAAGCAGGTCCGGGGCAACGACCTCGTCGACGGCATCCGGCGGGTGGCCCAGGGCCAGTCGCTGCTCGACCCGGCCTCGACGGCCAGGGTCCTCGACCGGCTCCGGTCCAGGGCCGAGCCGGTCGACGAGCTCGACGTCCTGTCACCGCAGGAACGCCGGATCTTCGAGCTGATCGGCGAGGGACTGACCAACCGCCAGATCGGCGGGGAGATGTTCCTGGCGGAGAAGACCGTGAAGAACTACGTCTCCAACGTGCTGAGCAAGCTCGGCATGAGCCGGCGGACCCAGGCCGCCGCCTACGCCGCACGCCTCGACGAGCGCCAGCGACCCGCCCGCTGAGCCCGGCGGCGCTCAGGAGGTGCGGACCGGGATCCTCCTGGCCGCCCTACCTCGACAGCGCGGCGACCGCGGTCGTGTCCACGTCCCGCTCCCACGCCCGGAGCGCAGGGCAGGGACGGACGCCCCCGATCGTGGCCAGGGCCCCGCCGCGAGCGCGCATCCCCTCGGCCAGTCGGTCGAGCACGGCGATGCCCTCGGGCTGCAGCGGTGCGCAGGCGCGGAGGTCGACCACGACGTCCCGGCTGTCGACGAGGTCGCCGACCACCATTCGCAGCGCCGCGGCGGCAGCCGCGTCCAGGGGGCCGTCGACGGCGACGTGGGCCGGAACGGGCTGGTTCGACCGGTGTCCCGTGGCGGACTGCCGGATGGTGAACGTCGTCCTGCTGGCTGACACCCTGCTCGCCCTCCGTCGTCGCCCTGTCCGGTCATCGTCCTGCTTCCCGATGACGAGGGACAGGGCCGAAGGTCCCCCGGGCAGGCAGCGACGCCCCCCCGCGCGCGCCCCCCGAGGGGCAGGGTTCTTGATCGCCCCCGACCTGGCCCCGGTCACGGGCTGACCCGGCGGCCCGGCGGCCACGGCCCGTCGCCGTCAGACGACGACGACCGGGCAGGGTGCGTGGTGGAGGAGCTGTCGACTCACCGACCCGAGGAGCGC
>JBFWQW010000176.1:0-3160 GCA_050249235.1 Acidimicrobiia bacterium | reverse complement strand
CGGGTGGCGGGAGGGCGTGACGTAGATGGTCTCCTCGAAGTAGGGCCCGTCGGGCGCGTCCGGCTTGTCGAACACGGCCAGCACCTCGAGCCGCCCGCCCCGGAGCAGGCCCTCGACCGCCACCTCGGCGCCGGCCACGAACCGCTCGACGACGAGGGGCCCGTCCCAGAGCGCCCACGCCCGAGCGGCCGCGGCGACGGCGCCGGGACGGTCGTCGGCCCGGATCACCCCGACGCTGCCGGACAGCCCCGACGGCTTCACCACCACGGGGAAGCCGACCTCGGCGGCCACCTCGGCCGGGTCGCCACCCGGGGCCAGGACGGCGTGGCGGGGCTGGGCCACCTCGCCCGCCGCCAGCCGCCGGCGCAGCTCGACCTTGTCGCGGGTGGCCGCCACCGCGTCCGGCGGGTTGCCCGGCAGGCCGAGCCGGGCCGCGGCCGTGGCGGCCAGCACCGCGCCCCGGTCGTCGACGGCGACGACCGCGTCGACCGGTCGGCCGTCGTCGAAGCCGGCGAGGAGCCCGGCCGCCGCCGACGCGTCGTCGAGGTCGACCACCACCGCCTGGCTCAGCGGCGGCGCCGCCTCGGACGCCACGACCACCTCGATCCCCAGGGCGTCGGCGGCGAGGACGAAGTCGGTCGCCCGGTAGGTGGCCGTCGGCAGCACCAGGACGACGCGAGGCACACCCGTATCATGGCGGCGTGACCTCGCTCCCCGGCACCGACGCGCCCGATGCGGTCCCGGCTCCGCTCCTGACGATCTCCCCGAAGGCCCACCGGCGGGTGCTCGAGATCAGAGGCGGCGAGCCGGACGGCGACCGGCTCGCCCTCTGGATCGAGGTCGTCGGCGAGGCCGGCGGCGAGTACGCCTACGACCTCTACTTCGACGCCGCCGAGGAAGCCCGGGAGGACGACGCCGTCCAGCACGGCGACGAGCTCAGCGTGGTGGTCCCGGCCGGGAGCATCGAGCAGCTCACCGGGGCCACCCTCGACATGAGCCGCGACCTGCTCAACCCCGGCCTGGTCGTCGTCAACCCGAACAAGCCGGCGCCGCCCACCCCGGCGTTCGTGGCCGACCTCCCGCCCCTCGACCCGTCCCTGCCGGTGGCCGAGCGGGTGACGCTGATCCTCGACCGGCACATCGGTCCGAGCATCGCCTCCCACGGCGGCACGGCCGAGCTCGTCGCCGTCGAGGACGACACCGTCTACGTCCGCCTCGGCGGGGGGTGCGTCGGCTGCGGCATGGCCGCGGTCACCCTCAGCCAGGGCATCACGGTCGCCATCAAGCAGGCCGTGCCCGAGATCGCCAACGTCGTCGACGTGACCGACCACGCCAGCGGCACCAACCCCTACTACGAGGCTGCCAAGAAGTGACCATCACCCAGGACTGGGCCGGCCTCGCCGGCCGACTCGACGCGACCCTCCACCCGACGGCGCCGCCACTGGCCATCACGTTCTCGGCCGAGGCGCCGGTGGGCGTGGCGCCGTTCGACGACGCCATGCCGGCCCCCTCGCCCGACGGGCGCACCGGGCGGGTGGCCGCCGGCTGCGTGTTCTGGATGAAGGCGGTCGACCGCACGTTCAGCACCGTCGCCGCCGACCACGGCAACTGCTCGGTCGGGAGCCTCACCCACGGCTTCATCACGCTCGACGAGGCCGCCACCAGAGGCGACGTCGCCGCCCTGATGGAGTCGGGCTGGGTGACGATGGACATGGTCCCCGGCATCCCGCTCGTGTCCGAGAAGCCGGGCGCGGTCACCTACGGCCCCCTGGCCGACACCCCCCTCGACCCCGACGTGGTGCTCCTGCGGCTGTCGGCCCGGGCGCTCATGGTGCTCTCCGACGCCCTCCCAGGGCTCCGCATCGAGGGCAAGCCGCAGTGCCACATCGTGGCCGCCGCCAAGGAGCACGGCGACGTCGTCGCCAGCGTCGGGTGCGCCCTGTCCCGGGTCCGCACCGGGATGCCGGCGACCGACAACACCTGCGCGATCCCGGCGTCCCGTCTCGGCGAGGTGGTCGACGCCCTCGAGCGCACCGCCGCCACCGACTCGATCGTCGCCAGGTACGCGGCCGAGGACGCCCGCCGCTTCGCCTGATCCGCGGGCCGTCGCGGCCCCCGGCCCGAGCACCGACCCACCCCGGTCACCGGGTGGTCCACTGCCCGGCCGCCCCCCGGTGGACGGCCTCGTACACGCGGTCCCGGAGCCGGTTGGCCTCGGGGTCGGTGAGCGTGCGGTCGAACGGTCGCATGGTGATCCGGAGGAGGACGTTCCGCTGCGACTCGTCCATCCCGAGGCGGGCCAGGGCAGCCGGCGGGAGGTCCGCGTAGGCGGTCTCGGAGACGATCGTCACCGCCTCCAGCAGGTCGGCGTCGGCGCCGAGGGCGTCGCGGACCCGGTCGCCGAGGTCCTCGGCCTGCTCGTCGGCACCGATCGCGACGGACAGGTCGCGGTCGACGGCCGGCCGGTCGGAGACCGGGCGGTACGGGTCGAGGTCGTCCAGCTGTCCCGCGACCCGTGGGTCGGTCGACCGCAGGAGCCGGATGTCGGGGATGCCCTTGCGGAGCATGAGGAGGCGGTCGAGCCCCATGCCGAGGGCCAGCCCGGACCAGCCCGCCAGCCCGGCGGCGGCCAGGACCTCGGGGTGGGCCAGGCCGCACTCCCACACCTCCACCCAGCCGTCGCCGTCCCGGACGTCGACCTGGCGGCCCTCCAGCGTGTACGGGTGGGTGCGGGGCTCCCACCGCCAGGCCCGGTCGGGGAAGAGGGCGGCGGCGAGGAGGCCGAGCATCTCGTCCAGGTCGGCCCCGCCCACCGGCCGGCGGGTGATCCGCCAGAGGTCGAGCTGGTGGGGGGTGCCGGTGTGGAGCCGGTCGATGGCGTCCCGCCGGTAGGTGATGCCCGGGCAGACGAGCAGCACGTCGTCGGCGGGCGCATCCGCCAGCCGGGCCAGGGCCGGCGGCACCATCGCGCTGGCGTGGCTGCGCAGGACGTGGGCGTCGTCGGCGTACCGGGTGTAGCGGGTGTCCCGGGTGACGGCCTCCGTCGGGTAGCGGAGGCGGTCGTAGTTGTCGGCGAGGGGCACGACGCGCGGGCCCCGCTCGACGCGGACGTCCGACCGCCAGGCCGCGGCCAGCGCCCCGACGGCGAGGTCGACGATGC
>JBFWQW010000175.1:0-3162 GCA_050249235.1 Acidimicrobiia bacterium | reverse complement strand
GCCATGAGGTGTCGTTCGTCGACGATGGCTTCGTGTGGCGGCAGGAGGACTACCTGGTCGTCGACGGTGTCGTCGATCCCTCGGCGCTCGACCGTGCGGTCCTGGGCGCGACCGGTGCCGTCCAGGTGCACGACCACGACGGGGCCCTGCTCGCCGCCCTCGCCCGGGCCGGCTTCGTCGAGGACGGAGACGCGCCCTTCGAGCTCGACCTCCGGCTCCGGGCGTCGAGCGCCGGGCCGCCCCGGGTGGCGCCCGGCTACCGGGTCAGGTCGGCCGTCGAGGGCGACGACCTCGTCGGCGTGCATGGCGCGTCGTGGCGGCCGGCCGACCTGCCCTTCGCCCCCGGTCACGACCCGCCCGTCGACCCGGCCGCGACGAGCTCGTTCGACGCGGAGCGCCTGCGGGACGTGCAGGCGTCGGCGCCGTACGACCTCGACCTGCACGTCGTCGCCGAGGCACCGGACGGCTCGCTGGCGGGGAGCTGCATCGCGTGGCTCGACCCGGCGACGAAGGTGGCGTCGATCGAGCCCCTCGGCATCGTCGCCGGGCACCGGCGGCGGGGCCTGGCCGGTGCCCTGTGCCTCGAGGTCGCCCGGCTCGTCGCGGCGCGGGGTGGGACCGAGGTCGTGATCCACCCCCGCGGCGACGCCGCCTATCCCGCCGCCCGGGGCGCCTACCTCCGGGTCGGCTTCGAGCCGGTGGGCCGGACCATGGTCTTCCGCCGGGCCTGACCGCCAGTCCGGACCCGGCGCCCAGCTGCCGTCGCCCGGGGTTCGCTGTCCCACCCGGTTCGTACGTTGGGTGCATGGTCGTTGCGGAGCGGGTCGTGGCTGGCGGTGGGGGTGGGGTCGGGGTCGGTGGTGCTGACTTGTCCGGGGTGGTGACGGAGCGTCTGGAGGAGGAGGCGACGTCGTTGGCGGCGCATCTGGCGGCGGCGACGTGCCGGTGGTTGGGGTTGATCGCGGAGCTGGATCGGCGGGAGGCGTGGGTGTCGTGGGGGTGCCGGTCGATGGCGCACTGGTTGTCGTGGCGGTGCGGGATCGACGCCAGGACGGCCCGTGAGCATCTCCGGGTCGGCCGTGCCCTGGCGGACCTCCCCCGACTGCGGGCGGTGTTCGAGGCCGGTGAGCTGTCGTACTCGCTGGTGCGGGCGGCGACCCGGGTTGCCGATGACGGCACCGAGGAGGCGTTGGTGGCGTTGGCGAGGCACAGCACGGCGTCGCAGTTGGAGCGGGCGGTGCGGGCCACGATCGTGGCCGCCCGGGCGGACACGATGCCGGCGGCCGGGGCGGCTGGTGAGGGTTGGGTCGGGCCGGAGCTGCACACCTCGGTGGGTGAGGACGGCCGGTGGGAGCTGCGGGTGTCGGGGCTGGCGGCCGAGGAGGGGGCGGTGGTGGAGGCGGCGTTGCGGTTGCTGGTCGACCGGCGCCGGGCCGAGCAAGCCGGGGCGTGGGTCGGGGCGTGGATCGAGGCGCGGGCGGGCGGCTCCGCGGGACCGGCGCCGGCTGGCGTGCCGGTGGAGGGCGGTTCCGCGGGACCGTCTTCGGGTTGGTCGGTTCCGGCTGGCGTGCCGGTGGAGGGCGGTTCCGCGGGATCGTCTTCGGGTTGGTCGGTTCCGGCTGGCGTGCCGGTGGAGGGCGGTTCCGCGGGATCGTCTTCGGGTTGGTCGGTCCCGGCTGGCGTGCCGGTGGAGGGCGGTTCCGCGGGACCGTCATCGGGTTGGTCGGTCCCGGCTGGCGTGCCGGTGGAGGGCGGTTCCGCGGGATCGTCTTCGGGTTGGTCGGTCCCGGCTGGCGTGCCGGTGGAGGGCGGTTCCGCGGGACCGTTCGCGGCCCGGCGGGCCGCGGCGCTGGTGGAGATGGCCGAGCTGGCTCTGGCGTCACCCGCGGCTGGTGGGCCGGTCAGCAGCGGGGACCGCTTCCAGGTGGTGGTCGTGGCCGACGAGGCCGGCTGCCATCTCGATCATGGGCCGGGCCTGGCCGACGCCACCGCCCGCCGGCTGGCTTGTGATGCTTCCGTCGTCCTGTTGCGCACCCATGACGGCCAACCGCTCGACATCGGCCGCAAGACCCGCAGCATCCCGCCGGCGGTCCGCCGGGTGCTCGACCGTCGTGACGGCGGTTGCCGGTTCCCGGGCTGCGGGCGGCGGGCCTTCACCCAGGCCCATCACGTGGTGCACTGGGTGAACGACGGCCCGACCAGCCTGGACAACCTGGTGTTGGTGTGCACCTTCCATCACCGGTTGTTGCACGAGGGCGGCTGGACCGTCAGCGGGCATCCCGGCATCGACCTGCGGTTCCACCGGCCCGACGGCACCACCCTGGCCGCCGCCCCGGCCCGGCAGGCGGTCGGGCCCGGCCTCGTCGAGCGGCACCGCCAGGCCGGGCTGGCCATCACCCCGTCGACGGCCGTGTCCCGCTGGGCCGGCGACCGCCTCGACCTGGCCGCCACCGTCGACGCCATCCACCCCCGCCACCGAAGCGGCTGACCCACCAGCGGGCCAGCGGTCGAGATGTCGCGTGCCGGCCGCTAGTCGCCGGATCGGGGCGTGACGAGCGACGGGCGCTCGACGACCGGCTCCGCGACGACCGGCTCTGCGACGACCAGCTGCGGGCCGTCCTCGCGTCGAGTGTCCCCCCGCTTCCCCCCTCGCGCTGGGCGAGGAGGAAAGCGGCAGGTCGGCCTTGGTGGAGATTCGGGCGGGCCGCCACGCCCCGCCTCGGGCCGAGGGCCCCGGTGCCGACCATGGCCCGGACGGTCGACGGGCACCGCCCTCTCCGGCGGCGAGCGCCGGGGTCGGTGCAACCGCCTCCGGCACCGGTCACGTGGATTCGACAAGGCCCGACGGCTCGACCAACCTCCCCGGCCGTGGGACGCACCTTTGTCATGTGCAAGCCGGACGCCGTCGAGCGGAACCTGACCGGCCAGATCGTCGCCCGGCTCGAGGCCAAGGGCCTGCGGTTGGTCGCCGCCGAGCTCCGGACGCTTGACGAGGCCACCGCCCGGCGCCACTACGCCGAGCACGAGGGCAAGCCGTTCTTCCCCGGCCTCCTCGCCTTCGTGACGCGGAGCCCGTCGTTCCTGATGGTGGTCGAGGGCCCGGACGAGGTCTTCGCCGTCGTCCGCCAGATGATGGGGGCCACCAACCCCCGCCAGGCGGTG
>JBFWQW010000174.1:0-3171 GCA_050249235.1 Acidimicrobiia bacterium | reverse complement strand
CCTGCAGGTGTGCCACCTCCCGCGGCGCGACGGGGCTGCCGGGTGGGACGACCAACTCGCACCCCGGCTGTCGATCGACGACCTGGACGGCGGCGCGCAGGACCTCGTCCCGCGGCTCCACCGGCGCCTGGTCGAGCTCGACGCGGGGGTGCCCGACCTCGAGCGGATGCGCGGCGTCCGGCGCCGGACGCTGGTCCGCAACGAGCAGCGGCTCCGGCCTGCCGGTGACGGGCTCGCCGTGCTGCGGGCGGCCGGCATCGAGGGTGTGCTCGTCGGGGGTGGGGGGGTGGCGCTCGCCCTCGGTCACCTCGACCTGCGGCCGGTGCACGACGTGGACGTCCTCGTGGCGCCGGGCGACGTCGCGCCGGCGGCGCGGGTGCTCCGGCAGGCGGGCTGGCGGGCCGGGCCCCGATGGCTCGACGGCGCCCTGCTCGACGTCGGTGGGGCGGCCTTCGCCCCGCCCGACCACGCGACCGGCCTCAACCTCCGCTGGTCGGCGGCGCCGCCCTATGACGACGCCGTCGCCGCCGGCCGGCCCGTGCTGCTCGGGACGGCGGCCCTCGCCGTGGCCTGCCCCGCGGACCTCCTCCTCCACACCCTCCTCGACGGCGACCGAGCCGCGATGCCGCGATCCCCGCGTTGGGCCTCCGACGGCCTGGCGGTGCTGGAGGCGGCCGCCGACGGCGGCTCGCCCGTCGACTGGGACCGCGTGGTCGGCGCGGCCCTTCGCCGGGGGCGGGCCCGGGCGCTGCTCGACGGCCTCCTGCTGCTCGAGGCCCTCGTGCCCGTCGATCTGCCGGCCGAGGCGGTGCGGGCGCTGGGGGGCGATCGACAGCCCGGCTGGATCCGCCGGCTCGACCCGGATCCGGCGGCCAGGCCCGGGCTCGTCACCGCGATCGCCCGGCGGGCCGCCGCCGACGGCCCGCTCGGCGCGGCCCGCTCGCTCCCCGCGCTGGTCCGTGCCGGCTGGGCCAGCCGCCGGCGGGGCGGCCCGGTCCGGTGACGGCGGGCCCCGTCGTCGTCACCGGTGCCGCCGGACTGCTCGGGCGGGTGCTGCTCACCGGGTTGGACAAGGGCCTCGACGTCCGCGGCGTCGACCGGCGGCGGCCCGCAGGGCGCCAGATCGCGGGCCGGTCCGTCGCCCGGGCCGACCTGGTCCGGCCGGGGGCCGCCCGGCGAGCCATCAGGGGGGCCGACGTCGTCGTCGACCTCGCCGCGGTGGCCTCGGCGTCGGCGCCCTGGTCGGCGGTGCGGCGCACCAACCTGCCGGTGGCGTGGAACGTGCTCGACGGGGCGCGAGCCGCGGGCGTCCGCCGGGTGGTGATCGCCAGCAGCAACCACGTCGTCGGCGGCTACGAGCTCGACGAGCCGTACCGGAGCGTCCTCGCCGGCACCAGGGACGGCCTGGATCCGGCCACGCTCCCCCGCCTGGGAGCCGATGCCCCGGTGCGGCCCGACGGTCCCTACGGGGTCGGCAAGGTCATGGCCGAGGCCGCCGCCCGTCACGTCGCGGAGCGCGACGGGCTGTCCGTCGTCGTCCTGCGCATCGGCACCGTGCGGCCGGCCGACGTCCCCGAGTCGCCCCGCCACCTCGCCACGCTGCTGACCCACCGCGACCTCGTCCAGCTCGTGACCCGCTGCATCGACGCCCCGGACGACCTCGGCTTCGGCGTCTTCTACGGCGTCTCGGCCAACACCTGGCGGATCTGGGACATCGAGCCGGCCGCCCGCCGGCTCGGGTACGCCCCCGCCGACGACGCCGAGGCGTGGGCCGGCTCCGTGCTCGGCCCACGGCGCTGACGTGCGCTCGCTCGTCGTCGGCCGGTGGGCGCCGTGGCCGGGCACGTCCGGCTCCCGGCAGCGGTCGGCGAACGTGGTGGCCGGCCTGGCCGGGCTGGGGGAGGTCGACCTGTTCCTCCTCGCCCACCCCGACGACGCCGGCTGGGCCCCGCCGCCGGGGGCCGGGCTGGCCCGGTTCGGGCGGGCGGTGCGCGACGACCGGCCGGTGCGCTGGCGCGACCGCCTGGCGTCGGCGGTGCCCGGCGCGGTGCCGGCGGTCGTCCGCCGGGCGGCGGTGGGCGCCACCCGCGGCGCCTTCTCGGCGTGGCTCGACGGGGCCTACGACCTCGTCTGGCACGTCCGCATCGAGAGCTGGCTCGCCGTCGGCGACCTCGTCGACGGGCCGGCGATCGTCGACTACGACGACCTGCGCGACCGGCTCCTCCGCTCCCGGCGCTCGTCCGCCTGGCCCGACCCGGCCCGCGGCCCGAGGCGGGGGAGCGTCGGCGAGGGGATGCGCGCCCTGTCGGACCGGGCCGAAGCCCGGGCGTGGGACCGGCTCCAGCGGCGGGTGGCGACCAGGGTCGACGCGGTGGTGGTCTGCAGCGAGCTCGACCGCGACCGGCTGGGGCTGCCGAACGCAGCCGTCGTCCCCAACGGGGTGGCGCTGCCCGACCGGGCCGCGGGCCGGCCCGGGGTCGGCACGCCGCCGGTCGTGTCCCTGCACGGCTCGCTGCGCTACCGGCCCAACGCCGACGCCGCCCGCCTCCTCGTCCGGGACGTCCTGCCCCGCCTGCGGGCCGAGCGCCCGGACGTGTTCGTCCGCCTCGTGGGCGACCGCGACGAGCAGCTCGCCGACCTCGCCGACCCGCCCCTCGTGACGCTCACCGGACGGGTGCCCGACATCACCGCCGAGCTGGCCCGCGCCGACGTCGTGGCCGTGCCGCTGCGGGAGGGCTCCGGCACCCGCATCAAGATCCTCGAGGCGCTGGCCCACCGGATCCCCGTCGTCGCCACGAGCATCGCCGTCGACGGCCTCGACGTCGTCCACGACCGCCACCTCCTCGTGGCCGACGACCCGGAGCGGTTCGCGTCGTCGTGCGCCCGCCTCCTCGTCGACCTCGATCTCCGCCGCCGCCTGGCCGACGAGGGCGAGCGCCTCGTGCGGACCGGCCACGGCGGGGAGCAGGCCCGGGCCGCGGTGGCGGCCCTGGCGACCCGGGTGGCGGGGCGCCGCCCCGGGACCGAGCCCCGCTAGGTCTAGGCCTTCCTGTCCGTAGGTTGAGGTTCCAGGTCCACCCGAAGGGTGGGCCCGGTGATGGACCTTGTGTTCCTTCCACAGAGCACGAGGAGTCCATCACCGTGACCCATGACGAGATCATCTACCAGCGG
>JBFWQW010000173.1:0-3230 GCA_050249235.1 Acidimicrobiia bacterium | reverse complement strand
TCGGGATCAGCCGGTCGGGATGGCTGGCGGCCCAGGTGTCGATGTGCCAGTCGTTGTAGGCGCGCACGGCCGCGAGGGCGGCGTCCTTGTCCTCGGCCTTGGCGAAGAACTGGCCGCAGAAGTGGGGGAAGCTCGGGAAGTTGATGCCGGCCAGCACGCCACCGGCGCTCATGTCGGCGACGCGATCGGCGGGCTTGAAGCAACCCGAGCGCATCTGGGTGTACTCCGTCGGGTCGACGTTGTACTCCTCGGGCGGGCACCCGGCGACGGCGTTCAGGCCCACGTTCGGCGCGATCATGCCTTCGAAGGACCAGATGTCGCCGTTCTCCGTGTGCGTGTTCTTCGGGGCTCGGCCGGCGAGCCGCTCCGGCCAGTGGCCCTCGAACATGTCGGCCGGCTCGATCACGTGATCGTCGACGCTGATCAGGATGAGATCGTTGAGATCCACGGTGACTCCCCTCAGTCGCGGTGTGGATGCCGACCCTACGGGTGAGTTGACGTATCCGTCAACTCACTCGACCGCGCACGAGCGTTGCGAGCGCATCCCGACCGTTGACGGCGGGCCGACCGAACTCGGCGGCGAGGGCCACCGCGGTCGCCACCATCTCCACGTTGTTCATCTCGGAGCGGCCGGCGGCGTCCTCGACGCCGACGCGGAGGTGACCACCGCGCTGCAGGGCGGCGCGAGCGAGTGGGCTGTCGAGGACGGCGTCACCGAACAGACTCACGATCCAGGGCAGGTTCGAGCCGGCCATCATCGTCAGGTAGACGTCGAGCGCCGCCTCGGTCGGCGGGAGGCCGAAGTTGATGCCCCGGCTGCCGGGCCGGTCGACCATCCAGTCGCCGCCGAAGTACAGCTTGACGATGGTGCCGGCCGAGAAGCCCACTCGCTCCTCGTACGCCAGGATCCAGCGCAGATGACCGGGCTCGAACACGCCGAGCGAGATCGGCACGCCGACCGCCTTGGAGAGCTCGATCATCTCGTGCGCCTCCTGGAACCGCAGGCCGTCCGTGTACGTGCGGGTCGGGACGCCCTCGTCGTCGAAGCTCCCGAACGTGGTGATCCCCGGATCGATGGCGAACATCGTGAGGACGCCGGCCTCGGCCATCGGGCGGAGGTGCGCGTTCTCGGCGGCTGCCGTCTTGCCCGTGAGGTAGTCGGTGTACGTGAGCGCTCCCGGGTGGGCGGTCTGGATGCCCTCCGCCGTCGCCGCGAGCGCGGCAGTGGCGGCCGCCTCGTCGAGGCGCATGTCGTGGTGGTGGTGGAGGATGCCCGCACCGGCGGCGATGCAGGCGTTCGCCTCGGACACCATCTCGTCGACCGTCTGCGCCGGCGTGCCCCAGCGCAGCGGCGTGATCGCGGCCTCGATGATGACCGGTGCTGCGGTGACGGTGCTCACGAAGCTCCTCCGGACGGGTTGGTCGGTCTCTGCGACGTGCGGTTCAGGACGTGCGGTTCAGTCGGTGACGAGGCCGAAGAGTGAGTCGGCGCCCGCAGTCACCACCTCGGCTCCGAGCCGCCGGCGCCATTCGGTGGTCGTGCCCCACTCGTGCCGCCACGACCACAGCCGCCGGCTGAGTTGGTGCAGGGGGTACTCCCGGGTGACGCCCATTGCGCCGTGGGCCTGGTGCGCAGCCCGGGTGCCGAGCGTGATCGCGTCGTCGACGACGACCCGCGCCGCGGCGACCGTGATGCCAGCGGCACCGCGATCGAGCGCCCGGAGTGCGATGTCGGCGGCCATCCGCGCCCGGACCGCGCTCTGGGCGGCGGTCACGAGGTGCTGCTGCACCGCCTGGAACGTGGCCACCGGCTTGCCGAACTGGCGTCGCTCGTGGGTGTACGCGACGGTCATGTCGGCCATCGCCGCAAGGGCGCCGGACGCCATGAGGATCCGCGACAGTGCGCCGCGCTGTCGCAGCAGGTCGGCGTCGACGCCGAGCGCGGCGTGCTCGACGTCGTCGATGGCCACGTCGGCCACGACCCGGTCGCGGGCCTCGCCGGCCAGGTTCGCCCCGGGTGTCACCGCGACCTGATCGGCTCGCAGCGAGAAGGCGTGGAGCCGGTCGGTGATCGCCGTCGCCACGATGCGGTCGGCGTGGCGTGCCCACGCGACGACGCCGTCGATGCGCAGCCGGCCGCCGCTAGTCGTGACAGCCCCCGGCGCGTCGACGACGGTGACCGGGCCGCCGGGCAGCTCGAGACCTGACTCGGACAGGCACCAGCCACCGAGCATCGCCGTCTCGGCGATCGGCACGGGTGCCGCGAACCGACCGACGGCGCGCAGGATCGCGGCGAGGTCGTACAGCGAGCCGCCCGAACCACCGGCAGCCTCGTCGATGCCGACCCAGGCGAACCCCTGCTCGGCGAGTGCCGACCAGGTCGCAGCCGACCACCCCGACGTCTCGGCGCGCTCGACCTCGTCCGGCGGGCAGACGTCGCCGAGCAGGCGCTCGACCGTCTCGGCGAGCAGCGGGTCCTCCGTCGTCGTGTCACTCATCGCGCCCCTCCACGCCGGAGCCCCTTCGAGGCCACCGACCGCAGGACCTCGTTCGTCCCGCCGCGGATCGTGAACGACGGTTGCGTGAGCGCCGCGGCGATCAGCAGCCGCTCGAAGATCGAGTCGCCGGCCGTGTTCGGTGCCACGTCGAGGTAGGCGAGGACGGCGGTGACGACGTCCTGCTCGAAGCGGGTGCCCATCTCCTTCACGAGTGACGACTCGACTGCCGGCGCACCTCCCTCGTCGATCGAGCGCGCGACCGACAGCGACAGGTTGTGGAGCACCCAGTAGTTGGCGAGGGCGTTGCCGAACAGGTCGAGGAGCTCGTTCGACGAATCGACACCGGTGCCGTCAGCGGTCTCCCGGCGCAACAGCTCCTCGACGAGCAGGTACGTGCTCAGCCAGCGGTCGGGTCCGCCTCGCTCGTAGGCGAGCTCGGACGTGTTCTGCGACCAGCCGTGACCGACCTCGCCGAGCACCAGCTCGTCGGGCACCAGCACCTGGTCGAACACGACCTCGCAGAAGTCGGCGGAACCGTCGATGAACGGGACCGGCGTCGCAACGATGCCGGGTGACTCGAGATCGACGATGAGCTGGGTCATGCCGTGACGCTTGTCCTCGACCTCGTCCCGTGGCGTCGTGCGGCAGAGCACGATGATCCAGTCGTTCTCGTGGGCGGCGGTCGTCCAGATCTTGCGGCCCTCGAGGAGCCATCCGTCGCCGGTCCGGGTC
>JBFWQW010000172.1:0-3234 GCA_050249235.1 Acidimicrobiia bacterium | reverse complement strand
CCCCGAGCTGTACAACCTGGCGAACATCATCATCGGCGGGATGAAGTGGTTCGGCCTGGTAGGTGGCGTCGTCGGCATCCTCATCTGCGCGCTGATGATCATGGTCGGGCGGCGGAACCGGAACCAGCTGGCCAGCGACGGACTCAGCGGCGTTGTGTGGGTCATCGGCGGGCTGTCGCTGCTGAGCTTGGCCGGCAGCTTCGTCTCGCTGTTCGTCCAGCTGCCACGCTGAGGCGGCGCGGTGTCCTACATCGTTCGTGACGACCCGCCGCAGCGGGCCCGAGGCCTGCTCCTGGCCGCGGTCGGAGTGGCCGGGGTCCTGATCGCCGCCGTCGCCGCCCTGCTGGTGTGGGCCGCGGGGACGGGCGAGCCCGAGCGGCCCCAGGTGAGCTGGTCGGTCGTCGGTACACAGCCGGTCCCGTCATCGCGGCAGCACGGGCCCGCGCGCACCGGTGACGGGTTGGCCTCCGGGTTCACCCATGACGAGCTCGGCGCCGCCCTGGCAGCCATGCACATCACCGCCCGGCTGACGCCGGCCGTGCCCCCGGTGGTGTATCAGACGACCGCCCGAGCGCAGTGCTACGGCGACATCGACGCCTACCTCGAGCGGATCGACCGGTCACGCCGGGCGCAGCTCGCGTCGCGGCCAACGGCGGTCGGGCGCGAGCTGTACTACCGGGTCGTCGACGGCGACCCCCGTGGCGGCACCGTGCGGATCTCGCTGGCCGCGGTCACCGAGGAGGCGCGCCAGAAGGGCGGATACGCCGAGCTGACCCGGACCCTGCAGTGGATCGACGGGGACTGGAAGATGCAGCTCCCCCCGACCCCGCGGGCGATCCTGCCGTCGCTTGACGGCTACAGCCCGCTGGAGCCCGACGATGCGTGACCTCGTCCCGTTCACCCCCGCCGACCCGTGCGACGACGTCGAGATCAATCCGTTCGATGAGGCGGCATGCGAGGTCCGGGGCGAACTCGCGGAGCTGGGCTCGAACGTCATCGCGAAGGCCGGTCAGTCGGCCTTCGAGAGCCTCACCGCCAGTGTGGTCAATGCGGCTGCCGAGGTGTTCACCTGGGCCCTGAAATGGTGGGTGACCTCCCCAACCCTCATCGACCCGAGCTCGACCGCCGTGCACAGCTTGCAGGACTACACGCAACCGGTCGTCGTCCTCATCTTGATGATCTCGGTGCTCGCGCAGGGCATACGGATGATCATTTCCCGTAAGAAGGACCCGGCGGTAGACGTCGGCGTTGGTCTGGTGCGCTTTGCCGTGATCAGCATGCTCGGGTTGATGGTGCTCGCTGCGGCGCTCGCCGCAGCCGACGGGCTCGCCCGCTCGATCATGGAATCGGCGGTGCCGCAGTTCATCGAGCGGATGAACGGATTCTTCGAGGCCACCGAGGATGACGACGCCATCGCCGGCCAGACCTTCCTGCTGTTCTTCTTTGCGCTGGTGATCTTCGTGCTGTCGCTCGTGCAGTGGATCCTGGGCTTTTTCCGGCAGGCCGGGATCCTGGTCCTGGCCGCGATGATCCCGCTGGCTGCGTCGGGGTCGGTGAACCGCTCGACGCGGCCGTGGATGTCCAAGCTCACCGGCTGGCTGATCGCGCTCGTGGCCTACAAGCCCATGGCTGCGTTCATCTATGCGATCGGGCTCCAACTCATGAGTGAGACCGACGATCTCGCCGCAGTCATCACCGGTGTCATGGTGCTGGCTTTGGCAGTGCTCGCGCTCCCGGCGATGCTGCGGTTCTTCCAGTGGTCGGGCGCAGGATCCGGCGGGGGCGGGGGTGCCGCCGGGGTCCTGGCCGCCGGCGCGACGGGCGCGATCGCGCTCAACCAGATCGGCGGGGGCGGGTCGGCCAACCAGCAGGCCGACTCCATGAACCGCAGCGGCCCCCAAACCGCGCCGACTGGGGCTGCAAACACCGGGGATCCGGGACAGCGCTCGGCACCTCCGTCACCGCCCAAGACCGGTGATCCCCGGATAGACCTGGCTGTCGCGGCCGCCGACGGCGTTCGCAAGGCGCCCGGGAAGGGCGCGGACAAGATGACCGGAGAGGGATGACGATGACCAGCGCGGTTGCTGAGGGGCCCCGCACGTACGGGAACTGGCGGCGGGCCCGCGGCTTCGGTGTGGGCCAGCTCGGCCCCGGCCAGACCCTGGCCATGTTCGGCGCGGTGGTCGTGCCGATCATCACGGCGAACTTCGCGCTGATGGCCGGGCTGGTGATGGCCGCCGGCGCAGCGGTGTTCGCCGCGGCGGTGCTCATCCGGGTCGACGGTCAGTCGGCGGCCGATGCGGTGGGTCGGCGGGTCCGGTTCGCCCGGGCGCGGCGCGCGGGCTGGACCGAGCTGTCGGGTGGGCTGCTGGCGGAGTACCCGCGCGGGGAGGACCTGCCGGGCCCGCTGGCGCCGGTGGTGCCGCTGCGCACCGACGACGGGCGGGGCGGGGAGCAGGCCTTGCTGTGGGACCGGCGCACGGGCTGGCTCACCGCGATCATCCGGGTCAGCCCGGTCGGGTTGGACCTGGCCGACCGTGACCAGGCCGACGCCTGGGTCGCCTCGTACGGCGGGTGGCTGGCCGACCTGGGCTATCACCGCATGGTGCGCCACGTCGGGATCACCGTGGACACCGCGCCGCTGGGTGGATCCACCCTGGGCGACTACATCGCCGGCCGGATCGACCCGGCCGCGCCCGCGGCCGCGCAGGCGGTGATGGCCGACCTGGTCGCCGCCACCCCGACCACGAGCTCGGACGTGGACACCCGCGTGTCGATCACCTTTGATCCGAGCCGGGCGACGCCGCGGCCGACGGACCTGCTCGCCGCGGTCGGGGAGGTCACCCGCTGGTTGCCCAGCCTCGAGGCCGGGCTCGCCTCCTGCGGGGTGGCCGTGCTCGGACGGGCCACCGCGGGGTGGATGACCGGGCGGCTGCGGATGGCCTACGACCCCGCCAGCCGCCCGGACGTCGCCCGCGCCGTCC
Organism: Acidimicrobiia bacterium; assembly: GCA_050249235.1. Taxonomy (GTDB): domain Bacteria; phylum Actinomycetota; class Acidimicrobiia; order Acidimicrobiales; family CADCSY01; genus JAEKLB01. The sequence continues at coordinate 250 of JBFWQW010000172.1, read as the reverse complement.
TCAGCAGCCGGATCAACGGCGGCCGGATCGACGGGGGCGGGATCGGCGGGGGCCGGATCGACGGGGAGGTCGACGAGCTGCTGATCTGGAGCGAGGCCGGCCCGGTGCGGGCCTGCGAGTCGTGGGAGCACTGGCGGCACGACTCCGGGATCTCGGTGTCCTGGGCGATGGCCGAGGCGCCCCGGCAGGCCGTCGTCGCCCGCGTGCTTGCCCCGCGGCTGTCCTCGGGCCCGTTCCCGCGGCGGGGCAC
>JBFWQW010000171.1:0-3291 GCA_050249235.1 Acidimicrobiia bacterium | reverse complement strand
GCTCGTCCGCGTCGGCCCACTCCAGTCCCGCGCCGCCGCCGATCTCGTGCACGATCGGGCAGACTAGGCGCCCGTGATCAGGTATCTCAGCCTCGAATGGATCGACGCGCTGGCCGGCGAGGTCGCCGGCGACCAGCGGTTGGCCGAGCTCGGCACGCAGCACCGGATCGGCGTGACCCAGGTGGTCACCGACGGGCCCGAGGGCGACGTCGTCTACCACGTCCAGGTCGGCGACGGGAGCGTCACGTTCGGGGCAGGACCGGCCGACCCCGAGGACGTGCGGATGGAGCAGAGCTGGGCGACCGCGGTCGCGGTCGCCACCGGCGAGATGAACGCGCAGGAGGCCTTCGTCCGGGGGCACATTCGCATCACCGGCGACCAGCAGATGCTCATCGACGCGCAGCCCGTGTTCGGCGCGCTCGACGGTGTGTTCTCGACGGTGCGTGAGCGCACCGAGTACCGGTAGGGATCGAGCGGAGTGCCCGAGCTCCCCGAGGTGCAGGCCCACGCCGAACGGCTCACCGATCAGTTCCGTGGGGCGACGTTGCAGAAGTTCGTGCCGCTCACCTTCACCGCGCTGAAGACCGCTGTGCCGCAACCGTCGGCCGCCTATGGCCAGCCGCTCGTCGAGGTCGGGCGCCGGGGCAAGTACCTCCTGCTGCGCTTCGAGCCGATCACCTTCGTCGTCCACCTCATGCAGGGCGGTCGGTTGCTCGTGGACGAGAAGCAGTCGGCAAAGCCACGCAACGGGCAGGCGAGGTTCGCCTTCGACGGTCACCCCGCACTGCTGCTCACCGAAGCCGGCACCGAGCGACGCGCAGGCGTGTGGTGCCTCTCGAACGAGATCGAGGTGACCGCGCAGCCGCCGCTCGACCGGTTGGGGCCCGAGGCGCTCGACGTGAGCGACGAGCAGATGGCCGCGCTGTTCGCCGCCCACAACATGCGCGTGCACGGGTTCCTGCGCGACCAGCACATGATCGCCGGGCTCGGCCGCATGCTGGCCAACGAGGTGTGCCACCGCGCCCGCATCTCGCCGTTCGCGATGACCGCCAAGCTCGGTGCCGAGGGCGCGCACGCGATCCGCACCGCGATCCACGAGTGCGTCGCCGACGGGCTGGCGTACGAACGCACGCGGCCCGACATGAGCTCGTCGAAGGACCGCCCCGGCGAGGTCCACGGCCGCGTGGGCGAAGCGTGCCCGGTGTGCGGCGACACCGTGCGCTCGGTCACCTACAGCGGCTACACGGTCGCCTACTGTCCCACGTGCCAGACCGGCGGCAAGGTGCTCGCCGACAACACGACATCGAAATTTCTGAGGTAATCACGTCGCGCTGAGCAGCTCCCACAGGTGGGACTCCAGAAGGGAGTCCCGAACACCCGAGGAGCCAGCGCAGCGAATGGTGGCGAAGCGACAGTCGAACGCCCGAACAGGGATGCGCACGCTGGTCGGGCGTGCTGCGGTCTACGCCCGGATCTCGTTGGACAAGGTCGGCGAGGCCGCCGGTGTCGGCCGGCAGATCGACGCCTGCCGCCACCTGGCCGACCTCGAGGGCTGGAGCGTCGACGAGGTGCTCATCGACAACGACCTGAGCGCCTACTCCGGTGCGTGCCGCCCCGAGTACGAGCGCCTGCTCGACCTCGTCCGCCGGCGCGAGATCGACGTGATCGTCGCCTACCACCCGGACCGGTTGTACCGACGGCTCGCCGACCTCGTCGAGTTGACGAAGGTGGTCGCCTCCGCCGGCGTCGAGATCCGGACGGTCGCCGCCGGGCACGTCGACCTCAACACCGCGAGCGGCCGATTCACCGCCCAGGTCCTCGGGGCGGCGGCGGAGCACGAGTCCGCTCGGATCGGTGAGCGCGTCAGTGCCAAGCACCACCAGAACGCGGAGCGCGGCAACGCCCACGGCGGCGGCCGCTCCTACGGCTACCGGCGAGTGGCGCAGGGCCGGATCGAGGTCGTGCCGACAGAGGCTTCCGTGATCCGTGAGGCGGCCGCCCGAGTGCTGGCTGGCCATTCGCTGGCGTCGATCGTGGTCGACTTCAACGAGCGCAGCATCCCCTCGGCGCACGGCAAGAAGTGGCGACCCGGCTCGCTGGGCATGATCCTGAGGTCGGGCCGGATCACGGGCCTGCGCGAGTCGAAGGGCACGGTGATCGGCGAGGCGAACTGGGAACCGATCCTCGACCGGGCGACATGGGAGCAAGTGTGCTCCCGGCTCGCCCATGCGCCCATCGGTCGGCGACCGAAGGTCAACCTCGTCGCCGGGATGTGCCGATGCGCCGAGTGCGGAGCTGTGATGGCCGCCGTCAGCGAGCGCATGGACAAGAAGCTCAAGCCGGGCCAGCGGCCACCCCGTCGGACGATCGCATGCGACAAGGCGAACCGCCACGGCTGTGGCTCGAACACGGTGAAGGCCGACTACGTCGAACAGATCGTCATCGACTACGTGCTCGCCGCGCTCGAACACACCGACATCGCCACCGCCCGCGCTCGTCGTGCCGGCGGCGACGCCCATCAGTTGGTTGCCTCGATCGAGACCGATGAGCAGTTCCTCGCGGACCTTGCGGCTGACTACGGCGCGCAGCGGATCAACCGCGCCCAGTTCCTCGCCGCGCAGGACCCGGTCCACGCCCGCCTCCAGCAATCGAGGCGACGGCTCGACCAGCTGACAGTCGACGCCAGCCTCGATGGCACGGCCTCCGAGGGAGTGACCGCCGAGACCTGGGATCACCTCACCCTCGACCAGCAACGCGCCCTGATCAGCCTGTTCATCAACCACGTGGTCATCCGCAAAGGCAAGCGAGGTCGCTCCTTCGACCCCAGCCGAGTCCAACCGGTGCCGGTCGAGAACCTCGTCTCATGAGGCAACGAACCGTCCGAGCCGCAGAGCCCCTCGCCACCTTCGACGGCCCACCGCGGGCCCGAATCGGGCTTGACTGCGACGTTCCCCGCTGGGCCGTGAGCGGCCATGTTCCAGCAGAACCGGCGCGACTGGAATTCGCCGGCCACGGTCCAGCCACAAGTCCAGTGGACTGGAGTTCGACGGGCACACCGTTCCTCCGGAGCGGGCCACGCGCCGTGCTCTACCCTGCGTTCATGTGGGTGGGCTCGGTCGACGTCCCAGAGGAGTTGATTCGCGCCCACACCGACGGGCGCCTCGTCCTGTTCGTGGGCGCGGGAGCATCCGTCGATCCGCCTTCGAGCCTGCCGCTCTTCGGCGCATTGGCCTCGCAGATCGCTGGCGAGGTCGGTAATGCGCCGTCCACCGAGGAGCTGGCCCAGCCTGA
>JBFWQW010000170.1:0-3379 GCA_050249235.1 Acidimicrobiia bacterium | reverse complement strand
CGAGCCGGATGGCGCCGACCGCGGGAACGAGGTCCTTGTGGACGTAGTCGAGGTAGCGGGCCATGGTGGTCGGCTTCAGTGACCGTTGCTTGACCTCGAGCCACGCCTCGAGGTATTCGGCCACGGTTTGGCGGTGTCCGGGGACGGGCTGTGGTGTCGGTCGGTGGACGATCTGACGTGTCGTTGGCCCGGGCGGGATCATGACACAGCTGCGGGGATGGCGGACAGGGTTCTGTCCTTGAGTCGGTAGCTGGGCCCGTTGATCGCGACGACGTCGCAGTGGTGCAGGAGCCGGTCGAGGATGGCGGTGGCGATGACCTCGTCGGTGAAGACCTGGCCCCATTCGGAGAAGGTCTTGTTGCTGGTGAGGATGATCGAGCCGCGTTCGTAGCGGCGGCTGATCAGCTGGAACATCATGTTCGCCGCGGCCCTGTCGCAGGGCAGGTAGCCGACCTCGTCGAGGACGAGGACTGAGGGCCGTAGGTAGGTCTGCAGTTTCTTGGCGAACCGGCCGGCGGCTTCGGCGGCGCGGAGCTGGCGGACGCAGTCGTCGAGGCTGGTGAAGTAGATGGAGTGCCCGGCTTGGCAGGCGGCGACGGCGAGCGCGATGGCGATGTGGGTCTTCCCGGTGCCGGGCGGACCGAGCAGGGCGATGTTGCCGCGGGCCTGGACGAACGCGAGCGCGGCGAGGTCACGGATCTTGCGGACGTCGAGGTCGGGTTGGAAGGCGAAGTCGAACTCGTCGAGGGTCTTGTGGTGGGGCAGCCCGGAGAGCTTGAGCGCGGTGCGGAACCGTCGTCCCTCGCGCAGCCCGAGCTCCTCACCGAGGACGGTGTCGATGAACTCGCGGTAGCCCATGTTGTCGGCCTCGGCCCGCTCGACGAGCAGGGCGAGGTTCTCGGCCAGGTGCGGCAGCCCGAGCCGGGTGGCGTGCGTGGTGATCCGGCTGGTGATCAGCTCGCTCATGCCGCACCCATCAACGACTCGTCGCTGGTCTGGGCGGTGGTCTCGGGTGCGGGGTCCGGAGGTGTGCTCAGCCCGGCGAGGCGGTCGTAGTAGGCCAGCGGTCGCCGGGCGACGGTGACCTCGAGCGCGGCCCGGGACTCGCCGAACACCATCGACCCCGACATCGCAGAGATCGGCGACTGCTCCGAGACCTGCTGTGCGCCAACAGGTTCTGGGTGTGGGGTGTCGAGGATGGTGGAGCGGGTGTGGCCGTCGGGCAGCTCGGCCCAGTGCGCGGGATCGACGATCATCTGCCCGCGCAGCGCCGAGCGAGGGTGACGCGCCAGGAGCAGCGACGTCCGGTCGGGGCCGTCGACGGGCAGCCGCCAGATCTCCAGGTGGCCGACCCCGACCCGGACCTCGACCCGCTGCCCGGCCTTGGTGGGGCGGCCGTCGGCGGCTCTGGCTGCGACGGAGTAGGAGGACCCGGCGAAGGAGATCAACGCATCCCTTCCGACGCGACGTAGGTGGGTCTCGGTGACCGCATACCCGAACTGCGGCAACGGGTTCAGGGCGGCGTGGTCGCGGGCGGCGCGGACGCCGATGACCTCGCCGTGGGTGCGATGGACCTGCCCGCGGCGGATCGGGACCCACGCGGTGAACGCCGCATCCAGCTCCCCGAGTGTGCTGAACCGGCGGCCGGACAGGACATGGTCGCGCCCGATCCGCACCTGCCGCTCGACCCGGCCCTTCCCGGTGGGCCGGTAGGCGGCGAGCACGTCGACGGCGAACCCGTACTGCGCCGCGAACGCCGCGGCCTGCGGATGCAACGGGACCGCGCGGCCGGGCGCGACGTGGCGGCGCACGACGGTCTTGGTGCGGTCGTAGACGATCGTGGCCGGGACACCGCCGAAGTGGGCGAACGCGCGGCGGTGGCAGTCGAAGAACGTGGCCAGGTCCTGACTGGTGGTGAAGCAGATGAACGGGTCCCGCGAGTAGGACAACGTCATGTGGAACGAGTAGACCTTCCGCCCCGCCCCAGCTCCAGAGCCTGCGGAGGCCAGCAGCGCTCCTTCGTCGCCCCAGTCGACCTGGGCCTGCGCGCCGGCGACGACCTCGAATCGGCGGTGCAGCCCCGGCGGGCGACCCTGGGCGTCGGACTCGAGCTCGATCCGCGCCCTTGCTTCGGCGCAGTAGACCTTGATCCGCTGGTAGTGGCCGGTGAACCCGTAGTCGGCGACCAACCGCTCATGGATCACCGTGGCCAGCAGCCCGGGGTCGTCGGCGAGCCAGGCATCGATCACCGCGGTGAACGGATCGACCAGCCTGGGCACCGTCCCCGCCCGCGAGCTCGTCCGCGGCGGTGCGCTCGGGGCGTCCGGCGAGAGGTACTTCTTCGCCGTCCTCCAGTCACAGCCCGCTCGAGCTGCGATGTCCTTCCACGACGCCCCAGCCGCGCGCAGCGGGGCGTACCTCCTGATGTCCATCCATGCCTCCACAGGCAGGATCACGGGCGACCCCCTCCGGGCTCGTCTGCTTGGCGGCTGACAAGCCCGGAGGGTGGTCCCTCCCTGAGCTGATCTTGAATCCGACGTGCCGGACCAACGACAGATCAGCTCGTACCTACAACGACATCAGAGCCCGTACGCGGACAAACCGCGAGCTGCGCCGGCGCACCAAGCAACTGGAACAGGAGAACGAGATCTTGCGGCGGGCAACCGCGTACTTCGCCCGCGACGTGCTCCCAAAATGATGTACCCGCTGGTCCTTGACCTCGCCGACGACGGTGTGCCGGTCGCGGTGACCTGCCGGGTGTTGGGTTTCTCCAAGCAGGCCTTCTACCAGTGGAAGGCCAAGCCGATCTCCGACCGCGACTACGACCCGGGTTCCGCAGCTGTTGTCGGGTCTGTAAGAACATCGGTGTAACTCCGATCAAGGAGTGTGGACCCGATGACTGACGTGGTGGCTGAACAGGCTGTGGATCTCGACGCGGTGCTGGACGAGGACGCGACAGCGGCGCCCGCCGGGTGGGATGGGCTGGACGAGCAGCTGATCGAGCGGCTGGCGGGCCGGGCTCGCGCCGGTGGGCTACAGCTGGCCGGCGAGGGTGGGCTGCTGCAGCAGTTGACCAGGCGGCTGCTGGAGTCCGCCCTCGAGGGCGAGCTGTCCGATCACCTGGGCTATGACAAGCACGATCCGGCCGGCCGTGACGGGGGCAACTCCCGCAACGGCCACCGATCCAAGACGGTGTTGACCGACGTCGGCCCCGTCGCGATCGACGTGCCGGGCGACCGCGACGGCAGCTTCGAGCCGAAGATCGTGGCGAAGCGGCAGCGGCGCTTGACCGGGGTGGACGAGCTGGTCATCTCGCTGTCGGCGAAGGGCCTGAACACTGGTGTGGTGGCGGCCCACCTGGCCGAGGTCTACGGCGCCC
>JBFWQW010000169.1:0-3462 GCA_050249235.1 Acidimicrobiia bacterium | reverse complement strand
CCCCCGCCAGCAGCGGGCTCGGCGAGGACGGCCCGACCCACCACCGGGTCGAGCAGCTCGCGAGCCTGCGGGCCATGCCCGGTCTGCTGGTGCTGCGACCGGCCGACGCCAACGCGACGGCACCGGCCTGGGCCGTCGCCTTGGAGCACGAGGGCCCGACGGCGCTGGTCCTGTCGCGACAGGCGCTGCTGACGCTCGACGGATCCCTCGTCGACGTCGCCGGGGGCGCCAGCGTCGTCGCCCCCGGCGACCAGGCCGCGATCATCGCCACCGGCTCCGAGGTCGAGGTTGCCCTCGCCGCCCGAGCGCTCCTCGCCGGCGACGGGTTCTCGGCCCGGGTCGTGTCGATGCCGAGCTGGGAGCTGTTCCGCCAGCGGCCGGCCGTCGAGCGCCACGCCATCCTGCCGTCCACCTTGCCCACGGTCGCGGTCGAGGCGGCCGCCACCCAGGGCTGGCTCGAGTTCGCCGACACGGTCATCGGCATCGACCGGTTCGGCGCGTCCGCACCGGCCGAGGTCCTCTACGAGCAGTACGGGATCACCCCGAGCGTGGTCGCCGACGCGGTCCGGACGCTCATCGCTGACCGTGCCGCGCCACCGACGTCACCGATCCGAAAGGAACCGCACTCATGAACGCAGCCCAACAGCTGGCCGCCGCCGGCCAGAGCCTGTGGCTCGACAACATCGCCAAGTCGCTCATCACCACCGGCACCCTCGCCCGCTACATCCGCGATCTCGCGGTCACCGGGGTCACGTCGAACCCGACCATCCTCGAGAAGGCCATCTCCGGCGGCTCCGACTACGACGACGCCATCCGCGGCCACGTCGAGGCGGGCACGACCGACGCCGAGCAGCTCGCGTTCGCGCTCGCCCTCGAAGACCTGGTCGCCGGGGCCGACCTGCTCCGCCCCGTGTTCGACGCCACCGGCGGCACGGATGGCTTCGTCTCCGTCGAGGTGTCCCCGTCGCTCGCGGATGACGCCGCGGCCACGGTCACCACCGGCACGGCGCTGTTCGCCGCCGCCGGACGGCCCAACGTGCTGGTCAAGGTTCCCGGCACCACCGCCGGCATGGTCGCCATCGAGGAGCTCATCGCCGCCGGCATCCCGGTCAACGTGACGCTGCTCTTCTCGCCCGACCACTACCGCGCCGCCGCCGACGCGTACATCCGTGGCATCGAGCGGCGGGTCGCCGCCGGCCAACCCGCGCACGTCGCATCGGTGGCATCGGTCTTCGTGTCCCGCTGGGACGCCGCGGCCGATCCCGCGCTTCCTCCGGAGCTGCAGGGCAAGCTCGGCATCGCCGTCGTGCAAGCCTGCTACGCGGCGGCGACCGAGCTGCTGGCGTCCGACCGCTGGCAGCGCCTCGCAGACGCGGGAGTGCGACCACAGCGACTGCTCGTGGCCAGCACCGGCACGAAGAATCCCGCGCTGGCCGACACCTACTACCTCGGCCGGTTGGCGGCACCGGGCACGATCGACACCATCCCGGAGCCCACCCTGCTCGCCTTCGCCGCCCACGGCGAGGTCTGCGACCTGCTCACACCCGACGCGGCCACGGCCGCCGCCGTCCTCGACGCCGTCGCCGCGGCCGGTGTCGACGTCGTCGCTCTCGCCGCCAAGCTCCAAGACGACGGCGCCGATGCGTTCCGCGCGTCGTGGGCCGCCTTGTTGGGGTGCATCGACAAGAAGAGCGCCGCGCTCGGGCTAACGGTGGACAAGTGATGGAGCTCGGCATGATCGGCCTCGGCCGCATGGGCGCCAACATGGTGCGCCGCCTCACACGCGCCGGCCACCGTTGCGTCGTGTACGACCTCGACCCCGACGCGATCGCCGCCCTCACCCGAGACGGCGCGGTCGGGGCGTCGTCGCTCGCCGACCTCGCCGCGCAGCTCGACGCGCCGCGCCACGTCTGGATCATGGTGCCCGCCGCGTTCGTCGAGGCCACCGCCACCGACGTCGCCGCCCACCTCGAGCCCGGCGACGCGATCGTCGACGGAGGCAACAGCTACTACCGCGACGACATCAACCGGGCAGAGCGGTTCGCGTCCACCGGCATCCACTACCTCGATGTGGGCACCTCCGGCGGCGTGGCCGGTTTCGAGCGCGGCTACTGCCTCATGATCGGCGGCGACGACGAACCGGTCCGCCGGCTCGAGCCGATCTTCGCCGCGCTCGCGCCGGGGGTGGACGCGGCCGAGCGCACCGCCGGCCTCGATGGGGAGCCGTCAGAAGCCGAGCAGGGCTTCCTGCACTGCGGCCCGAGCGGCGCCGGTCACTTCGTGAAGATGGTGCACAACGGCATCGAGTACGCGCTCATGGCGGCCTACGCCGAAGGCCTCAACATCCTGCACAGGGCGAACATCGGCGGACATCAACGGCTCGACGACGCCGAGACATCGCCGCTGCGTGACCCGCAGTACTTCCGGTACGACTTCGACATCGCCGCCATCACCGAGCTGTGGCGGCGGGGCAGCGTCGTGTCCAGCTGGCTGCTCGACCTCACCGCCCAGGCGATGGCCACCTCGCCGACCCTCGACGGCTACGGCGGCCGCGTGTCGGACTCCGGCGAGGGCCGGTGGACAGTGCTGGCCGCCATCGAGGAAGGCGTTCCCGCCCACGTGCTGGCCGCCGCCCTGTTCGACCGGTTCCAATCACGCGGCGAGGCGCTCTTCGCCAACCGCGTCCTCTCCGCCATGCGCAAGGAGTTCGGCGGCCACGACGAGCGGGCGGCCGAGTGACGGCCGGCGCCGTCGGCACCGCCGAGTGGAAGGCGCTGCACGCCCACCATGCCGAGGTCGGAAGCCGGCATCTGCGCGACCTGTTCGCCGCCGATCCCAGCCGGGGCACGCGGTTCGTCGCCGAGGCGGACGACCTGTTCCTCGACTACTCGAAGAACCGGATCACCAACGAGACCGTCGCGCTCCTGCTGCGGCTGGCCGACCGGGCGGAGTTGCGCGATCGGATCGACGGGATGTTCGCCGGCCGTCACATCAACACGACCGAGGACCGCGCCGTGCTCCACACCGCGCTGCGCCTGCCGGCGACCGCTCGCCTGACCGTCGACCGCCAGGACGTCGTCGCCGACGTGCACCGGGTCCTCGGCCGGATGGCCGATCTCGCCACAAGGATCCGCACCGGCGCGTGGATCGGGGCGACGGGCAAGCCCGTACGCAACGTCGTCAACATCGGCATCGGCGGCTCCGACCTCGGCCCGGCCATGGCGTACGACGCGCTGCGCGCCTCGAGCGAGCGGTCCCTCACGATCCGCTTCGTGTCCAATGTCGACGGCGACGACCTGGCCGAGGCGACGCGGGACCTCGAGCCGGCGGAAACCCTGTTCATCGTGGCCTCGAAGACGTTCACCACCATCGAGACGCTGACCAACGCCCGCTCGGCGCGGGCGTGGCTCGTGTCCACCCTCGGCGAGGACGCCGTCGCCCGGCACTTCGTCGCCGTCTCCA
>JBFWQW010000168.1:0-3504 GCA_050249235.1 Acidimicrobiia bacterium | reverse complement strand
CCGAAGTGGACGCGGGAGGAGGCCGAACGGTTCGCCTCGCACGTCAAGGTCGACGAGCACGGCTGCTGGCAGTGGCAGGCGGAGGTGACGTTCGGCTACGGACGGGACCACTTCCGGGATGGGAGGTGGCGATCCCACCGCCTGTCATTCGTCGTGCTCGTCGGCCCGATCCCCGACGGCCTCGTGATCGATCACCTGTGCCGCAACCGGGCCTGCTGCAACCCGGACCACCTCGAGGCCGTGACGCCACGGACCAACGTGCTCCGCGGCGAGGGAATCGCGGCGACCAACGCTGCGAAGACCCACTGCCCCAAGGGCCACCCCTACTCGCCATGGAACACCGAACGCCGACGAAACGGCGGCCGGCGGTGTAGGGCATGCCGGTCGATCTCCGCCAGGGCCCGGTACCTCCGGATGAAGGAGGCGAGCTGATGACCGACCTGGTCCTTGCAGCACCCGAGCAGACGTCGCTCGCCACGATCGACGACCAGATGGCCGGCGTCGAGGCGTGGGTCGAGCAGGTCACCTCGATCCCCGAGCTCCAGGACGCCGGCCACCAGCTGACGGCGATCGCTGCCTACCTCGAGGGCCGGTCCCGCGACGGGCTGGCGCGCGTCGAGGCGGCCAAGCGCCGGGTCGAGGCCCGGATCGGTGACCTCCTCGGCCCAACCTCCCCCGGACGTCGACCTTCGGTCGCGACCGAAGGTGCGGACGACCTGTCGAAGGACGAGCGCCACGAGTTCCGAGAGATGGCCGAGCACCCCGACGTGGTCGAGGAGGTCATCGCCGCCTCGACCGACGACTCCCCGCCGTCGCGACGCAAGGTCACCACCGCGATCAAGGACCGCAAGGCGGCCGCGCCGACGCCGGACGATGCGGAGGTGGCGCTGATCGTGCGGCGTCGGGCGATCACCGAGCAGCTGGTCCGGCTCGAGCGGGCGTGGGAGAAGGTCGCAGCGCACCCGGTGGCCGACTTCGACAAGCGTCACGTCGCTGCGCTGCGGGTGCTCGGCCGCGTCGTGCTGCGGGCTGTCGCCCGACTCGAAGGCGGCAACGGCACCACCGGATCCGAGGTCGTCATCGACGTCTCTTCGTCGGTGGCCGACGACCGCCCGGTCCTGCGAGAGCCCAGCGCCGACGACGAGCTGCGGGACCCGATCGCTGAGACCCGCCGGGCGCTCGAGGAGCTCGGGTCGAAGGCCGAGGTGCCGGACGAGCGGGAGGGCCCTGTCGTCGACGGCGCGCAGGACGAGATCGTGGAGGAGGAGGCGATGCTGGGCAGCGGATCCCCCTCCTCCACGTCATTCGAGGAGGGCGGGACCGAAGTCCCGGATGAGCCCGTCGACCCCCCCGACGAGGTTCCCGAGGCTGCGTCCGCCGACGCCCCGCCCTCCTCGTCGGCCGAGCCCGCGGGGGCACCCGTGGTGGACGACGTCGACGAGGCAGCGGATCCGATCGCGGACTTCGCTTCGGCCGTGGAGGCGGCCGTGGAGGCGCTGGGAGAGCCGGGGACGCCGTTCACGGTGTTCCTCGACGCCCGCCAGTCGATCATCCGCGGCCCCCGCACGCCTCAGCTGATCGACGCCTTCGAGGACGCCAAGGCGGCGCTCATCGACTGGCTGGCAGCGATGGTCCCCCCGCAGGGCGTCGCCCGCCTGGACGAGCTCGTCGAGGAGCACTGGGAGTCCACCGCGGAGGGCGCCCAGGAGGCGGCTGTGTCGGCGATGCGCGGCGCCTTCAAGGCGTGGGGCTCCCTTGCCGGCCGGACCATCCCCGGCCCGCTCGACTACTACCTCAAGCTCGACCCGCGCCCCCTGACGCAGCACCGCGGGTCGGTGCTCGACGTCCACGTCAACGAGATCACCGCCCTCCTCCGTCAGCGAGCGGCGGCGGCCTGACCCCGTGCCCGACGTGTCGTTCGCTCAGATGCTCCTCCAGCACCCGAACAAGGCCGCGCGGATGCAGGCCCGCCGCCGGGTCCGGATTGGTGAGCTGCGCCGCCGCCCGCAGGTGTTCGCGGTGCGCACCCAGCTCGAGGAGCTGGAGCGGGCGTTCGAGCGGTACGAGCAGGCGTTCGTCGAGACGGCCCGATGCTCGGAGTGCGGGCGCGAGCTGACCGACCCGGCCTCGATCGCCAGGGGTGTCGGCGGGGACTGCTGGTCGGACCTCCTCCGCGCCGCTCACGAGGAGCTGGCGGTCCGCTCGATGGCGTTCCACCGCACCCCAGCACCCGAGGACGACTTCTGATGGCCGGCGACCTGATGCCGCAGACCGACATCGAGGACGAGCTGATCCGCCTCTCCCGCCTGCTCGACCAGGCGACCCGGAAGATCCTCCAGCGGGCCCTCGCTTCGGCCAAGGCCGACTCGCTCTACAAGCGGGAGTTCGCCAAGGCGTTGCTGATGGTCGATGGCGGGTCCGTCCAGGTCAAGGAGGCGAAGGCGATCACCGCGCCCGGGGTCTGGGAGCTCTACGACCAGCGGAAGATCAAGGAAGCCGTCCTCCAGTCGGCGGTCGAGGCCGCCCGCAACCTCCGGGCGCAGCTCGAGGCGATGCGTTCGATCAACACCAACCAGCGGTTCTTCCTGGAGCGCGCGTCATGAGCCGCTGCCGCTCCTGCAAGGCGCCCATCGTGTGGGCCGTCTCGACCACCGACCGGCGCATCCCGATCGACACGCTGGCGTCCGAGCGGGGCAACGTCGTCTACGTCGATCCGGCGGCCAGCCCGCCGGTGGTGCAGGTCCTCGGCCAGGCCGAGCTCGCCGCCCGCCCGACGCGCGCCGGGCTCTACACCGCCCACTTCGCTACGTGCCCCAACGCCCGCGAGCACCGCCGGTGACCGCCAAGGGAATCCCGGCGACGAGCCGTCGCGCGGTGGCGGAGCGGTCGGGCGGCCGGTGCGAGGTCCGGATCCGTGGGGTGTGCACCGGCCGGGCCGTGCACCTCCACCACGTGCAGCGGCGGGATGGCGGGGACCACTCGCCCTCGAACCTGCTCCACGTGTGCCGCCGGTGCCATGACCACGTGCACGCCCATCCGGCCTGGGCACGGGAGCACGGCTTCATCCGTTCCGCTTTCACCCCCACGAAGGAGACCTGATGGAGTCCGAGGCTGCCGTGCTGATCCGGGAGTGGCTGTCGTTCGCCCCCTGGCTGGCCCTGCTGGCCGCTGCGGCGTGGCGGTGGCGGTGGGCGCTCCTCGACCTGGTGGCCCGCCTGGCGGGCACTGCGTGGGATCTCGTCGACCCTGACCCTCCTGTCGAGGTGCACGGCTACCACGACGAGCCACGCCACGTCCGCGTCCTCCCGAAGGACGCCGCCGAGTGATCCCGGTCGCAGCGACCCCCGAGCAGATGGCGTGGCTGGCCGAGAAGGACGGCGCGGTCGGCGAGCCCTGCATGATCGGCGGCCCCGAGGAGGGCCCTGAGGTCATCCCGTGTCCGGCAGTGCTCGCCCGCGTCGACGGGGCCCCGGTCATCCACGTCGCCTGGCAGCTCGACGAGAT
>JBFWQW010000167.1:0-3531 GCA_050249235.1 Acidimicrobiia bacterium | reverse complement strand
GCTGCTCCAGGTCCACCCGGCCGCCTCGCTCGTGCCGCTGGCCGAGCGGGCCGGCGCCAGGCTGGTCATCGCCAACGACACCGAGACCGACTACGACGACATCGCCGACGCCGTCCTCCGGGGCCGGCTCGGCACGGTCCTGCCGGCGCTCGTGGCCGGGGTCGAGCCGCTCGCACCCGAAGCGGGCGGAGGTGGGCCGCTTCACGATTCCTGACCTGACCGGTAGCCTTTCGACCATGGCCAGCTTCCGGGAGCTCCTCGCCGAGACCAAGTCGCGCATCCGCGAGGTGGACGGCGCCACCGCCGAGCGGTCGATCGCCGAGCCGGGCGTCGTCGTGCTCGACGTCCGGGAGCCCGACGAGTACGAGCAGGGCGCCCTTCCCGGCGCGGTGCACATCCCCCGCGGCCAGCTCGAGACCAACATCGAGGGCCGGGTGCCCGACCACGACGCCCCCCTCGTTGTCTACTGCGCCGGCGGGACCCGCTCGGCGTTCGCAGCCGAGACGCTCACGAACCTCGGCTACTCCGACGTGGTGTCCGTGATCGGCGGGTTCAACCGCTGGAAGGACGACGGCCGGCCCTGGAGCCGGCCCCGTCGCCTCAGCCCCGACCAGCGCAACCGCTACCAGCGCCACCTCCTCGTCAACGAGGTGGGGGAGGAGGGCCAGCTCAAGCTGCTCGACAGCAAGGTCCTCCTGCTCGGCGCCGGCGGCCTCGGGTCGCCGGCGGCTCTCTACCTCGCCGCGGCGGGCGTGGGCACCATCGGCATCATCGACATGGACGTCGTCGACGACTCCAACCTGCAGCGCCAGATCCTCCACAACATGGACCGCATCGGCGATCGCAAGGTCGACTCGGCCAAGAAGACCCTCACGCTGCTCAACCCCGACGTCGACGTCGTCACCTACGACGTCCGGCTCGGGGCGGACAACATCCTCGACATCCTCGACGGCTACGACGTGATCGTCGACGGCACCGACAACTTCCCGACCCGCTACCTCGTGAACGACGCCTCGCTCCTGAAGCGCATCCCCGTGGTGCACGGCTCGATCTTCCGCTTCGAGGGCCAAGCCACGGTGTTCCACCCCTACGAGGGGCCCTGCTACCGCTGCATGTATCCCGTCGCTCCCCCCGCCGAGCTGGCCCCCTCGTGCGCCGAGGCCGGCGTGCTCGGCGTGCTCCCCGGCATCATCGGCTCGATCCAGGCCATGGAGGCCATCAAGCTGGTGCTCGGCATCGGCGACACCCTCGCCGGCCGGCTCCTCACCTACGACGCCCTCGAGGAGTCGTTCCGCACCTTCAAGGTGCCCCGCGACCCGGAGTGCCCGTCCTGCGGTCCCGACGCCGGCGAGATCGTCATCGCCGAGTACGACGAGTACTGCATGCCCCATCCGAAGGTGGCGCCGCCGGCCTGAGGTCTCGGGTCGGCACGCCGCTCGACCAGCCCCGTCCTGGCTCCCCGACCGGGTCGATGCCCGCCGATCGTCACGGCGGTGAAGCAGCCGAAGAGGGGGCTCGTGCCGCCTCCGGAGCTGGCGGCACGACGTGGTGGGCGGCACCCCTGACTCCCGGCTCGGCGGCGTCGCCCCCGCGAATCAGGCGTCCGCCGCACCCCCGCCGGGGGACGACCCCGTCGTTGGTCTCGCCGGGGCGAGCACCGCTCGCAGCACGGCGGCCACGTGCCCGTCGACGATCGTCGCCGGCACCAGGTCCACCGACGCCCCGCTCCCCAACGCGGCCCGCACCGCGACGTCGTCGAAGTGCGCCTGGCGGGGGTCCTCGACCCCCATGCTCCGCAGGGTCGCCTCGTCGAGGGCCAGCTCGAGCGGCTGGGGCCCGAACCACGCCGTCCGGTCCCCGCCTGGCCCGGCGGCGAGCAGCAGGTGCTCGACCATCCCGGTCTGCAGGGCTTCCACCACCCGGGCCGGTCCGGTCGCGGCCCGGTCGCGCTGGCCGAGCTCCTCCCTGTAGGTGCGGATGAGCGCCACCTGGTCCTCGGCGACAACCGTGCGGACCAGGCGGTGGAGCTCTTCCTCCAGCGCCTGGTCGTCGCCCCCGGCGGCCCGGGTGCCGGTGTCGAGCCGGCGGACCAGCGGTGCCCACCTCGCCGGGAGGTCGGCTTCGAGCAGCCGGGTGGCGTGGACGTCGCCGGCCAGGCCGATGAAGCGGGCGCCGACGCGATCGGCGAGGTCGGCGACCTCGGCGGCCACCTCCCGGGCGTTCTCCTCCCACGCCTCGATGGCCCGCTGCTGGTACCGGCGCTGCGACCAGCCGCCCGGCTTGACGCGTTCGATGGCGGGCCCCTGGTTGACGGCGTCGATGGTCACGTCCACCTCGTCGTCCGGGCCGTAGCCGGCGATGTCGGCACCGGCACGGTCGGCGAGCACGACGAGATAGGGCACGCGCTCGCGGCGGGCCGACAGCAGCGGCGCCAGCCACGGCAGTGGACCCACCCGTCCCGCGCCCTCACCCTCGAAGGAGGCCAGGGCCTCGACCAGCCGCACCGTCCCGCCAACCGCGATGACGGCCAGACCGGCTCCGGCCCCGTGCTCGGCGCTGTCGTCGCGGGACGCCAGCGCGTCCTGGGGCGTGCGGCCGGCCTGGGCGGTCACCGCCTCGGTGTCCACGTCGAGGGCGCGGTCGATGGCTGCGAGCGTGTCGTCGTCGGCCCCGTCGGCGGCCAGGGTCCGCCTGAGGTTCTTCCAGCGTGTCGTCAGGAGCTGGCCGGCCTGGGTCAGGGCGCTGGGCGTCGGCAGGTACACGGAGACGAACGTGCCGTCGGCGCGGTAGATGTCCTGGAGGTCGTCGTCGGCCATGCCCGCCGCTCTACCCGCTCGCTCGACCGGCTACCAGGGTCGTACGGCCCGAGCGCCCGACGCCCGACCACCGGTGCGGCGGCGGGGTGACTACGAGGTCCGGAGCTGCTCCACGACCTCGAGGCGCCGGACGGGACCGACCTTGACGCCGGCCTGGAGGACGAGCTGCTCCCAACGGCGGCGGGTGATGTCGGCGGCGGCGCCATCGTCGATGGCGAGGAGCCGCATGCGGATGCCGGGGCAACCGTCCTCGACCACCACGTCGAGATCGGCCTCCTCGACCATCGCCGCCAGGCGGCGGGCCGCCGCCTCCACCGGATGGGCCTCGTCGGGTTCGCTGACGACCGTCACCTGCCATCGCGCCATCGGAGCCCACCTTCCCCGGTCGCCGGGTCATCCCACACCACCGGTGGTCGAGGCGCCCCCGCCGGGGTCCGCGACGGCCGTCACCGCCCTCGTCCGCCCTCGGCAGGCGCCATCCGCAGCCGGCTTCGGATCCGAAGAGGGGTCACGGCGACGAGAGGAGGGCCCCGATGATGGGCCTGGGAGCACCTGAGCTGCTGATCGTGCTGGCCATCGCACTGCTGATCTTCGGTGGCGCCAAGCTGCCCCACCTCGCCCGCTCGCTGGGTGAGGCGCAGCGGGAGCTGCGCCGGGGGGCGAGCGACGAGCCGGACCGGGTCGTCCAGCCGCCGCTGCCCTGACCGCCGGGCCC
>JBFWQW010000166.1:0-3638 GCA_050249235.1 Acidimicrobiia bacterium | reverse complement strand
CCAGCATGTTGTGCTTGGTCACCGGCATGGTGATGCCGGTGATGTCGGCCTCCTGGAAGGCATCCGTGCCGATCAGCGGACGGGACTGCTGACCGGTGATCGCCACCATCGGGATCGAGTCCATGTAAGCGTCGGCGATGGGGGTGACGAGGTTGGTCGCGCCCGGGCCCGACGTCGCCATGCACACACCCACACGGCCGGTGGCCTGCGCGTACCCGGTGGCCGCGTGCCCCGCGCCCTGCTCGTGGCGGACCAGGACGTGCCGCACGCGCGTCGAGTCGAGCAGCGGGTCGTACGCGGGCAGGATCGTCCCGCCCGGGATACCGAAGACGACCTCGCAGCCGATCTCCTCGAGCGAGCGCACGAGCGACTGGGCCCCGGTCATCGGCTCCGGCCCGATACGGGGGCCGGGCACGTCGGTGCGGACGCCGTCGGTCCGGGTCGGGGTGCCGGGTCGGCCGGGCGGCGGCGCCGGTTTCGGTCCGGTGGCACCGGAGCGGGGGGTGGCGGTGGTCATCGGTCAGCCTCGCTGCGTCGTGGGCGATGCGGTCATGGCAACTCCGGTCAGGGCATGAAAAAACCCCCGCCGCCGTAGCGGAACGAGGGTGGCGCGTCGTCGTCCGAGAACTCGTGAGGAACTCAGGCGAGAACGCGCCTGCGAATTACTACGAGGAGGTCGGTGACGAACATGGGTCCGACGCTAGCACGGTGCGGCCCCGCATCGTGAGCCGCATCGTCGACCCGCGCTCGACGTCACCCTGCCGGGTGCGACGATGGGGTGCGTGAACAGCACGGGACAGCGCGACGACAGCACTCCCAGCGAGGCGCCCCCGCGTGCCGTGTTCCGGCCGGCGCGGCTGGCCTACCTGTTCCCGATCGCCCTCGCGGTCTTCGCCGTCCCGGCCGCGTTCGGCGCGCCCTGGTTCTGGCTCGTCTACCTCGTGCCCGTCGGCATCGTCTACTGGCTCGCGCGCACCCGCACCGTCGTCGACGCCGACGCCGTGACCGTGCGCACGGCCCTCGGTGGCCGCCGCGTACCGTGGGAGTCGATCAGCTCCATGCGCCTGCAGCCCGCCACCCGGTCCCGGGGTGCCCGCGTCAGCGCGGTGCTGACCAGCGGCGGGGAGCTCCCGTTGCCCGCCGTGCACGTCCGTGACCTGTCCCAGCTCGCCGCCGTCAGCGGCGGCAGGCTGCCCGATCCGGCTGGAGAGTGAGCCGATGCCGGCCCTGCGTTCCCGTGTCACCACCCATGGCCGCAACGCCGCCGGTGCGCGTTCCCTGTGGCGCGCCACCGGGATGACCGACGACGACTTCGGAAAGCCGATCGTCGCCATCGCCAACAGCTACACCCAGTTCGTGCCCGGCCACGTCCACCTCAAGGACATGGGCGAGATCGTCGCCGAGACCGTCCGGCAGGCCGGCGGCATCGCGCGGGAGTTCCACACGATCGCCGTCGACGACGGCATCGCGATGGGCCACGGCGGGATGCTCTACTCGCTGCCCAGCCGCGAGGTCATCGCCGACGCCGTCGAGTACATGGTCAACGGCCACGCCGCCGACGCGCTCGTCTGCATCTCCAACTGCGACAAGATCACCCCGGGGATGCTCAACGCCGCGATGCGGCTGAACATCCCGACGGTCTTCGTCTCCGGCGGCCCGATGGAGGCCGGCAAGGCCGTCGTCGTCGGCGGTGTCGCGCAGGCCCCGACCGACCTCATCACCGCCATCTCCGCGTCCGCCTCCCCCGAGGTCGACGAGGAGGGGCTCTCCGAGGTCGAGCGCTCCGCGTGCCCGACGTGCGGCTCCTGCTCGGGCATGTTCACCGCCAACTCGATGAACTGCCTCACCGAGGCCCTCGGGCTCTCGTTGCCCGGGAACGGGTCCACCCTCGCCACCCACGCCGCGCGCCGCGCCCTGTTCGAGCAGGCCGGGCGCACCGTCATGGAGCTGGCCACCCGCTGGTACCGCGACGACGACGCCGCCGCGCTGCCCCGCAACATCGCCACCCGCGCCGCGTTCGAGAACGCGATGGCCCTCGACGTCGCCATGGGCGGCTCCACCAACACGGTGCTGCACATCCTCGCCGCCGCGCAGGAGGGCGAGGTCGACTTCACCCTCGCCGACATCGACGCCATCTCCCGCCGCGTGCCCTGCCTGGCCAAGGTGTCGCCGAACTCCAGCTACCACATGGAGGACGTGCACCGGGCCGGCGGAATCCCCGCGATCCTCGGCGAGCTGTGGCGTGCCGGACTGCTGCGCGAGGACGTGCACGCCGTGCACTCCCCGTCGCTGCAGGAGTGGCTCGGCGAGTGGGACATCCGCTCGGCCTCGCCGTCGGAGCAGGCCGTCGAGCTCTACCACGCCGCGCCCGGCGGGGTCCGCACCACGAAGGCGTTCTCCACCGAGAACCGCTGGTCCTCGCTCGACACCGACGCCGCCGGCGGGTGCATCCGCGACAAGGCGCACGCCTACACCGCCGACGGCGGGCTCGCGGTGCTGCGCGGCAACCTCGCGGAGAAGGGCGCCGTCATCAAGACCGCCGGCATCCCCGAGGACATCTGGCGTTTCGAGGGCCCCGCGCGGGTCGTCGAGAGCCAGGAGGAGGCCGTCTCGGTCATCCTGAACAAGGAGATCCGGCCCGGCGACGTCCTCGTCGTCCGCTACGAGGGGCCTGCCGGCGGGCCGGGGATGCAGGAGATGCTGCACCCCACCGCGTTCCTCAAGGGCGCGGGTCTCGGGGCGAAGTGCGCGCTGGTCACCGACGGCCGCTTCTCCGGCGGCTCGTCGGGAATCTCGGTCGGGCACGTCTCCCCCGAGGCCGCCGCGGGCGGCACGATCGGGCTGGTCGAGAACGGCGACACGATCCTGCTCGACGTCCGCTCGCGCACGGTGGCACTGCTCGTCGACGACGAGGTGCTGGCGGCGCGACGGGCGAAGATGGAGGCGTCGGAGCGGCCGTGGCAGCCCGTGGACCGGCAGCGCCCGGTCTCGCAGGCCCTGCGCGCCTACGCCGCCCTGGCCACCTCGGCCGACACGGGCGCCGTCCGTTCGGTGCGCTGAGCCCCGGCTCGCCGTGAGTGGCGATGGTCGCCGTGGCGGCCATCGCCACTCACGACCCCGGCGATGAGTTCGGCGGTCCGGGCCGGTCTGCCCGTAGACCGTCGACGCTCCCAGGAGGGCACCATGGCGCGCACCCGTGTGCACAACCTCAACATCTCCCTCGACGGCTACGCCGCCGGTGCGACCGTGACCCTCGACGCCCCGATCGGCGGCGCGGCAGCCCTCTTCGGCGGGTTCGACGGGCGGTTCATCCACGGGATCGACGCCGTCGACGCCCCCGTCACCCTGGACCGGGCGCTGACCACCCTGTGGGACCAGGGCATCGGCGCCGAGATCATGGGCCGCGCCAAGTTCGGCCCGCCCGCCGCCGACCGGCCCGCCGACTGGCGGGGCTGGTGGGGCGACGAGCCGCCCTTCCGCACACCCGTCTTCGTCATGACCCACGAGAAGCTCCCGACGATCGAGTTCGAGAACGGGACGAGCTTCCCTTTCGTCGACGGGTCGCCACCCGAGGTGCTGCGCCTGGCCCAGGAGGCCGCCGGAGGCCTCGACGTCCGCCTCGGCGGCGGGCCGGCGTC
>JBFWQW010000165.1:0-3798 GCA_050249235.1 Acidimicrobiia bacterium | reverse complement strand
GCCGGGTACTCGTAGCCGACGATCTCCTCGTTGAACACCTGCTGGTGGGCGGGCGTGAGCCCGGCCCCGCCGTACTCCTTCGGGAAGATGATCCCGGCGAAGCCACCGTCGAAGAGCTGGCGCTGCAGCTGGCGGGTGCGGGCCACGTCGGCCAGCTCCTCCTCGTCGGACATGTCGCCGCGCACGCCCTGGCGGGTCGCCGGCGTGGCCTTCGGCACGTTGTCGGCCAGCCAGCTGCGCAGGCGGGACCGGAAGCTGTCGAGGTCCTCGACCTCGTCGTCGCCGTCGGTGGCGGCCTGGTCGGCAGTGGTCTCAGACACGGGTGCCCTCCCTCTCCTCGAGGATCGACGTGATGCGCCGGCGGTGGTCGCCGACGGTGCCGTAAAGGCGGGCGTCGACGACGATCCGGCGCAGGTACAGGTGCAGGTCGTGCTCGAACGTGACGCCGATCCCGCCGTGCATCTGAACGCAGTCCTGGGCCAGCTCGGGGCCGTAGACGCCGAGGAACGACTTCGCCGCGCTGACGTGCTCGGCGGCCAGCGGCGACTCCTCGTGCACGAGCGAGACGGCGGTGTCGCTGATGGCATGGGCCGCCTCGAGCCAGGCCCGCATGTCGGCGAAGCGGTGCTTGAGCTCCTGGTACGAGGCCAGCGGCCGGCCGAAGGAGTAGCGGTTGAACGACCACTCGATGGTGATCTCGAGGCATCGGTCCATGGCGCCGACGACCTCGGCGGACTGGATCGCCCCGGCCAGGTCGACGAGGCGCTCGTTGTCGGCCGCGGCCCCGTCGACCCGGCCGACGACCGCCGACGCCGGCACCGCGACGCCGTCGAAGTCGACGGCGGCGAAGCGCCGGCTGAGGTCGAGGCCCTGCATCGGCGTGATCCGCAGGCCGGGCGCGTCGGCCGGGACGAGGAGGTTCGTGACCCCGCCGGCGGTGCGGGCCGCCACCAGGAAGAGGTCGCTCTGGGCGCCGGCCTCCACGGGCATCTTGCGGCCCGTCAACGTGAAGCCCCCTCCCTCGCCGGGGGCGGCGTCGAGGGCGACGGCACCGAGGCGGTCGTTGGGCCGGGGCTCGGCGGCGGCCCAGGTGGCGACGACCTCGCCGCTCAGGATGCCCTGCAGCGGGCCGGCCTTCTGGTCGTCGGTGCCCCAGCGGGAGAGGGCGGCGGCCACGACGTTCGAGGGCAGGAGCGGGCCGGGGGCGGCGTGGCGGCCGAACTCGAAGGCGACGAGGGCCAGGTCGGCGAGGCCCCGCTCGCTGATGCTCCCGCCGCCGTCGGCCTCGCCGACGAGGAGCGACGTCCAGCCCAGCTCGGCGCCCTGCGACCAGTAGGCCCGCTCGAAGCCGTCGGGGTCGTCCCGGTGCTGGCGGAGCCACTGCACCGGGATCTTGTCCTCCAGGTACTTCCTCGTCGTCTCGGCGAAGAACTCCTGGTCGGAGGTGAGCTCCAGCTCCACGTCTCGGTCTCCCTGTGTCTGGTGTCGGAGCGGGCCGGACCGCCGGCCCCCTTGCGGTGACGTCCCGCAGGCCCGACCAGGATGGCAGGCCCGGTCGCCGGGTGCGGTGGCCGGCGCCGGCCGGCTACCGGAGGTCGCGACCCTGGAAGCGGAGCATCCCGGCCTGGGCCACCACCAGGGCGATGGCGACCGGTGCCAGGAGGGCCATCCAGTCCGGCCCCTCCGCCAGCATGTTCCGCTCGAGGAACCAGTGCCACGGCGAGACCACCGCCAGTGGCTCGATCACGCTCGCCATCGTCCCCAGCGCCTGCAGGAGGTAGCCGACGACCGCCACCGCGGCCGCCACCGCCAGGGCCGGTCCCCGCCGGCCGACGGCCGCGCCGACGGCGAAGGCCACCGCGGCGTGGAGCAGCCCGAGCGACGTCGTCGCCGCCAGCGCCACCACGAAGCCGGGCATCGACACGTCCTCCAGGGCCCCGAAGGCGGCCGCCGACCCGATGGTGCAGGCTGCCGTCGCCGCCCCCAGGGCCACCACCTGGACGGCCACCCCGAGGGCGCGCTCGGCGGCCACCCGCCGGCGGGTCACCGGGTTGGCGAGGAGCAGCTCGAGGCGACCCTCCTCCTCGGCGCCGCCGATGGCCCGGGCCCCGGCCGCGATCCCGAAGACGATCAGGAGGATCGGGAGCATGGTCCCCACGAGCTGGGACTGCAGGTAGCCGGCGGCCGAGGTGAGCGACACCTGGTCGCTGATCCCGAACGCGGACTTCAGCGAGTCCGGCAGGTCCTTGAAGATGTCGTCGACGCTCCCGTCGCCCTGCAGGGTCGGGAACAGGGCCATCGTGACGAGGACGGTGAGACCCACCCCCAGCGCCCACCACGCCGTCGACCGGGCCCGGTCCCGCAGCCACCGGGCGAGGACGGTCACGGCACCAGCCCGGCGCCGGCGGGGCGCTCGTCGCTGTAGAGGGAGCGGAAGAGCTCCTCCAGGTCGGTCTCGTGGCTCACCACCCGGCGGACGTCGACGGCGGCCGCCGCCTTCACCACGGCGTCCATCGACCCCTCGATCTCGAGCCGGACGACCGACCCCTCCACCGACCGCCGCACGACGCCCGGGACCCCGGCGAACAGGTCCGGCGGCACCGGCCCCTGCACGTGCACGTCGAGGAGCTGGCGGGCCCGGGACCGCAGCTCGTCGAGGCTGGTGACGTCGATCAGCCGGCCGGCCCTGAGGACCGCGATGCGGTCGGCCAGCTCCTCCACCTCGGGCAGCACGTGGCTGGAGAGGAAGACGGTCGCCCCCCGGTCGCGCTCCTCCCGCACCAGCTGGTGGAACTCCTCCTGCAGCAGCGGGTCGAGGCCGCTGGTGGGCTCGTCGAGGATGAGCAGCTCGGGCCGGTGGAGGAAGGCCTGGACGATGGCCACCTTGCGGCGGTTGCCGGTGCTGAGCTCGCCCAGCCGGCGGGAGGGATCGACGCCGAAGCGCTCGTAGAGCTCCGGGGCCCGGCCCCCGCCGGCGACGCCCCGGAGGGCGCCGAAGAAGGCGACGAGGTCGGCGGCGGTGTAGGCCGGCTCGAGGTGGAGCTCGGCCGGGAGGTAGCCGATGCGCCGGCGGATCTCCGGGTCGGCCCCGCTGCCCCCCAGCACCTCGCAGGTGCCCGCGGTGGGGCGCAGGAGGTCGAGCATCAGCCGGATGGTGGTGCTCTTGCCGGCGCCGTTCGGCCCCAGGTAGCCGAACACCTCACCCGCCCCGACCTCGAGGTCGACGTCGTCCAGGGCCGTCACCGCACCGAACCGCTTGGTGAGCCCCGTCGTTCGGATCACCGGGTCGGGAGCCACGGCCGAGCAGTCTTGCCTGTGCCGGCCGCGGTGCGGACCAGCTGGGCCGCGCCGTGGGTCCGGCGTCGGGGTCCGGGCCGCCTCGGCTCAGCCGTCCGACCAGTCGAGGGGGTGGAAGGCCCGGATCGTCGCCTCCTGGACGGTCCCGTCCTCGGCCGACGTGGTCGACAGCACCACGACGAGGGTCACGAACCCGTCGGGGGACGGCACGGTGACCCGTCCGGAGAAGGGACCCATCTCCCCGTTGGCGCCGCCCATCACGAACGTCCCGGCGAGGCGCTCACCCACGCCCTGCCTCCCACCGCGCACCTCCAGGTCGACGGTGGCCTCGAAGGCCGTGCTCGTGCCCGTGACGTGCACGCTGGCCGCCCCGCCGGGCCGATCGCGGGTGACCCCGGCCTCGTCGAGCAGGATGTTCGGCGTCGAGGCGCCCGTCACGAGGTACACCGGCCGGTCGTCGAGGCGGCTCCCGTCGGGGAGGCGGATCCAGGACTCCGGTCC
>JBFWQW010000164.1:0-3953 GCA_050249235.1 Acidimicrobiia bacterium | reverse complement strand
CCGCCCCCGCTGGACCCCCACCCGTGCCATGGGCACGACGCGACGCGACGCGTCGGACGTGACCGCCCGTTCACCCTCCGTGGCCCGTGGTCGAGGGCCGCTCCGG
Organism: Acidimicrobiia bacterium; assembly: GCA_050249235.1. Taxonomy (GTDB): domain Bacteria; phylum Actinomycetota; class Acidimicrobiia; order Acidimicrobiales; family CADCSY01; genus JAEKLB01. The sequence goes on along the minus strand of JBFWQW010000164.1, from coordinate 3,847 downwards.
CGAGCCCCGCGGGCCGCCGGGAGGGTCCTCCGGAGCGGGTGGGGACGAGCGGATCGCGCCCGGACGATCCGCCGCCGCCTGCGCATCGTCGCCTTCGCCGTCGCCGGCGCCGCGCTCGGGCTGGCGCTGGCCGGTCAGGTGCCGGCCCGCATCGGGCCGTTCGACGCCACCATCCAGGCCCGGCCGTCGCTGCGGGGCGAGACCCTGGTGCGCCTGGCCCCGCTCGGCAACCTCCGGCTCGACACCCACGCCGCGCCCCTCACCCTCGAGGTGCGGGTGGACCAGCTCCGCCTCGACGAGGCCGAGCGGATCGCCGGCGACCCCCGGGTCCTCACGTCGCTCGAGGACGACATCGCCGACGACGCCGGGCGGGCCCTGCGCCGCCTCGCCCTCCGTGCCTTCGTCGTGGCCGTCGTCGGCGGCGCCCTCGGCGCCCTGGCCGCCTCGGTCCGGCTGCGGGCGGCCGCTCTCGGTGGGCTCGTCGGCGGGCTCCTGACCGTGTCCGTCGGCGGCGCCGCGGCGGTGACCTTCGACGCCGAGGCCGTGGCCGAGCCGGAGTACTCCGGCCTGCTCACCGCGGCCCCGACCGCCGTCGGCGACCTCGAGAAGGTCGTCGACCGGTTCGGCGAGTACCGGGCCCAGCTGACCGAGCTGGTGGGCAACGTCCTCGCGCTCTACCGCGCCGCCGCGGGCCTGCCCGACCTCTCGCCCGGGGACGACACCGTGCGGGTGCTGCACGTGAGCGACATCCACCTCAACCCCCAGGCCTTCGACCTGGCTGCGCTCCTGATCGAGCAGTTCGACGTCGACGCCGTGGTCGACACCGGCGACATCACCGACTGGGGCTCAGTGCCCGAGAGCCGCCTGGTCGAGCGGATCGGCACCCTCGGCGTGCCGTACGTCTGGGTGCGGGGCAACCACGACTCGGCCAGCACCCAGGCGGTGGTGGCGGCCCAGCCGAACGCCGTCGTGCTCGACGGCGACGCCGCCACCGTTGCCGGCCTGCGCTTCTGGGGCATCGGCGACCCCCGGTACACGCCCGACAAGGACCAGGTGGCCGACGGGGCGACCGAGCGCGAGCAGGCGGACGCGTTCGCCCCCGAGGTGGCCCGACGGCTCGGCGCCGACGAGCCACCAGACGTCGACGTCGCCCTCGTGCACGACGCCCGGATCGCGGCCGGCCTCGGCGGCCGGGTTCCGCTCGTGCTCGCCGGGCACTCCCACGAGGCCAGGCAGGGCACCATCGGCACCACCACGCTCCTGGTCGAGGGATCGACCGGCGGCGCCGGCCTCCGGTCCCTGCAGGGCGAGACACCGGAGCCTCTCACCTGCTCGATCCTCTACTTCGATCCCTCGACCGACCGGCTGGTCGCCTACGACCGCGTCACCGTTCGCGGCCTCGGGGAGGCCGGCGCCCGCATCGAGCGCCACGTCCTGCCCCCCACCCGCCCCAACTGACCCGTTCCTTGTCGACCGAGCCGCGGGGTCAGGAGTCGGGCACCGCCACCACCCTCAGGTCAGGCCGGCCGAGCCGCCGGCGACGACCTCGTACAGGCGGTCGGCGCCGGCGGCCGCAACCCGGCGCCCGAGCGCCAGCGGCCAGGCGCCGTCGCCGTACTCCGCCCGCCACGCCCACAGCCGGCGGGTCAGGTGGTGCAGGCCCTGCTCCTCGGTCATGCCGATGGCCCCGTGGGCCTGGTGGGCGGCCCGGGTGACCGTCCGGGCGGCGGCGTTGGCGAGGAGCTTGGCCGCGCCGATCTCGAAGGTGGCCGGGCCGTCGAGGGCGGCGCGGGCCGCGGCCTGGACGGCCAGGTCGGCGAGCACCGCCTCCTCCGTCGCCCGCACCACCATCGACTGCACCAGCTGGAAGGTGGCGATGGGCTTGCCGAACTGGTGCCGCTCCCAGGTGTAGGCCGCCGTTCGCAGGGCGACGGCCTCGAGGGCACCGGCCATGAGCGCGGCCCGACTCAGCGCGCCGCGGTGACGGAGGGCGTCGGCGGTGACGCCCGGCGGCGCGGCTGCGTCGGCCTCCGGGACGGCGCCGTCGAAGACCACCGTGGCCCGGGGCTCACCCGCGAGGTTGGTGGACGGCTCGATGTGCAGCGACGCGGCGGGCACGACGACCACGCGTTCCTCGACCAGCGCCACCACGGCCCGGGCCCGACCGGCCCAGGCCACGCCGGTGGCCCGACCCGACACCTCACCGCGCCCGCCCAGGCCGCCGGGGCCGAGCCGCAGGCCCCGCCCGTCCGGCACCACCGTGAGGGGCTCGTCACCGACCGGCAGGCCGGCCGACGCGAGGAGCCAGCCGGCCAGGAAGCCGGTCTCGGCCAGCGGCACGGGCGCGGCGTGGGCGCCGGCCACCCGCAGCACCTCGACCGCGTCGACGAGGTCGCCCCCGGCGCCCCCGGCCGCCTCGGGCACGCCGACCCAGGGCAGCCCGATCCCGGCGGCCGCCTTCCAGACGTCAGGTGCCCACCCCTCGGCCTCGGCCCGGCGGAGGGCGGCGGGCGTGCAGGTGGCCGCGAACGCCCGGGCGGCCGTCTCCAGGAGCAGCGCCTCCGTCACCGGAGGCCCCGGCTCACGACGCCCTGGAGCACCTCGTTCGTGCCGCCCCGGATGGTCCACGTCGGCGCCACCAGCAGGGCCCGGGCGAGGAGCCGCCCGAACGGCGTGGGGTCGTCGAGCGACGGCTCCGTGTCGACGAGCGACTGCACCGCGGCCATGACCGACTGCTCGAAGCGGGTGCCGAGGTCCTTGCCGATGGCCGACTCGGTGGACGGGGCCCGCCCCTCGTCGATCATGCGGGCAACCGAGAGGGACACCTGGCGCAGTGCCCACCACGTGGCCGCGGCCTCGCCCAGGAAGGCCACCGCGGTCTCGCCGAGCCGGTCGCCGTGCTCGCGGAGGAAGTGCTCGACGACGAGGTAGGGCGACAGCCACCGCTCCGGGCCGGCCCGCTCGAAGCTCAGCTCCGACGTGTTCTGCGCCCACCCCTCCCCCTCCGCCCCGAGGAGCAGGTCGGCTGGCACGAAGACCTCGTCGAACACCACCTCGCTGAAGTCGGCCGTGCCGTCGATGAGCCGGATCGGCGAAACGGTGACGCCGGGGCTGCGCAGGTCGACGATCAGCTGGCTCAAGCCGGCATGGCGGTCGTCGGCGGCGGCGGTGCGGCAGAGCACGATGATCCAGTCGCCGACGTGGGCGTTGGTGGTCCAGACCTTCGTGCCGTTGAGCTGCCAGCCGCCGGCCACCGGGACGGCGCGGGTCCGCACCGACGCCAGGTCGCTGCCCGAGTCGGGCTCGCTCATCCCGATGCAGAAGCACACCTCCCCCCGGCAGACGAGGGGCAGGAAGCGCTCCTTCTGCACCTCGGTGCCGAAGCGGGCGATCGTGGGCCCGCTCTGGCGGTCGGCCATCCAGTGGTGGTCGACGGGCGCGCCCCGGCGGAGCAGCTCCTCCACCACGACGAAGCGCTCGACTGCGCTGCGCTCGCCCCCGCCGTAGCGCTTCGGGAGGGCCATCCCCAGCCAGCCCAGCTCGCCCAGGCGTCGGGAGAAGGCCGGCGACGAGCCGCCGCCGCTCATCCCCAGGCCCGGATCGGGCCCGGCGTAGTTGGCCAGCTCGGCGTCGAGGAAGGCCCGCACCTCCGCCTGGAGGGCCAGCTCCGCGGCCGAGAGCGTCGTCAGGGGGAAGCGCATGCGGGCGCCATCCTGCCCGCCTCAGACCGGGATCCGCAGGTAGTGCGGAGGTGAGTTGAGCCCATCCGCGACAAGGGCCTTTCGTTCAAGGACGATTCGGGTGTCTGAAGCCTCGACCCGTCCTCGACGAAAGGCACCTGCCGGGT
>JBFWQW010000163.1:0-3973 GCA_050249235.1 Acidimicrobiia bacterium | reverse complement strand
CCAGGACCGAGCCACCCAGGACCGAGCCACCCAGGACCGAGCCACCCAGGACCGAGCCACCCAGGACCGAGCCACCCAGGACCGAGCCACCCAGGACCGAGCCACCGGCGCAGGCGAGACCGGCGAAGGCGAGATCGACGAAGGCGATGCGGCGGCGGAGGCTGTTCGTGATCGCGGTCCTGCTGCTCTCCGGAGCCGCCACCGTGACGGGCGGGGCGGTCTTCGTGAACGGTTTCCCGCCTCGTGAGCTCGTGTCGGCGCAGCCCGCGTCGGCCGGCCCGCTTCCTCCTGCGGCGATCCCGGTGGCCGAGCCGCGCACGGCGACCGGCCCCCTGGTCGCGCTCACCTTCGACGACGGACCCTCCCGGCAGCGCACCGCGTACGTGCTGGAGGTGCTGAAGCAGAAGGGGGTCACGGCGACGTTCTTCCTGCAGGGGAGCAACGCCGAGGCGAACCCCGATCTGGTACGGAGGATCCGGGACGAGGGGCACGTCATCGGCAACCACTCCTACAGCCATCCGGAGTTCCCCGAGCTGACGCAGGACCAGGCCCGGGAGGAGATCACGCGGACCAGTCGCATCCTCACCGACATCACCGGGACGGCGCCGACGCTGTTCCGGTACCCGCACGGTGAGTCGTCCCCGGCGGCCGACGAGGTGCTGAAGGAGGAGAACCTGTCGGGCGGGGTCCTCTGGCACTGGGACTCGACCCTCCAGGGTGACTTCGAGTGCCCCGGTGCGGCGCGCCTGCAGAAGTTCATCCTCACCGAGGCTCGCGACCAGGCCCTGATCCTCTTGCACGACGCCGGCAACACCGTGGACTGTCCCGTCGAGCAGTGGGACTACCTGCCGCTGGCCATCGACGCCCTCAAGGCCAAGGGGTTCGACTTCGGCGTCGTGGAGCGCGCCGATCGCCCGTCCGCGGTCAACCAGGGGTCGTGGGTGCGTGTCGCCGTCCCCCGGACAGGACCTGGGGCGTAGTGCGCCGCGCGATCACGCGGAGCGCCGCAGCGGTGGTGGCCGTCGGGGTGGGGGTGGCCGTGGCCGTGACCGGTTGCCAGCAGGGGGTTCCCGCGCTCCCCGACCTCGCGAGCCCGGGCGCCGCGCTGGTCTCGGCCGCCGTTCCCGTGGAGTCGGGGGGCAGCGCATGGCGCAGCGCCATCCAGGCCCCCCACTTCCAGACCGACCGTGACGTCGGCGCTGCAGGGATCGCGAACGGGCTGCTCGCGCTGGCCGACGTGACCGAGGACGAGCGCGAGCGGGAGACCTACGTCGACGCCGCGCGCCAGGCCGCGGACTTCCTCGTCGGCGGCCAGGAGGGCGCGCCGGGACGCTGGCCCGACTACCGCGACCCCCGCGACATCGCCCCGATGGCCTACACCTCGTTCGACGACGGCGCCGCGGGAATCGCCGACCTGCTGTGGACGATGTGGGAGCGCACCGGTGACGAGCGCTACCGCACGACGGCGCTCGCCGGTGTCGACTGGGTCGTCGGCGAGGCCGTGGGGGTCGACGACGTGAGCTGCCCGGAGATGTGCCGGTGGGCGTGGAGCGACCACGCGACCCCCTCCTACCGCAACGGTATGGGCGAGGGCCAGGCCGGCATCGTCTACGCGCTCAGCGTCTTCGCCGAACGCACCGGCGACGCGCGGTACGCCGACCACGCCCGCGGGGGCGCGGCCTACCTCGAGAGCCTTCTCGACGACGACGGCGGCCTGGCCGAGTCGGAGACCGAGGCCCAACGCAACACCGGCTACCTCTCCGGTGCCGCCGGCGCGGCCTACGTCTTCCTGCACATGTACGTCAGCACCGGCGACCCGCACTGGCTCGATGTCGCGCGGCGGCCGCTCGCGTTCCTCGACGCCACGGCCACCCCGGCCGGCGACGACGGCCTCAGCTGGCCGATCATGGTGGACGACGACAGCTGGGACGAGACCAATCCGCACCGCGCGACCGGCATGGAGGAGGGCGCGGCCGGCATCGGCTGGGTCTACCTGCAGGCGTACGCCGTCACCGGCGACACCCACTACCTCGACCAGGCCCGCGCCGCCGGGCAATGGCTCGTCGACGTCGCCCTCCGCGAGCAGGGCGGTGCCGCCTGGGCCGAGTACGAGGGCAGCGATCGTGTCCACTCCGGCCTGAACAGCGGTGTGGCCGGCACCGGATGGTTCCTGCACGACCTGGGCGTCGCCACCGGTGAGGCCGAGTTCAGCACGGCTGCCCAGGAGGCGCGCCGGTGGCTCGTCGCCACCGCCGTGGAGTCCGAGCCGGGGTTGTCGTGGTACGGCACCCGGGTCGGCACCGAGTGGACCCTCGACGGTGAGCCCTCCTGGCACTGGGGTGCGGCCGGGATCCTCGCGTTCCTGGCGCGGATGGAGGGGTGGCCCGTGGACAGTCCCGGCATGCAGCCGGCCCTGCCGACCACGCGGCCCGTGCGCGGGGGCTGATCGACGCCCGGTCGACGCCCCGTCGACGACCCATCGACGAAGCCGTGACCAGCGGCGGCGCGGGTGTGACGGACCCCGCGGCCGATCCGCGCGCCATCCGCGCGCGGGGCGGGCACCATGGGCCGGGTGCTCGTCGCCGAGGGGGCCGTGATCCGTGCCCGCACCGCCGTCGCTGCCGTGTTCGTCGCGAACGGGACGTTGTTCGCGTCGATCTTCGCCCGCACGCCGGCGCTGCGGGACGCGTTCGGGCTCAGCCCGGCGGGCCTGGGGCTGCTCCTGCTCTGCCTGTCCGCGGGCTCGGTGATCGGGCTACCGCTGTCGGGGTTCGTCGTGGGCCGGATCGGCGCGGCCCGGGCCGTGGTGGCGGCGATGGCGACGTCGGTCGCCGGGATGGTCGCGCTCGCCGCCGCGCTCGTCGCAGGCGCGGAGGCCGCGGCGGCTGCGGCGCTGTTCCTCGTCGGCCTGGGCGCCGGCGTGTGGGACGTCGCGATGAACGTCGAGGGGGCGGCGGTGGAGCGGGCGCTCGCCCGCCCGTTCATGCCGCGCCTGCACGCCGGGTTCAGCCTCGGCGCGGTCGCCGGGGCGGCGATCGCGGCGGCGTGCGCGGCGCTGGGCGTCCCGTTCGCGGTGCAGCTCGTCGGGGTTGCGGTGCTGGTCGCGGTCGTGGTGGTGCCCGCGGTGCGCGCGTTCCTGCCTGCCGACCCCGGCGAGGAGCACGCGGGCCCGCGCGCGGTCCTCGCCGCCTGGCGGGAGCCGCGCACGCTGCTCGTGGGTGTGCTGGTGCTGTCGTCGGCGTTCACCGAGGGGACCGCCTACGACTGGTCGGCCGTCGCGTTCGTGGACGGGCACGGCGCCGCGCAGGCCGTGGGGGCGCTGGGCTTCGGCATCTTCATGACGTCGATGACCGCCGCACGGATCTGGGGCGGGGCGCTCCTGACCCGGTTCGGGCGGGTGGTGGTGCTGCGCGCGTTCGTGCTGCTCGCCCTCGCGGGGCTGCTCGTCGTCGTCCTCGGCCCGGGGACGGGCTGGGCGCTCGCCGGGGCGGTGCTGTGGGGCGCGGGCGCCGCGCTGGGCTTCCCGGTGGGGATGAGCGCTGCGGCCGACGACCCGCGCCGCGCGGCACCGCGGGTGGCGGTGGTCAGCTCGATCGGCTACACCGCGTTCCTGGCGGGGCCGCCGCTGATCGGCCTGCTCGCCGAGCGGATCGGGATCCTGCACGCGCTGCTGGTGGTCGTGGTGGCCCTGGTGATGGCGTTCGCCACCGCCGGGGCGACGCGCGAGCCGCAGCGGCCCGTCGCCGCACCCGGCTCATGATCACCGCGGCCGGTGCGGAGCGCTCGCGGACGAGCGCCCTGCACCTGCTGTGACGATCACTGCGGTGGGAACGCGATCTCCGGATCGGCCGGGTCCGCGCCGCCGCGCAGGAACTCGCACACGACGTCCACGCTCACTCCGCGCAGCGTCGCCGGATCCCACTGCGGGGTGTCGCGGTCGATCAGCCGGGCACGCACGCCCTCGACGAAGTCG
>JBFWQW010000162.1:0-4062 GCA_050249235.1 Acidimicrobiia bacterium | reverse complement strand
AGTGGGCCCGGTCGCTGCGCGGCACCGGGAAGTACTTCTCCGGCATGTCCGGCGTCGTCCGGCAGTTCACCACCGGCCTCACCAACTTCAACGAGGTGCAGTCCGCCTCCGGGGCGCGGCCGCTGTCCATGATCATCGACGGCGCCCACGCCGGCACCGACGCCACCAACCCGTCCGACCCGTCCACCGGCGCCGACTTCACCCAGTCGATCCTGGCCGGCAAGGCTCACGCCGCGTCGGGCGGGCTGCTCGAGATGAACTACCACGCCGTCAACCCGATCAACGGGCTGTCGACCAACCAGCACCCCGGGTCGATGCCGACCAACACCCAGGTCGGCCGCATGTCGGTGCCGGGCACGAGCGAGAACGCCGCCTTCGTGGCCAACTACCTCGGCCCGCTCCGCACCGCCCTGCTGTCCTTCCAAGCCGACCGGATCCCGGTCTGGTTGCGGCTGTTCCACGAGTGGGGCTTCTGGTGGAGCTTCGAGAGCTACGGCATCTCGAAGGCCAACCTGCGGGCGCTGTGGATCTACGCCTACCAGTGGTTGTGGGCCAACGACGTCCACAACATCATCACCGTCTACGGCGGGAAGGGCGCCGCCGGGGAGTTCGCCGACGACTGGCGGCCGCCGTGGTCGATGATCGACAGCGTCGGGCTCTCGATCTACGACACCCCCAGCTCCAGCTTCGACTACCCCTTCTACGCCGAGCTCACCGCCCAGGACAAGATCTGCTTCGCCGGCGAGTTCGGACCGGCGACCTGGTCGCCGAGCTTCCAGGCGGTCCTCGGCTACAACGCCGTCACCGGCCTCCTCGCCGCCCACGCCGACGAGCCGTCATGGGTCGGCGACATCTGGTGGTGGGACCCGTTCGACATCTACGCCTCGGCCAGCAACGGCGTCCCCTACATGCAGGACTCCCGGGTCATCAACCTCGGCGAGTCCACCTGGCTCGATTTCCTCGTCTAGATGGGAGCGACCTGATGCCCAACCTCGACGGCGACCCCGACCGCCACGTCCACTGCCCCTACCTCGGCTGCGACGTCGAAGGCCGCCAGGCCGACGTCGACGACCACCTCCAGGCCATGTACGCGCGCATGGACCGCGGCCACTACGTCGAGCAGCTGTTCGCCAGCGACAACCCGGCCGCCGACTTCGTCCGGGCCGAACGCGCCGCCTACGTCGCCAAGGTCGACGGAGCGACCTGATGCCCCACATCGAGGACGTCCTCCTCGAGTCGCTCGGCCAGACCGGAGACGCCTACGTCTTCGGCGCGAAGGGCCACCCGCTCGACCCGGACCCGGACGCGTTCGACTGCTCCGGGCTGGTGAAGTGGGCGTGCGACCGGGCCGACGTCCGCCCGGAGGTCCCGCACGGCGCCTTCTACCAGTGGGGCCACGTGAAGGTGCTCGGCAGGGAGCTCCCGGTCGAGCAGGCGTTGCACACCCGCGGCGCGCTGCTGTTCGCCGGGACCGGGGTCGGGGTCGGCCGGCAGGCCATCACGCATGTCGCCTGGTCCCTCGGGGACCGCACCACCATCGAGGCCCGCGGGTCGAAGTGGGGCGTCGGAACCTGGTCGGCCGCCGGACGGTTCACCTTCGCCGGGCTGCTCCCCGGCATCGACTACACGCCGCGGCCCCCGTGGCGGGAGGAGGACTTCATGCAGACCTTCGACGTCGTCATCCCCGCCGGGGGTGGCAAGGCCACCTTCGTCGGCCTCGACGGCAAGAACCACCCGATCGCCCACGGCTCGGTGGTGAACATCCTCCCGTCGACGGTCACCCCGGAGAAGACCCTCGACGGCGATGCCGCCCTGTGGCTCCCCGAGGGCCGGTACACGGTCGTCACGCACGCATGACCGGGACGACCTGGGCGGACGTCGTCATCCTCGCAGCAGCGCTCCTGACGGCGTTCGGGGTGATCTGGCGGAAGGCGCTGCGCCCGGCGATCGAGCTCATGCAGGCGGCCACCCGGGAGATCGAGGTGTTCAAGGCGGTGCCGGAACGACTGGACCGCCACGGCGAGGCCATCGCCGACATCAAGAAGCGCGTCACCACGATCGAGCGGCGCACCGAGACGCTCGAACCGAACGGCGGCTCGTCCACCTACGACCGCGTGAAGCGGACCGACGAACGCCTCTCAGGGGAGAACCCATGACCAAGCTGCTCGACCGCGTGCTCGTCGTCCTCAAGGCGGCGCCCACCTACCTGACCGCCATCGCCGTCGTGCTCCCGCTGCTCGCCGGCGACCTCGCCGAGGTCCTCCCCGCGGGCGCCGCCGAGACCGTCGGCGAGGTCGCCCTGGTCATCGCCGCCTGGCTTGGCGCCGCCGTGGCCATCATCCGCCGGGTCACCCCCGTCGCCGAGCACCGGCGGGGGCTGCTGCCGTGATCTGACCGCACCTGCGTCCGCCCCCGCCAGCAGGGTCGGTCCCCCCAGCGTGCAGCGCCGCCGTCCTTCTGCCCTTCGGGGTGATCGGGCGGCGGCGCTTCGTCGCGCCCGGGGTTAGGACGCGTAGCGCTCCACCTCGACGAGCCGGCAGGTGATCGACGCAGGGCTGCCGGACACCGTGCCGAACGTGCCGTCGACCGCCGTCTGGCCCGGCTCGACGTCGTTCACGAACCCGTGGGCCTCGCCCACCTTCGTCGTGCCCGACTCGATGGTCACGGAGATGGCGTAGTTCGACCGCCTCGATGAGTGGTTCACGATCTGGTAGTCGACCGACGCCCCGATCGAGCTCTTCTCGCAACCGGTGATCGTCACGTCGTCGACGGGCGGGTTCTTCTCGTTGCTCGAGGAGGACTGCACGCCGCCGTCGTCGGTGGCTGCCACCGGGTTGTCGTCACCGCCACTCGAGGCGGCCGAGATCCCGATGAGCACGGCGATGATCCCGACGGCCCACCACCGCTTCTTCCGGTACCAAGGCCGCATCGCCTTGGCGCGCGCCTTCGCTGCTGCTGCCTCCGCTCGAGCTTCCGCCGCGTCGCTCATCACGATCCCCTCTCGGTTCAGTGCCGGCACGATAGCTAGGCGGGCATCAACGGGCGCCCAATCGTCCCCCGGGCTCGGGGAGCTCGGTCACGAGCCGGAGGTGGAGGCCCTCGACAGCGGCGCGCGCTGCGGGCTCGTCGTACGCGGCATAGCCGGCCGTCGACGCCGGGCTCGAGTGGCGCATCATCTCCTGCGTCACGCGCAGGTCGTGGGTCTCGGCCCACACAGCGGTCCCGAACCAGTGGCGGGCCTGATGGCCGGTTGCGGCGATGCCGAGCTCGTGCAGGTGGGCCGAGATGTACTTGCTCACCGTCCTCGGAGCGAAGGGCCGGCCACGGCTCGACAGGAACACGTGACCCTGGCGGGGCAGCCCAGCGGCCCGGAGCGCGTGAAGCGCCTCGGCGTTGAGCGGGAGCACCGCCTCATGGCCACCCTTCGTCTCGGCCAGGCGGAGCACCGGCCGGCGCTGCCGGTCCAGGACATCCTCTCGGCGAAGTAGGGCGATCTCCTTGCAGCGCAGCCCCTGGAACGCGGCGAGGCAGAGCCAGGCCTTCATGCGAGGTGGGGCGACGTCGATGGCGTAGCGGAGGTCGTCGTCGTGCATCGGCCGCGGGACGCGCCGACCGGTCCGGGACGGGAGCATCCACTCGACGGGGTTGTGGTGGGCGGCGCCGGCGTGGATGGCCCAGTGGAAGAACGACCGGAGCGCCGACAGGTAGCTGTTCCTCGACCGGGCCCCGATGCGGCAGGCGTCCATCCAGCTCTCGATGATCTCGGCGGTGAGCTCGGTGTGCGTGACGCCGGACCACGTCAGGAGGGAGGTCAGGATCCGCTCTCGCTCGTTGATGGTGCGGAGCGACAGGCTGCGCCTGACCTGGTCCCGCCGGTATCCCCCCAGTGCGTCCATGGCCGAGCGTTCTACGACCTCGAGCGTCGCCCCTTCGGCCGCGCGCATCACGCAACGTCAGCTTTCGACAACTGCAACAAGCGGCCGGCGGGACCGTGAGGTGCCCGGCTTCCCGCCGCCCTCGACCACGGCGAGGTGCCGCCGGCTCTTGGCGCGCTTGTAATCT
>JBFWQW010000161.1:0-4089 GCA_050249235.1 Acidimicrobiia bacterium | reverse complement strand
CCGTCGTGGCGGCGATCGGCTGCTCGGTGACGTGGTTCCCGGCGATGTGGCGTTGCAGCATGGATGGCTCCTCTGGTGGGGGTGGGGCTTGGGGTGGAGCGGGCCGGGCCCCCTGACCGTCCCTGGGGGGTGACGGTCAGGGGGCCCCGGCGGTCCGTGGTGGTGCTGGTGCTACTGGGTGCCTCGCTGCGCGGCGCGGTGGTCGAGGACGGTGCCGCCGTAGATGTGGCGGATCTTCCAGGTCACCTCGTCGGCGGAGAACACGGACCCGACCTTCGGGTCGTCCTGCATGAACAGCTCCGGGTCTTCCCGGCCGCCGAGGAAGCCGACTTCGATGAGCCCGACGTCCATCGGGTCGGCGACCAGGTACCAGTCGTTGGCGTCGGTGAAGTCGTCGACGACGATGTAGTCGATTCCCCGGTGGAGGTTCGGGACGTCCGACGCTCCCGGGGTGGTGGCCGGCACCGCCCGGTCGCCCTGGGTGAGCTCGTAAGCGAGCTCCTCCAGCTCGTTGGGGACGACGAGGATCTTCGGGGTGATCCCGAGCGGCCGGGAGGCGACCCCGAAGGGGGCCTGGTCGCGCATCTTCTGGCGGAGGCTGTTCATCCCGGCGTGGGCGAGCGCCACCGCGGTGGTGTTGCCGTGGGCGGCGTCGAAGAGCGCCACGCTGTCGTAGGTGCAGGTCGGGTTGCTGGCGAAGAGGTCCAGCCACACGAAGCGGTGCAGGGTGCGCCGCGCCGCCCGGGCCATCTCCTCCGGCACCCGGACGAGCGCCCCGATGTCGTCGTTGGTGACGGCCTCGAAGGTGACCGACTCGGTACCGCCCTTCTTCGTGACCGTGTACGTCGCCTCTTCGTCCGTCTGGTCGCCGAGGTCCTGGTAGGCGCCCTTCTCCAGCACGGTCGGGAGGTCGCCGATCCCGCCGATCCGGTCGCGCCGCTGGCTGCGGAAGTCCCGGGTGGGCGAGGTGCGGGCGATCTTCCGCCACGTCTGCCAGTTGGGCTGGCGGTACAGCTCGATGAGGCGACGGGTGATCGCGTCACCGAGGGCCTCGCCGAAGGTCGTGGAGTCCACGGCCTCCGTGGCGCGCCCACCGGCGATGCGGGACGCAGCCCACGACTCGCGCACGATGAGGTGGGCGGCGTCGGCCGGGTGCCGTGGGAGGCGGGTGCCGGTGAAGTCCTCGTACATCTCGCTGTAGGACGAGTAGCCCTCCTGCCAGTTGCGGCGCAGGGTGGCATCGATCCGCTTGACGACCTTGTCGCGGCTCTCCTCACCGACCTCGACGGTCCCGGCCCGGGGGGCCATGCCGGCGAGCTCGACGCCTTCGGCGGCGACCTTGAACGTCTCGATCGCCTGGGTGACCTGCGCCTCGGTGTACCGCTCGGGCAGGAACTTGGCGATGGACTCGGCCGCCCGGGCCGGCAGCTTGGCCTCCGCCACCGCGGCGTTGACGAGCTGACGGCCGAGGATGGACGAGCGGGCGTACACCGCCTCGGTGGCGGCACCGACGCCGGCGCCAACGAGCTCGCCGGCCGGGGGGTCAGCCGGCGGGGGGTCCCCGGCCGGGGGTTCGGTGACGAGCGTGAGCGCCTGGTCCGCGGTGATCCCGTTGTCGGCGAGGACGGAGGCGTGCTCGGCGAGCAGCTCCGTTCGCTTCTCGGGGGTGGCACCGCGAAGCAGCTCGAGGAGCTCCTTCAGGGTCATGGTTCCCTCCACGGGATCGATGGCGCCGGGACCTCCGGCGACCATGCGGGTGGCGCGTCCCCCTGCTGCGGGGTCCGCGACCACATCGACGGAGTTGACCTTCGTGATCGAGGTCGCCTCCATGAGCCTGCGCCCGTCGACCGTGACCGGCCGGTACAGCGCGAAGATGTCGTGGCTGGCCCCGATCAGCGGGGGGAGCCCTTGGGCCTGCTGGACGAGGCTGGCGTCGAGCGCTTCGGCGGTGTGGGTGGCCGACGGCAGCAGGTGAAGGTCGCCCTCGAGGCCGGTGTCGTTGGCGTTCACGTTCCGCCAGGTTCCGACGAGCCCTTCGATGGTGGACGACTGCATCTCGTCGAGCGACCGGTGGTGGTCGAATGCCTTGGCCCCCTCGTAGAGGCGGGCGGCGCCTCGCAGCACCTCCGGTGGGTAGGAGCGGCCGTTCCGGGAGACGCCGTAGTCGATGAGCTGCATGGCGAACACCCGGCCGCCGGCAGCGTCGCTGCCCTTCGCTTCGAGGACCCGGCCGGCGACCCGGTCGATCGTGTACGCCTCGGTGCCGGGCTGAGCGTCGCCGATCGGCAGGTAGTCGGTGCGGCCCTCGACCTCGACGGCCGCACCGAGGGTGACGGTGCCGTCGTCGTCGATCGAGTAGTCGGCCTGGAACAGGCCGATGCCGTCGCCGGTCCCTTCGACCTCCCACACGACCCACGTGTCGGTGAGGTCCCGGATCCAGACCCAGCGGTCGTCGATCCCGGCGAGCGGCTCGGAGATGGCGCGCTGGAGCAGCTCCCGGGTCTCGTTGTGGGTGCGGTCGGCTTCGAGGAGCCGCACGACCAGGTCACGCATCCGGGTCCTCCTCGTCGGCGGAAGCGCTGTCGTCCCCCTCGACGGCCCGGGCGAAGACGGGGAACGCCGTCGAGGCCCCCCGGCCGGAGCGGGGGTGCGGATCCTGGAGCAGCATCAGGCCGGTCTTGCCTTCGGCGTCGGGCCGATCGTCGGGCACCTCGATGAGGTACTTGCCGTCGGCGGTGCCGATGACGACCCCGTCGGCGGTGCGCTCGATGGAGACGAGCTCCGACCGCTTGGCGCCGAGACGGCGGGCGGCGGCGGCGAAGTCGGCTTCGGTGATCCTCTTGGGCGGCATGGCGTTTCCCTTCCTGGGTCAGATGGCGCGCAACGACGCCGGCGGCTCGGCCTGGGCGTCGATGTGGGTGGCGACGTCGTCGACGCTGGCGTCGGGCTTGCCGAGATCCGGGCTGTAGGGGATGCCCATGTAGTCCTCCCACGCCTTGCGGGTCGCGACGACCGCGGCGTCGGCGGTGAGGAGCCCCTTGGCCACCAGGCCCTCGAGCGACTGGGAGAGGCTGACGAGCACCTCGGCCGTGATCTGGGCGTCGCCGGCGGCGACGGTCGGGCCGGTGACCGACACCGTCTCGGCGGGGGAGACGTCGCGCTGGCCGGCACCGTCCAGGCCGGGAACCCTGACGGTGCGGGCGAGCCGGCCGGCGGCGACGGCCTGGTCGACGTTGAAGCGGACGAGGTCGGTCTGGTAGGAGAGCCACACTTTTTGCACGCCGGCGACCCGCCGGCGGACCGGTTCGCCCATGGTGAGCGACGTGGCCCGGTTGGCATCCTCCGGCTCGGCGAGCCAGGTCTTGGCCAGGCCGGCGCCGGATGCGACGCTGGTGAGGACCGACTTGGCGGTGTTGGTGTCCTCGTAGCTGCCGGTCTGGGCGGTCTTCGCGTCCCAGGTGACGGACTCGTTGTGCACCTCGACGGTGCCGGACCGGGGGGCCTGAAGCCCGCCGCGGGCGGCGACCCACTCGTCGATCTTCGCCTGGTCGGCTCCCTGCAGGGTGACGTCGAGCACTAGGTAGCGGGCCAGCGCCGTGCGGTCGATCAGGTTCTGCAGGACACTGTCGTAGCTGTCGAGCCAGTCGATGATCGGGGTGAGGAATGGCGACCCACGCCGGTCGGTGAGCAGCGCCTTGAACGACGCCCAGAACATGACCTCGCCGGCGAATAGTCCGGTGACGTCGTCAGGCTGGGCGATGTCCAGCTGCAGGGGGTCGGACGCCGCCTGGCGGATGTGGAGCCGGGACGGCCACAGCGGGTTGCCCCGGTCGAGCTCGACACCGACGATGCGGGTGGGGTCGATCGGGCTGTACCGCACCACCCCGGTGGTCGGGCCGACCATCATCTCAAGGGCGGTCTCTCCCATGAGGAGGTGGTCGCGCAGCATCGGGTCCTGCAGGGCCCCGACCCGGTTGCGAGGGTCGTTCCAGAACCGCTCGGCGACTGGCCGCACCTCGTCGGACGAGCACTGCAGCGACACCCCGGAGTCACCGACGCAGAACGCGGTGTAGGTGTCGATGATCGCCC
>JBFWQW010000160.1:0-4165 GCA_050249235.1 Acidimicrobiia bacterium | reverse complement strand
CCGCCACGGCCTGGCCGATGCCCTCCTGGCGTCCCTCCCGCCGGGCGGGATCCTCGTGGTCACCGTGCCGAGGCGCTGCCCGTTTCACGCCGACCCGATCGACACCCTCTTCCGGCCGAGCGCCTCCGACCTGGCCGGGCTGTTCGAGGGGGGCGAGGTGTCCGACGTCGGCTACGTGCGGTGCGAGAGCCTGGCGGCCCACTGGCTGTCGAAGCCCGGGAAGCTCGCCGCCCTGCGCAAGGCCCGCCGCGGGCGGCAGGGTCCACCGCCGTCACCGTCCGGCCCGTCGGACCCGCCGGCGGCGGACGCCCGGCCATCGCTCGCCTCGGTCGTGCGCATGGCCCTGGTCTCGACCGAGATCACCTACGCCGTCGTCCGCCGGTCGGCGCCCGGGTCGCCCGGCGGCGACGCCCCGGGGCGGGACGAGCTCGTCGGCTGAGCGGGCCCCCCGTGCTCGTCGGCGCGGGCGAAGCGGGGCCACCGCCCGAGCGAGCCGAGCAGGGCGATCGACACGAACACGACCATCATCCACAGGTACCGGAAGGTCGCCGAGCTGCTGAGCGCGAAGAACACGACGGTGCTCGCGAAGCCGGACAGGACGAGCGCCGCCGTCACCTGCTCTCGCCGCACGGCGGCGAGCGCGAGGACACCGACGCCGAGGAGGGCGAAGATCCACGGCCGCCCGAACCCGTTGTTCTCGACCTTCACGAGCTGCCGGTGGGCGACCTCCCAGAGCCCCTCCTCGTAGGTCGGGTCGAGCGGGCAGCGAAGCCCGAACTCCTCCGGCTGCGACCCCCGCCCGCCGTAGACGCCGAAGGTGGGGCGGCTCACGCCCAGCAGTGCCATGCCGAACTTGACCTTCTGCTTGGCATAGGCCACGGGATGGGCGCGGATGGCGTCGAGCCACCGGTCGCGGAGGTCGTCCACGGCGCTCTGCGAGCCCATCAGCACCAGCTGCGGCGGGTTGGCGAAGTACAGCTGGTCGCCGGTCTCGACCTGGTAGTTGGCCCGCAGGGTGTCGAGGGTCGTGCCGGGCGCCAGGGCCGCCGGGGGCAGCAGCATCTCGTCGACCCGGATGGACAGCGCCGCCAGGTCGACACCGATCGCGCCCTGCGCCAGCAGGGTGCGGTCGGGCTGCACCACGACCCGGTTGAAGAGCAGCTGCGAGGCGAGGACCAGCAGGACCAGCGCCGCCGACAGCGCGGCCCGCCTCGCCACCGCGAGCACCCGGCTCTCCCGCCGGAGCGCGAGGAGCCGCTCGGGGAGCGGCCACAGGACGAGGACGACGACGAAGGCGGAGATCGGCGCCGTCTGGCGGGAGGCGACGGCGAACCAGAGGGCGACGGCCGCGAGCGCCAGCCCGGCCCGGCGGGCAGGCGAGCCCGGCGGCAGGGCCCGGGCCTTGATCAGGAAGGACATGCAGACGAGCAGCGCGGTCGCCAGCCAGACGTCCTTGTCCACGAAGCTGAGCCAGCCGAGCGTGAAGGGCGAGAGCGTGACGATCGCGGCGGCGATGGCCGCCCAGGGCCGGCTGAGGGTGGCCCGCAGGACGCCGTACGTGCCGAGGACGAACAGGACGGTGGTCAGGCCGAAGATCCACTCCGGGGGGACGTCGAAGAAGCCCCAGATCCCGGCGATGATCGGCGAGTGGAAGTCCGTGTAGCGGTCGACCACCGCCTGGTGGCACATGTCGAGGGTGTCGGCGTTGAAGCTCCCCGGCAGGAAGGTGACGACGACGGCACCGGCCACGGCGAGCAGGCCCGCGTAGGCCGCGAGCCGGGTCCGGAGCTCGTGGGAGGGCCTCGACCCGGGGGACGTCACGAGGGCCGGAGACTAGTGAGCAACGACCCCGCCGACGGGCCGCCCGCCCCTCGCCCGTTCGACGTGTGGCGCGAGGCGGCGGAGGACGCCGGGGGATCCTCAGTTCGCCGCTGGGGCGCGCGCTGGCTGCGCAGGCGTCGGAACCGCAAGGCCGTCGCTTCTGCGTCCAAGCGTCAGTCGCGCGGTGTGACAGGCGTCGGGGCCGGGTGCCAGACTGCGCCCGTCCCGGAAGGTGGGCTTCACCGGACGTGACAGCCCGACCGACACGCCATCGAAGACTGGGGAGGACCCGGTGGTGCGCGGGACGCGCGCATGGCAGATCGATGCCCGCGGGAGCCGCCGGCTCCCGTGTCCATCCGGGATCCGGGAGCTCACATGGTGACGACGAACGACGGGCAGCGGGCCACCCCCCGGGCCATCGAGCCGACGGCGGAGCGGTCCGCCGACGTGACGGCGACGGTCGGGGACTACCTCGACCACCTCGAGCGAGCCGGGGCCTGCCCGCCCGACCTGGAGGAGCGGTTCGTCGACGTGGCCCGCGACTACTCGTCGATGAACGGCATCAGCCGGACCGCCTGGCTGACGGTCGGCGTGCCCGCCCCCGTCCTCGACGCGGCCGGCATCACCCGCTGAGGTACTCGTTCTTCGTCGACGCAGGCGGCGTTGTTCCGGCCCAGTCGACCGAGAACGGGGGTCAGAAGAGGCCGGTGAGGGCGTCCCAGGCCTTGCGGACGGGGTTGCGGTCGTCGTCGCCGTCCGGGTCGGACCCGGGGGCCGGGGGCTCGTCGGCCGGGCCGGTGGTCGGGAGGAGGGCGTAGGCCTCCTCCCCCGGCTTGACGAGGTTGTACTGCTCGCGGGCCAGGCGCTCGATCTCGGCGTCGTCGCGCAGCGTGTCGGCCTGGGCCGCCAGCGCCGCGCTCTGCTCCTCGAGCACGGCCAGCTGCTCCCGGGCCTCGGCGATCTCGGCCCGCTGCGAGAGGAAGGTGCGGGTCGGGAACACGAAGGTCCCCAGGAACACGACCACGGCCAGGACGGCCACGGCCACGATGGCCGGGCGCATGCGGGCCCGGCCGGGGGCCCGCTCGGCCCGACTCGTCGAGGACCGGCCGGCCGGCGCCCGGCCGGGGGCCCGCTCGGCCCGGCTCGTCGGGGACCGCCTCACCGGCGCCGACCGGCCAGCGCGCCGGCGCCGGGGTAGCGGGCCGCGTCGCCGAGGTCGCTCTCGATGCGCAGCAGCTGGTTGTACTTGGCGACCCGGTCCGAGCGGGCCGGGGCGCCGGTCTTGATCTGGCCGCAGTTGGTGGCCACGGCCAGGTCGGCGATGGTCGTGTCCTCCGTCTCGCCGGAGCGGTGCGACATCACGGAGGCGTAGGCCGACCGGGTGGCGAGCGCGACGGTGTCGAGCGTCTCGGTGAGCGACCCGATCTGGTTCACCTTCACCAGCACGGCGTTGGCGACGCCGGCCTCGATGCCCCGCTCGAGGCGCTCGCTGTTGGTGACGAACAGGTCGTCGCCGACGAGCTGCACCCGGGCCCCGAGGGCGGCCGTGAGGGCGCCCCAGCCGTCCCAGTCCTCCTCGGCCATGCCGTCCTCGATCGAGACGATCGGGTAGCGGTCGCACCAGTCGGTCCAGAACGCGGCCAGCTCGGCCGACGACAGGGTGCGCCCCTCCCCCTCGAGCCGGTAGGCGCCGTCCCGCCACAGCTCGGTGGTGGCCGGGTCGAGGGCGATGGCGATGTCGGTGCCGGGCCGGAACCCGGCCGCCTCGACGGCCTCGAGCAGCAGGCCGACCGCGGCCTCGTTCGACTCGAGGTCGGGGGCGAAGCCGCCCTCGTCGCCGACCGCGGTCGACAGGCCCCGGTCGTGGAGCAGCGCCTTGAGCACGTGGTAGGTCTCGGTGCCCCAGCGCAGGGCCTCGGAGAACGAGGCAGCGCCCACGGGCATGATCATGAACTCCTGGAAGTCGACGTTGTTGTCGGCGTGGACGCCCCCGTTGAGCACGTTCATCATCGGGACCGGCAGCACGTGGGCGTTGGCGCCGCCGACGTAGCGGTAGAGCGGCACCTCCAGCTCGTCGGCGGCCGCCTTGGCCACCGCCAGCGACACGCCGAGCAGGGCGTTGGCCCCGAGGCGGCCCTTGTTGGGCGTGCCGTCGAGGTCGAGGAGGAGGTGGTCCACGGCCCGCTGGTCGAGGGCGTCGGCGCCGAGGAGGGCGTCGGCGATCTCGCCGCTCACGGCGGCCACGGCCCCACCCACGCCCTTGCCCCCCCACAGGTCGCCGCCGTCGCGCCGCGCCACGGCCGCGAACAGGCCCGTGCTGGCGCCCGAGGGGACGATCGCCCGC
>JBFWQW010000159.1:0-4178 GCA_050249235.1 Acidimicrobiia bacterium | reverse complement strand
GGCTTCCTGCGCTCCCTCCAGGGGCTGCAGCGATCGGCGGCGGCCATCGGCGAGCACGTCGAGGCCGAGCGCTGCGCCCAGTTCCTCGACCAGCTCGACCCCGGCACCGCCTGATCCACGGCCTGACCCACCCTTCGTGCCCGGGACCCGGGTGCTGCGACCCCAGCCGGCAGTCGGCACACTGGTGGCCATGACCGACGCCACCGTCCCGGAGACCGACGTCGACGGCCTGGTCGCGGCCCGGGCCCTCGGCGCCGTGGTCCTCGACGTCCGCCAGCCCGACGAGTACGAGTTGGCCCACGTGCCGGGCGCCGTGCTGGTGCCCCTCGACCAGCTGGGCGCCGGCCTCGACCGCGTCCCCCCGGGCGAGCTGTACGTCATCTGCAGGTCGGGCGCCCGCAGCGCCCGGGCCGTGCAGCTCCTGGCCCAGGCCGGGCGGGAGGCCACCAACGTCGCCGGCGGCACCCAGGCCTGGATCGACGCCGGCCAGCCGGTCGTCACCGGGTCGTCGCCGGCGTGACGTCGTCGACCCGGCTCGTCGCCGACCGGGCCGGCCTCGACGAGGTCGTGGCCGCCCTGCGTGACGCCGACGAGTACGCGGTCGACACCGAGTTCCACCGGGAGCGGTCGTACTACCCGACGGTCGCGCTGGTGCAGATCGCCTGGCGGGACGGCATCGTGCTCGTCGATCCCCTCGGCGTCGGGCTCGAGCCCCTCCGCGAGATCCTGGAGGGCGACGGCCTGGCCGTGCTGCACGCCGCCTCCCAGGACCTCGAGGTGCTGCAACGTGCCTGCGGGGCGGTGCCCCGCCGCCTCCTCGACACCCAGCTGGCGGCCGGCTTCCTCGGCTTCAACACCCCGTCGCTGGCCTCGCTGGCCGACCGGATCCTCGGCACGGAGCTGCCCAAGGCCAGCCGGCTCACCGACTGGCTGCAGCGGCCGCTCGACGAGACCCAGCAGGTGTACGCCGCCGCCGACGTCGCCCACCTCCTCGACCTGGCCGACGAGCTGCGCCGCGAGCTCCGGGCCGTCGGCCGGCTGGGCTGGGCCGAGGAGGAGTGCGAGGAGCTCCGGTCACGCAGCTTCGCCGGCGTCGACCCGGACGAGGCCTGGCTGCGCCTGAAGGAGGGCCGCTCGCTGCGGGGCAAGGCGCGGGGCATCGCCCAGGAGGTCGCCGCCTGGCGGGAGCGGCGGGCGGCCGAGACCGACCAGCCGGTCCGCCACGTGCTGGCCGACCTGGCCGTGGTCGGCATCGCCACCAACCCGCCGTCGACGGTGGAGGAGCTGCGCCGCATCCGGGGCGTCGACGAGCGTCACGCCCGGGGCCGCACCGCCACCGAGCTGCTCGAAGCCGTGGGCCGGGGCCGGTCGCTGCCCGACACCCGGGTGCGCCAGCCCCGCCGGGAGGAGGTCGACCGCGACCAGCGCCCGGCCGTGGCCCTGGTGTCGGCCTGGCTCACCCAGCTGGGCCACGACCTGCTCATCGACCCGTCCCTCCTCGCCACCCGGTCCGACCTGTCGGCGTTCCTGGCCGGCACGCCCGGCGCCCGCCTGGCCACGGGCTGGCGGCGCGACCTGCTCGGCGACCCGGTCCGGCGCCTCCTCAACGGCGAGTTCGCCCTCGCCTTCGACGGCCGAGGTGGGCTGGCCCTCGAGCGCCGGTCCGGCGACCCCGTCCACGTCGAGCTGCCCGTGCCCGATCCGCCCTGGCCCCGACGGTGACGCCCGAAGCCGCAACCGGGACGGCAACCGGCACCGCATCGGGGCCACCACCGTGACCATCGGCTGACACCATCCGTCGGGAGCCCGCGGGCACGGCCCTCGGCACCGGCGCCGACGTGGAGGACCTGCAGGTCGACGGGTGGACGCGGGCACCCCGGTGCCCCCCGCCTGGACACCCTGACGGTAGAGTGCCGCCAGGTTCAAACACACTCCCGGGAGAGCCCGTGGTCAAGAAGGGTCGTCATCGCCGCTACGAAGAAGCGCGCGCGGTCAAGCACACCTCGGCCCCGCTGCAGCTCGACGATGTCGGCTTCATCCAGATCGAGCCCTGCCCCGAGTGCGGTGCCGAGCCAGGGGGCGAACACGCCACCTGGTGCCTGCACGACTCCCTGGAGGACGACGCCGAGGTCTGACCGCCGCCACGGGACAGGGATCCGGTACGGGGTGCCGGGACAGGCGCGGGGCGGGCCGGTCGGGAGGGGGCGGAGGCGCCCGTCCCGGGATGCGGTGCACCGGCGATCCGGCCCTAGGCTCGCCTCCCCGTGTCAACGCCTCCCGCCCTCCGCAACGTCGCCCTCGTCGCCCACGTCGACCACGGCAAGACCACCCTCGTCGACGCCATCCTGCGCGCCACCGGCACGTTCGCGGCCCACACCGCCCTCGTCGACCGGGTCATGGACTCGAACGACCAGGAGCGGGAGCGGGGCATCACCATCCTGGCCAAGGCGGCCTCCGTCCGGTGGCGGGACGTCAAGGTCAACCTGGTCGACACCCCCGGCCACGCCGACTTCGGCGGGGAGGTCGAGCGGGCGCTCACCATGGTCGACGGGGTCCTCCTGCTGGTCGACGCGGCCGAGGGGCCCCTGCCCCAGACCCGCTACGTGCTGTCGAAGGCGGTGGCCCTCGACCTGCCGGCGGTGGTGGTCCTGAACAAGGTCGACCGCCCCGACGCCCGCACGGAAGCGGTCCTCGACGAGGTGTACCAGCTGTTCCTCGACCTCGAGGTGGCCGACCACCACATCGACTTCCCGGTGGTCTCCGCCATCGCCCGGGAAGGGCGCTCGATGATGGGGGTCGGCATGCCCGGCCCCGACGACGACCTGTCGGCCCTGCTCGACACGCTGCTGCGCACCATCCCGGCCCCGATCGGCGATCCGGGCGCCCCGCTCCAGGCGCTCGTCACCAACCTCGACGCCAGCGACTACCTCGGCCGCCTGGCCATCGGCCGGGTGATGCGGGGCACGCTCCGGTCCGACCGACCGGTCACGCTCGTGAAGGCCGGCGCCAACCCGCCGTCCCGCAAGCCGGCCCAGGTGCTGGGGATCGACGGGCTCGGCCGCACCGAGGCCGCCGAGCTGGTGGCCGGCGACCTCTTCGTGATGGCGGGCTTCCCCGAGGTGGAGATCGGCGACACCATCGCCGACCCGTCCGACCCCGATCCGCTGCCCCGCCTCGACGTCGACGAGCCGGTGCTGCGCATGACCTTCGGGCCCAACAGCTCGCCCCTGTCGGGCCAGGACGGCGCCTACGTCACCTCGCGGCACATCCGCGACCGGCTGGCCCGGGAGGTGCTCGGCAACGTCGCCATCCGCATCGAGGACACCGAGTCGCCCGACGTGCTCCAGGTCGCCGGGCGGGGCGAGCTGCAGCTGGCCGTGCTGATCGAGTCGATGCGCCGGGAGGGCTACGAGCTCGAGGTGAGCCGCCCGGAGGTGGTCACCAGGGAGATCGACGGCAAGCGCCACGAGCCCCTCGAGGAGGGCATCGCCGACGTCCCCGAGGAGCACGTCGGCACGGTCACCCAGGCGCTGGCCCCCCGAAAGGGCAGGGTGCTCGACCTGCGCCCCGGCGACCCCGGCCGGGCCGTGCTCACGTTCGAAGCCCCGGCCCGTGGCCTCCTCGGCCTGCGTTCGGAGCTGCTCACCGCCACCCGGGGCACGGTCCTGCTGCACACCCGGCACCGGGGCTGGGTGCCGTGGGTGGGCGACCTGCCCAGCCGCAAGGGCGGGGCCATGGTGGCCGACCGGGCCGGCACCAGCACCGGCTACGCCCTCGACAACCTGCAGCAGCGGGGCGAGATGCTGGTCGGGCCGGGCGAGACCGTCTACGAGGGCATGGTCGTCGGCGAGAACGCCCGGCCGGGCGACATGGTCGTCAATGTCGTCCGCGAGAAGCAGAAGACCAACATCCGCACCCACGCCGCCGACGACGCCATCAAGCTGGTCCCGCCCCGCGAGCTCACCATCGAGTCAGCCATCGAGTTCATCGCCGAGGACGAGCTCGTCGAGGTCACACCCCGCCACCTGCGGGTCCGCAAGCGGCTCCTCCGAGAGCAGGACCGGCGCCGCATCGGCCGCTAGTTCCGCTCTCCGTCGAGCTGACCGGCATTGTCCCGGCCGGGTCGACAGGAAGGGGCGGTGACGAGCCGCCTCGAGCCGGGGCCTCGGCACTCCCCG
>JBFWQW010000158.1:0-4253 GCA_050249235.1 Acidimicrobiia bacterium | reverse complement strand
CTCGGCCCCGAGGAACGAGGGGCTTGACACGGCCGCGGCGGCGGGCCGTCACGTCACCGCCGGCCACCCGGCCGGCGCCACGGCACGCTCCCGATCGCCGACAGTCACGCCTGCGGACGTGCCATTAGGGGGCGGCGGCGCCTGTGCGTGGCCGGTCGTGCGATCAACGATGCGTTGGGTAGAACCCGCGTCCGCGGCGCTCGACCACTCCGAGGCGCACGGCGCGCTCGAGGGTGCGGTACGCGGTCGCGGTCGGGAGGTAGATGTGCTCGAGGAGCTGGTCGAGCGCTGGCCGGTCGGGGTCGGCGTCGGCCAGCAGGTCGTAGAGCTCGCTGTCCCCGATCCGTGGCTGCGGCCCGGGCGTGGCCTGGCTGGGCGGACGAGGCGTCGGGCGTTCGTCAGCCGCGAGGCCGCCCCAGACGCCGAACTCCTCGCCGGCCGCGACCGCGTGTGCAGCGCAGCGCGCTCGCACCGGGCACATGGCGCAGGTTGCCTTGGCGTCTGCGATCGCGTCGGGGTGCAGGTCGTAGAACAGCGCCGGGTTGGCGCCGCGACAAGCGGCCCGGCGCCGCCAAGCCATATTGGCGGTCATGGCGGGAACGGGCAACGATCGGCGTCCGGGCCGAACAGCCCGACCACGAGCCCACGGGCGCCGACCCATTCGGGCCACCATCGGCCGTCGAGCCCGCTGCCGTCCCACTCGCCGTCGGACGTGATCCGCACCGACGGCCCGTAGTGGGCGCCGGCGCGAATCAGCACCGCGCACACGACGACGTCGTAGGGCTGCCGGTTGGTCGTGCACGCGTCCCACCAACGGTGCCCCGGCAGGTCGCTCCACCACGGCTCGCCCGCGTCGGCCGGCCAGGCGAACGTCTCGCAGTGGTCGGGCCGGGCGCCGTTGACCCAGATCCCGCCTTCGTCCACGACCGGACGGCTGCCCGGTGCGGCGGCGCCGTCGGCCAGCGCAACGCCGCGCCGGTCAGCCGTGTCGATGATCGCGAGGGCGTCGAACGCGAGGCCTCCGTAGGCGTCGCGGGGTTCAGGCGGGAGTGGTCCGTCGGGTGTTTCGACGCGTGACCAGTAGTGGGCGTAGCCCATCGCCGGTCACCGCACGGCGTCGCAGGCGGCGGCCAGGTAGGCGGGGAGCTGGCAGCGCTGCCGGAACGTGAGCGGCGCGAGCCACAGCCGCACGTGCACGGTATGGCCGTGACGGCGGACGATCCCGAAGCGCTCCAGCCGCTCAAGGCTGCGCAGCACACGCGCGGGGCTGAGGCCGATGCCGAACGTGCGGGCGATGTCCTCGACGGTCCAGGTGCTGGGTCCGTCGATGGCGTGGCGGGCGAAGCGGTGCGCCATCGCCATGCCGATCGTGCCGACCGACGGCGTGTACCAGACGAGCGCGTCGTCGCTGTCGGTGCGCAGCGCGCCGGGCGCCTGCTCGACAGTTGGATCACGCCAGGCGAGGACCGTCATCGTGTCGCCGGCGCTGAGAACAGGGGCGCTCGGCGCGTCGAGGTCGGCGGTGTGGGTTGGGATGGTCATGGTGGGCCTCCGTGGGTCGAGTGACCCGGCCCCTCGGGCCGGCCGGCTTCCCGACCGTCCCGACCCGAAGGACCGGGTCGTGCCCGACCTGGTGGCCGGGCTTCGCCCTCCGGGCGGGGGGGGCCGCCGAGCGGCGGCGTTTCACCCCGCAGGGCGCGTCAGCGGCCCGAGGACCGAGGGCTTGACACGTCGCCGCCGACGGCCCACACGGCACCCCGCCGCCAGGCGGGCAACGGCACCCGCCCGCAAAGCGGCCACGGCAACCCGCGGGAGCGGCGGCCAATAGCAGATCGACGTCCCGGACTTACTCCCGAGATCACTCCCGAACGAGAGGAGAACTCGCTCGATGGGCACGGGCTGCGGCCCCGACCGGGTGGCCGGGCCGCAGCCCATCCACAGCTTGTCCTCAGCCGCCGAGGTCGTCCTCGTCGTCTGGGTCCGGCCCGTCGTCTCCCACGACCCCCTCGTCGTCATCCGGGTCGGTGGAGGTGAGGTCGCCCTCGACGCGGTCGGCATGGCGGGCGAGCGCGTCGGCGGTCCAGTCGTCGGGTGTCCAGCCGGTCCCGGTCAGCAAGCTGAGGTAGTCACGGCATTGCGTGCTACTCGATGACCAGTACATGTGGTTCTCGGCCAGCCCGAGCGCCACCGCCCCAGCGACACGGACCAGCGCGGCGTGGCTGTCCACCCCGTCGAGGAGCTTTGCCACCGTGACCTCGCGGGGATCGGCGTGGCCGAGCATCGTCGCCGCGAACTTGAGCGCTTCCTGCCCGGCCTCGCGGATCAACCCGTGCAACGCGATCCGAGTCAGATCGCTTTGGCTGAAACCACCGCGAGGTTTGGCGAACGTCTCGGTCGCGTGAGCGAGGCGAGCGACACGACCCTTGCGCTTGGCGTGCGAGTCATCCCCACTGCTGCTGCGGACCGGGGTGCGGTCGGTGGCCAGATCGCTCCCGCCCTTGACACCGATCTTGCTGGGGGCGTGACGGCGCGGGTCGGTGCACACCTCCCAGGTGTCCACCCCATCGCCCCACGACCGGGTGCGAACGACGACCGCGTGGCACGGCTCGCTGGCGTGGGCCTTGCAGCCGTCGGGGTCGAACAGCTCGCCCAGCCGCTTCGCCCGGTCCGGGGCCGGGTCGTCGTTGGTGAACACGATGGGATGCTTGACGCGGGCCTTGGCGACGGCCTTGTCGTACGCGTCGGCCCGTCGCAGCCCGTCGCGGTAGTCCGCGACGATCCGCGATGGCTCCTGCCAGCTCCGACCGGTCAGCCGCTCGCACACGGCGTCGAGGTGCTCGGGACCGAGGTCCGCGACCGCTGCCGCGGCCTCCCCCGCCGCGAGCGACAAGTCACCCTTGTCGAGCGCCGTGCGCCAGCGGGCCGGGAGGATCGTGACCGCCATCCGCGACCGCACCCACGCCTGCGAGCGGCCGATCCGCTTGCACAACTTCGCCGGGCTCACGCCGTCGTCCAGCGACATCAGCCGTTCGATCGCCCGCACTTCCTCCGACAACGTGAGGTCGGTGCGGTTGCCGTTCTCCGACAGTCCGGCCTCGATCACGTCCACGACGGTCATCGGCCGCACCACGACTGGCACGTCACTGATCCCGGCCTTCGCCGCGGCGGCGTGACGTCGCACGCCCGCGGCGATGAGGTACACGCCATCCTCGTTCGCCGGGAGTACCAGCAGCGGCTGAAGGATGCCGCGCGCTCGGATCGAGCGGGTCAACTCGCTGAGGTCACCCAACGCGCGGCGCGGGTTGTCCGGGTGCGGTTGGAGGTCGGCCAGGTTCAGCCAGCAGAACTCCGGCTCGCCCTGGGTGGTGTCATCGGTGGTCGGTTGTGTGATGCTCATCGGGTTCTCCTTCAAGTGATGCGGCAACGGTCCTGATCCACGGACACTCGGGTGTGTCCGAGGTGACGCGCTGCGGGTCGATGTGGGCGCAGGTGTCTTCCGACGCACGGACCCACACCTCGCCCTGCTCGATAAGCACCCGACGAGCCGCCGTCATCGCCACCCCCAACGACGACGTGTGCAGATGCTCCACCCCGCCGCGGTCCACCACCACGTAGGTCGGGGCGGACGCGGACGGCAGGCGGAACAGCGCGGGCTGGCTGCCCGGTGCAACACACGACGACACCAGTTCGGGACGGTTCAACGGTCGGCTCCTTCCGGTTGCTCACCGGTGTCCAGGCGGTTGGCCGGGACACCGCCCTCCGGGCGGCAGGCCGCCGAGCGGCGCCGTGTCAACCCGCAGGGCGCGTCAGCGGCCCGAGGAACGAGGGCTTGACACGGCGGCGGCGGCGGCCCACACGGCACCCCGCCGCCAGGCGGGCCACGGCACTCCGCCCGCAGGCGGCCACGGCACCGGTCAACGCGATAGGTTCCGGGGCCGGCGAGGGCTCGCGCAGCACGCCGATCCTGCGGTGCTGGCACGCCGCCGCGACCACGCAGATTCTCCGAGCTCCAGCGGGTTCGGGGAGCGGCACGGCCGGTTCGACCGTCCGGATCAGGGCGACGCCCAGCCGATGCGGAACCTCGCCGCGCTCTCGAACCCGACCAAGCGCAGCAGGATCTACCGCGGCCGCGGCGAGCTCACGACGCGATGGGGCGACCCTTGCGGCGGGAACGCAACCGCGTTCCAAACTCTGCGACCGACTCGCGGGTGACGTACACCGCCCCCATCGCATCGGTCTCCGGGTCACGCACC
>JBFWQW010000157.1:0-4388 GCA_050249235.1 Acidimicrobiia bacterium | reverse complement strand
CGTCACGCCGTCTCCCCGCACCCGAGCCCGAACTGGGTGCCGCCCAAGCCGCCAGGCGGCTCCAGTGGCACCCAGAACGGAGGGGGGCCGTTCGTTCGAGCCGCCCGGCCGCACCCGAGCCCGAACTGGGTGCCGCCCAAGCCGCCCGGCGGCTCCAGTGGCACCCAGAACGGAGGGGGGCCGTTCGTTCGACCCGCCCGACCGCACCCGAGCCCGAACTGGGTGCCGCCCAAGCCGCCAGGCGGCTCCAGTGGCACCCGGAACGGAGGGTGGCCGTTCGTTCGAGCCGCCCGACCGCACCCGAGCCCGAACTGGGTGCGGTACAAGCCGCCAGACGGCTCCAGTGGCACCCAGAACGAGGGAGCGGGGCTCACGGCCGGCGGCCCAGGACGTCGAGGACCTGGGCGACGTCCTTGTCGCCCCGGCCGGAGAGGTTGACGAGCACGGTCGAGCCCGCGGGGATGGCCCGGCCCGACTCCCGGACCACCCAGGCGATGGCGTGGGCCGACTCGAGCGCCGGGATGATGCCCTCGGTGCGGGCCAGGAGCTGGAAGGCGTCGAGCACCTCGTCGTCGTTCACCCAGGGGTACTCGGCCCGGCCCGTCTCGTGCAGGTGGCTGTGCTCGGGGCCGACGCCCGGGTAGTCGAGCCCGGCCGAGATGGAGTGGGCCTCGGCCACCTGGCCGTGCTCGTCCTGGAGCAGCAGCGACCGGTGGCCGTGCACGATGCCGGGCGTGCCCCGCCCGATGGCGGCACCCCCTTCGGGTTGCACCCCGACGAGCCGGGCCGGGGTGTCGTCGAAGCCGGCGAAGATGCCCGCCGCGTTCGATCCCCCGCCGACGCAGGCCACCACCAGGTCGGGCGGACCGCCCAGCAGCTCGTCGCACTGGGCCCGGGCCTCGTCGCCGACGATGCGCTGGAGCTCGCGCACCATCCACGGGAAGGGATGGGGGCCCATGACCGAGCCGATGCAGTAGTGGGTGGTCTCGACCGACGCCACCCAGTCCCGCAGGGCCTCGTTGATGGCGTCCTTCAACGTCCGGCTGCCGGACCGCACCGGCACCACCTCGGCGCCGAGCAGCTGCATGCGGAAGACGTTGAGCTCCTGGCGCTGGGTGTCGACCTCGCCCATGTAGACGGTGCAGTCGAGGCCGAAGTACGCCGCCGCGGTGGCGGCGGCCACCCCGTGCTGGCCCGCGCCCGTCTCGGCGATGATCCGGCGCTTGCCCATGTGCCGGGTGAGCAGCGCCTGGCCGACCACGTTGTTGATCTTGTGCGACCCGGTGTGGTTGAGCTCCTCCCGCTTCAGCAGGACGCGGACGCCGAGGCGGGCGGAGAGGTTCTTCGCCTCCGTGAGCGGCGAGGGGCGCCCCCCGTAGGTGCGCAGCAGCTCCTCGTACTCGGCGTGGAAGGCGGGATCGACCCACGCCCGGGTGAAGGCCTCCTCGAGCTCGTAGCAGGCCGGGATGAGGGACTCGGGCACGAACCGCCCGCCGTACTGGCCGAAGCGGCCGGTGTCGTCGGGCCGGCCCATCGGCCGGCTGGCCGCCGTCATCCGTCCTCCCGCCAGTCGTAGGGGTGCTCGCCGTCGTCGGTCGCGGCCTCGCCGTCCGGGTCGACAGCCGGCGCCGCCTCCCGGGCCGCGGCGACGAAGGCCCGCACCCGGCGGGGGTCCTTGCGCCCGGGCGAGGCCTCGACGCCGGTGCACACGTCGACACCCCACGGGTGCACGGTGGCGATGGCGTCGGCGACGTTGTCCGGCGAGAGGCCGCCGGCCAGGACCAGGCGCAGCCCGCCGGGGACGTCCTCGGCCAGCGACCAGTCGAACACCTGGCCGGACCCGGGTCGGGGGTTGTCGACCAGGACCGCGTCGGCGCCGTACTCGCGGGCCCGGCGCACGGCCGGGTCGCCGGCGGCGAACACCTTGAAGACGGTCGGCACCCGCTCGCGGATCCAGCGGGTGTCCTCGGCCGTACCGCCGTGGACCTGGGCGGCCTGGAGGCCGGCGCCGTGCACGAGCTGGACCACCCGCTCCGCCGACTCGTCCTTGAACACGCCGACGGTGAGGATCTCCCGGGGCAGGCGGTGCACGATGTGGCCGACCTCGTCCATCGACACCTGCCGGGGCGACGGGGCGAACACGAAGCCGACGGCGTCGGCGCCCATGGCCACGGCGAGCAGGGCGTCCTCCTCGTTCGTCGTGCCGCACACCTTCACGAACACGAGCGGTCCCGCAGCCGGGCGACCTCGGCGGCCGGGTCGGCGCTGGTGACGAGCGTCTCGCCCACCAGGACGGCGTCGTAGCCGGCCTCGGCGAGGGCCCGGGCGTCGGCGGCCCCCCGCACGCCGGACTCGGCGACGGCCACCACCTCCGGCGGGATCAGCGGTCGGAGCCGGGCGGCCAGCTCGTGGTCGACGGCGAACGTCGTGAGGTCGCGCTGGTTGACGCCGACGAGCGTGGCCCCGATCTCGAGGGCCCGTTCGAGCTCGACCGCGTCGTGGACCTCGACCAGGGCGTCGATCCCGAGGTCGTAGGCGGCCGACAGGAAGCGGCGCAGCTCGCCGTCGTCGAGGGCGGCCACGATCAGCAGCACGGCGTCGGCGCCCATGAGCCGGGCGTCGACGACGTCTCGCACGTCGACGGTGAAGTCCTTGCGCAGCACCGGCAGGCGGCAGGCGGCCCGGGCCCGGCGGAGGTCGTCGGGCGAGCCGCCGAAGTGGTCGACGTCGGTGAGGACCGAGAGGCACGATGCGCCCCCGGACTCGTAGGCGGCCGCCAGCGCCTCGGGCACGAGGTCGGGGGCCAGGTCGCCCTTCGACGGCGACCGCCGCTTGATCTCGGCGATCACCGACAGGTCCGGTGTCTTGAGGGCGGCGGTGAAGCCCCGGACCGGATCGGACTCGTCCACCCGGTCGGCCAGCTCGCCCAGCCGACGGTCGTCGCGGGCCGCGGCCGAGCGGTGGGCGGCGACGATGGCGTCGAGGTAGGTCGGCATGGGCGGTGGAGCCTAACCCTCGTCCCTCGCGGCCCGACCGAGCGCCAGCAGGGCCACGACCAGGAAGCCGACCGCCGACAGCACCACCGCCAGGGCCGACACGGCGAGCAGGCCCGTCGAGGTCATCAGGCCGACGGCGGCGGCCGCCATCGCGAACGCGAAGAGGCCGACCGAGGCGAAGACGGCCGCCCGCTCCAGCGCCGACGGCGGCCGGGACGTCCGGTAGGGGACGTCCGGGGCGTCCCGGGGGTCGGGCTCGTCGTCCCCGACGTCCTCGAAGGGGCGGAACCGCTCGGCTTCGGCCCGCTCGTAGCGCTGCCGAGTGCCGGTGTCGGACAGCGCGGCCCAGGCCTCGTTGACGGCCTGCATCCGGCGACCGGCCTCGGCCAGGCGCTCCGGCGACTCGCCGGCGTGGAAGTCGGGGTGGTGCCGGCGGGCCAGCAGCAGGTAGGCGCGGCGGATCTCGTCCACCGACGCCCCGACGGGCACGCCGAGCACCTCGTACGGCGTCACGCCACCCCGCTCACCCCGCCGGGGGCAGCGGCAGGGCCTCGAGCCGGACGGCCGTCCCGCCGGCGGTGGCCGGCGCGGGCACGTCGACCTCCCGGCGCACGTAGGCGAGCCCCACCCCGCCGGCCGCGCTCGTCACGGTCCCGACAGGGCGCCCGTCGACCTCCACGGCGGCCCCGACCACGAGACCGTTCGTGCCCGGCGGGCCCTCGGCCACCACCGCCCGGAGGCGGGTGGGCACCCGGTCGCCCCGGGCGTCGATGCGGGCCACCAGCTCCTGGCCCGTGTAGCAGCCCTTGGTGAACGACACCGCCCGGTCGACCACGCCGGCCGATGCCGGGATGGTGCTCTCCCCGAGCTCGGCGCCCATGCGGGGGACACCGGCCCGGATGCGCTGCTCCTCGTAGGCCGCCGGGTCGAGGGCGGGTAGGCCGGCCGGCGCGGCCAGGTCGGGCCCGAGCAGGTCGACCCCCACGGCGCCCGGCGTCTCGGGCTGGACCGCGAAGCCGCCGGGTGGGGCGGCCACCACCGTTCCCCGGACCGCGATCACCGACCAGTCGAGAGGGACGACGGTGGCCCGGGTGCGCAGCAGGAACCGGCGCAGCCGGGCGAGGAGGGGCTCGCCCCAGCCGGCGTCGACGTCGAGCGCGTAGTCCTCGTCGCCGGTGCGGGTGACCCTGACGAAGGCGTCGACCTTGCCCTGGGGCTGGAGCACGAAGGAGAACGCGCTGGCACCGACCTCGAGCGCGGACAGGTCCTGGCTGAGCTGGCCCTGTAGGTACTCGCCGGCCTGGGCGCCCGACACCCCGATGACGTCGCGCGCCAGGCGGTGGAAGCCGGCTCCGGGTGCGGTGCCGGGCATGCCGGGGCCTCGGCGCGGGC
>JBFWQW010000156.1:0-4412 GCA_050249235.1 Acidimicrobiia bacterium | reverse complement strand
AGGCGTGACTGTCGGCGATCGGGAGCGTGCCGTGGCGCCGGCCGGGTGGCCGGCGGTGACGTGACGGCCCGCCGCCGCGGCCGTGTCAAGCCCCACGTTCCTCGGGGCCGAGCCCTGCGGGTTGACACCCCCGCTCGTGGCGGCGGGCCCGACGCCCGGAGGGCGACGCCGGCGCCCAACCCGGCCGCACCCTCCGGAGGACCTCATGCTCACTGTCTGCTACAGCCCCAAGGGCGGCCAAGGCTGCACCACCGTTGCCGTCGCCCTGGCCTGCTCGACTCCCGACGCGCTGCTGATCGACACCGCCGGTGACGTCCCCGCCGCAGCAGGGGCCTCAGCGCCCGACGGGCCCGGCATCTGCGACGTGCTCGCCACCGATCGCCCACTGACAAGCGAGATCGTCACCCGGCTGGGCGTCGCCCACCCGCCGCTGACGATCGTTCCCGCTGGCTCCACGCCGGCCCACCAGATCGCCCCGCATCGCTGGAGCTGCCTGACCGACGCAGCACCGCCATGCCGGCCGGTGATCGTCGACGCCGCGACGAACCCTCACGTGGCAGCCATCCGCGCTGACCGTCGGATCATGGTCGTGCACGCCTGCTACCTCGCGTTGCGCCGTGCCGTCGCGATGGCGATCCGACCCGACGAGATCGTCCTCATCGCCGACCGCCACCGGGCGCTGACCCAACGAGACATCGAGGCCACCCTCGGCGCGGCGGTGACCGTCATCGTTCCGATCGATCCGTTGGTCGCCCGAGCGGTCGACGCCGGCCTGCTCACCGCCCGTCTGCCCAGCGTCCTATCGCAGCGACTGCGGCCACTGACGATCCCCACGATCAACGAGCCCCCGCGGTGAGCCCCGATGACTTCGGCCGGACCGATGCCAACCGCGACGAACGACGCCCACCCATCCACGCGCGCTGCGACGACGTGTCCGTCACCCCCATCACCTGTGTCACCTGCGGCACGCCGCGCTGTCCAACTGCCACGCCGCAGCTCGGTCCGCTGCCGTGGCGCCGGCCTGGTGGGCCGGCGGTGCCGTCGCTGCCCGCCGCCGCGGCCGTGTCAAGCCCCTCCGCAGGCTCCGGGGCCGAGCCCTGCGGGTTGACACGCCCGCTCCGGGCGGCGGGCCAGACGCCCGGAGGGCGAATCCGCCCACACCGACAAGGAGATCGACGCCATGCACGCCAACGACCTGTTCGAGACCATCACCAACCAGCTGATCGCCGACATCGAGACCGGAGCCGCCGGCCAGTGGCGGATGCCCTGGCACACGCTCGCCGATGCCGGCACACCGACCAGCATCGACCAGCGCCCCTACCGCGGCGCGAACGCAGTGTGGCTGGCGATGGTCGGCGCGGCCCGCGAGTGGACCTCGGGCGTGTTCGGCACCTACAAGGCGTGGCAACGCCACGACGGCCAGGTCCGCCGCGGCGAACAGGCTGTGCAGGTCGTCCTGTGGAAACCGACCAGTTCCGCGCGAGACGACGACAGCGACGACACCACCACGCGCGGCCGGCGGTTGCTGGCGCGCGCCTACTCGGTGTTCGCCGCCGAGCAGTGCGACGGCGCCGACGACATCCTCGCCGCACGCGCCCAGGCGCTGGCCGAACGCGACACGCCCGAGCGGATCGACGCCGCCGACCGCTACTTCGCCGCCGTGCCCGCCACCGTGGTCGAGGGCGGCAACCGCGCCTACTACCGGCCCGCCGCCGACACCATCCACCTGCCCGCGCAGCCACAGTTCGACCACGCCGCCGCCTACTACGGCACCCGCGCCCACGAGACCGTCCACTGGACCGGCCACCCCGACCGCCTCAACCGCGACCTCTCCGGACGGTTCGGCAGCGACGCCTACGCCGCCGAAGAGCTCGTCGCCGAACTCGGCGCGGCGATGTGGTGCGCCCAAGCCGGCCTGTCCGCCGTCACCCGCCCCGACCACGCCAGTTACCTCGCTGGGTGGCTGCGCGTGCTGCGCAGCGATGCCCGCGCCTTGGTCACCGTCGCCAGCCGCGCGCAAGCCGCGCTCGACCACCTGAACAGCCTCGCCGTCGAGGTCGTCGCCGCCGAGCCCAACGAGGAAGCAGCATGAACCGGGCCGACCTCGACGCGATCTACGACGCGCTCGCCGATTGGGTACCGGCCGACCAGCCCACCGGCGAGCAGATCGACGTCATCGTTGCCGCCTACGACGCCCGCCGCGGCCGATCGGTGCTCGTCGTCGGCAACCCCGTCGACGGGTTGCCGCTCATCGGAGCCGTCCACCCCGACGATCCCGACATGCTCCGCTTCGCCGAGGATCACGGCTCCGACTGGTGGCTGCTGCCCCTCACCCGCTCGCCGACGCGATCACTCGGCGCACGCCGGACTGACCCGGCCCTTGCCCACGCGGCCGGCGGGGCGCCGGGTGCCGTGACCGCCCTTCGGTCGGGTGCCGTGTGCAGCGCCGGGGGCCGGGCCGGTCAAGCCCCTCCGCAAGCTCCGGGGCCGAGCCCTGCGGGTTGACCGGCCCGGCCCCGGCGCTGCGCCCCCGGAGGGGGAAGCCCGCCCGACCAGCGGCAGGCCAACACCCCACCGGAGGAACCGATGAGCACCCAACCACCAGCGATCCGCATCGACACCGACGGCGCCGTCACCGTCCTGCCCGACGCCAGCTATGAAACGATCCGCGACGGCGTCGGCGGATGGATCGAAGCCGCCCTCACCGACGAATCCCTCACCCTGTGGATCAACGAAGAAGGCAAGATCGACCGCCTCCCCTTCAACCCGCTCGGCCACGCCCTGTGGAACGAGGTCGACATCTACGGCTGCATCCCCGCCGGCGACTGGCTCGCCGGGCCGTGCGTCGTCACCGGCCCACCCGACAACGACGGCAACGCCACCGCGGTGCCAGATTGGCTTCTGCCGCGGCTCGCCCGCCTCGCCGCCACCATCGTCGTCATCGAACTGCAGGCAGGCCGTGATGGGTGAGTGGATGTCCGCCATGGTCCACGTGCGCGTCCCCGACGACGCCGACATCGACACCTGGCTGCGCAGCACCACCGATCACCACGGCTACGAGCGGGCCGTCCTCACCGGACCCGACAGCGACGAGACGCCACCGTCGCCGATCGGTGATCTGCTGGCGACCGCTCACGAAGCCGGGTTCGAGTGGGACTGGGAACCGGATCGGCGCCTGCTTTCCGACGGCGACGCCGATCTCCAGGTCAACTACGGACTCGACGAGTGGTTCACCAGCCTCGCCACCGCCCTGCGCGCCGCCGGCTGGGGTTACCACTTCGAGTCGGCCGGCAAGTACGAACTCCCCGGCGAGTGCTGGGAATGGATGCCTGGCTGGCCTACCGAGCGGACCTTCGTGCAATCCGGCGAGTCCAAAGCCCTCGACGCCGCCGGCCTGCGCGCCGCGCTCGACGAAGCCGACCAACTCGGCCTCGATCCCGCCGAACATCTCACCGGCACCCTCACGCCCTGGTCCGGCTGGACCGCGCCGACCACCTGACCGCCCTGGCTGACGACCAGCCGTTCCCAGCCGCCGACAGGACCGCAGCGGTTCTGTCGGCGGCGGATTGTCGGCGTGCCGTGGCCGCCCTGCGGGCGGGTGCCGTCACACCTCCGGTCGATATGAGAATTGACTTTCGTAACGTCGCGGGCACCACCTATCGAAAGGGCAGCTGCGATGAGCAACCGATCCGAACCCACCGCCCACGCATCCGTCGTGAGCTACGACTTCGGCCGCTTCGGACGTCACAAGCTGCGCGCCCCCAACGCAGCGATCGTCGACCTGCCCGTGCCCGTCGTCGCCGACGCTCAAGTCTGGGTGGCGACGATCTGGCCCGATCGCCACCCCGCCGCCGGCTGGACGCGACACCTGTGGACGCTCGACCCGACCACCCGGCGCGGCTGGCAACTGCCGCACCAGCTCGCCGCCGGCGACATCCTCGAGTTCGGCGCCGACACCACCGCCGGGCTGGTCCGCTGGTACGGGATCATGGACAGCTATGACAGCGACCGGTGGGCAACCATCCAAGGCCCCTACCCCGAGCCCGCCGCGGCATGGGACGACGCCCAACGCCTGCTCGCCCTCGAGCGATTCCTCCCCGCCCTCGAATCCCAGCCTCCGAACACCCCGCCGCCTCGTGCGCGCACCGAACAGGTTCAGGCCCCGCGCCACCGCTGCCGGCGCTGACTGCCTAGAGACCCCCCGTCGCGTCAGTGGGCTCGGGCCCAACTTCGCGCGTCAGGCATCGACGAAGCCGGCGAACCTCAACAACGAGCTCGATCGTCACTCGATCGCCCAAACTGCAGCGCTCGCGCGCCGCCCGTTCGATCGCCTCAAGACGGCTGTCCGGGAGTGTGTTCCGCTCATCCATGCCACGAACATACGTTCGCAGTCGAGCAGGATCAACCGCATA
>JBFWQW010000155.1:0-4537 GCA_050249235.1 Acidimicrobiia bacterium | reverse complement strand
CGAGAACATCGACGCCATCCGCGCCCTTGCCGGCAACGAGCCCGATCCAGCCACATCGATCGCAGCGACCGACGCCAGCCTCGGCGTCCGGGCCACGCTGCCCTGACCGAGAGGAACCACGATGCGCAAGCACCGCTCGCGAAACGGCACCTGCAAGGTCACCTTCGAACTGGCCGCTCAAGACGGCGTCAACGGCGCCCACCTGTGCGGCGAGTTCAACGACTGGTCGACGAGCGCCACACCGATGACCCGCCGCAAGGACGGCACCTTCCAGGCCACCGTCGCCCTGGACACGGGTCGCAGCTACCGGTTCCGCTACCTGCTCGACGGGCAACGGTGGGAGAACGACTGGGCCGCCGACGATTACGTCCCCAACGCGTACGGCGGCGACGACTCCGTCGTCACGACGTGACACTCGTGCCGGTACGCGGGCAAGCCGCGGGTCCGCCCGGCGCGGTGTCGCGTCTCGCTCGACCCCGTCCCGGCCGGATGCTGTGGATCACCGCGGCGTGGGGTGGCTGCTTCGTCACGATCCGGTGGGGGCTGCGCGACGCGCCCGTCTTGTGGTTCGCCGCCCTGCGAGCCCTCGTCGCCGGCGTGACCCTGGTGGGGATCGCGACCGTGCAGGGCCGTCCACGGCCGGCGGGCACCCGCGCCTGGTGGCTGATCGGCCTGATGGCCATGACCAACGCCAGCGTCGCCTTCGCTGCGATGTTCGCCGGAGTCGACGGCTTGGCCACCGGCACCGCCGCGGTCTTGGCCAACGCCCAGCCGCTGCTCATCCTCTTCCCCGCCTGGTGGCTGTACGGAGAGACGGTGTCGGCGCGCACCTCGGTCGGGATGGTCGTCGGGTTCGCCGGCCTGCTCGTCGTGGCCGTACCCGGCGGTGGCGGATCGGGCGCCTGGCTGTCGATCTTGGCCGCCACCGCGATCACGTCCGGGACGCTGCTGTCGCGGCGCCTCGCCGGCATCGACCTCGTCCAGGCCGCCGGCTGGCACTTCCTGATCGGCGGCGCCGTGCTCGCCGCGGTGGCCGGCGCGGTCGAGGGCCTCCCCCGGATCGACTGGACGCCCCGCTTCGCGCTGTCGCTCGCCTTCCTCGCGCTGATCGGCACCGCGCTGGCATTCTGGGCGTGGTTCACCGAGACCATGCGCTGCCCGCTCGGCCACCTCGCGGCGTGGACGTTCCTGACACCGGTATTCGGCATCGCCTTCGGTCTGCTCCTGACCGGCGAGCGCCCCGGCGGCTGGACCGCAGCAGGAATGATGCTCGTCCTGGCGTCGCTGTGGGCGGTCGTCCGCTCACCACAGGCAGCGGCGACGTGACCGGCCTCAGGGTCGCCTGCTCGCGACCGTCACCGTCGCCGATCGGGTCGCGGCAGTGACCCAACGAGCCCACCAGGAGCGGGTGAGCTGAGGTGTTCGGCCTCCCTACGTCGATCCGCGCCTGCCTCTTCGACCTCGACGGGGTGATGACCAAGACGGCCATCGTGCACGCCCGCGCTTGGAAGGACACGTTCGACGCCTTCCTCCGGGACCGAGCCGAGCGGCCGGTCGAGCCGTTCGTGCCGTTCGACGTGGGTAGTGACTACGGCCGCTACGTGGATGGCATGCCCCGCTTGGAGGGCACCCGCTCGTTCCTCGCCGCGCGTGGGATCACGCTCCCAGAGGGCGAACCGGACGACCGACCGGGAACTGCGACTGTTCACGGCCTCGGCAACCAGAAGAACGAGCTGGTGCTGCGCCTCCTGGCGATGGGCGGCGTCGAGGTGTTCGACGGATCGGTTCGCTACGTGCGGGCGGTCCGCGCCGCCGGGCTGCGGACCGCGGTCGTGTCGTCCAGCGTGAACACCGCCGAGGTGCTCGCCGCGGGCGGGATCGCCGAGCTCTTCGACGTCCGCATCGACGGCGTCGTGGCCCGCGAACGGGGCTTGCGCGGCAAGCCGGCGCCTGACACGTTCCTGGCTGGCGCTGCCGCTCTGCGGGTCACACCGTCGGAGGCGGCCGTCTTCGAGGACGCCGTCGCCGGGGTTGCCGCGGGCCGAGCGGGCGGGTTCGGCCTCGTCGTGGGGGTCGACCGGGTCGGGCAGGCCGACGAGCTGCGCGCCCGGGGGGCGGACGTGGTGGTGGGCGATCTGGCCGAGCTACTGGAGGACCGGTGACGGGCGACGCGGTGTACGACGTCGAGCGGTGGCGAATCCGGGAGTCGCGCCTGCAGCTGGAGCACCTGGCCCACAGCGAGTCGGTGTTCGCGCTGTCGAACGGCCACATCGGCTTGCGCGGCAACCTCGACGAGGGCGAGCCCCACGGGTTGCCGGGCACGTACCTGAACTCGGTGTACGAGCAGCGTCCCCTGCCCTACGCGGAGGCCGGCTACGGATACCCCGAGTCGGGCCAGACGGTGATCAACGTCACCAACGGCAAGCTCATCCGACTGCTCGTCGATGACGAGCCGTTCGACGTCCGATACGGCCGGCTCGACCACCACGAGCGCGTCCTTGATCTGCATGCCGGCAGCCTCGCCCGTGACGCGGCGTGGACGTCCCCGGCAGGCTGCCCGGTCCGGGTGTCGTCGACCCGGCTGGTGTCGCTCACCCAGCGGGCCGTCGCCGCCATTTGCTATGAGGTGACCCCGCTGGACCATGAGGTCCGTCTGGTTGTCCAGTCCGAGCTGGTCGCCAACGAGTCGCTTCCGGCAGCGGACATGGATCCGCGGGTGGCAGCGGTGCTCGAGGCGCCACTGGCGATCGAAGAGCACGTCGCCCATGGCGCCGGTGCGGTGATGGTCCATCGCACCCGCCGCAGCGGCCTACTCGTCGCCGCCGCCATGGACCACATCATCGAGGCGCCCGGACGAACCGACATCGAGACCATGTGCTCGCCGGACGTGAGCAGAGTCACCGTTGCGGCCCGACTGGCGCCTGGTCAGAGCCTCCGGCTCGTGAAGTTCCTTGCCTACGGCTGGTCGGCTGAGCGGTCGCGACCGGCGGTCCACGACCAGGTGATGGCGGCCATCGCCGGTGCCCGGCTGACCGGGTGGGACGGGCTCGTCGCCGAGCAGCGTGCCTTCCTCGACGCGTTCTGGGCCGACGCAGATGTCGAGGTGGACGGCGACGCCGAAGTTCAGCAGGCTGTGCGTTTCGCGCTCTTCCACGTGATGCAAGCCTCCGCCCGCGCCGAGGGCCGGCCGATCGCGGCCAAGGGACTCACCGGACCGGGCTACGACGGCCACGCCTTCTGGGACACCGAGACCTTCGTGATCCCCACGCTCACCTACACGATGCCCCGCGCCGCGGCCGACGCCCTCCGCTGGCGCCAGGCAACACTGCCCGCGGCCCGAGCGCGCGCCCACCAACTCGGTCTCGACGGCGCGGCATTGCCGTGGCGGACAATCAACGGCGAGGAGTGCTCCGGCTACTGGCCAGCCGGTACCGCCGCGTTCCACGTCAACGCGGATGTGGCCGACGCCGTGATCCGCTACCTCGACGCCACCGAAGACACCGAGTTCGAACGTGACGTCGCGTTGGAGGTGCTCGTCGAGAGCGCCCGGCTGTGGCGCAGCCTCGGCCACCACGACGCGGCCGGCGCGTTCCGCATCGACGGAGTCACCGGCCCCGACGAGTACAGCGCCATCGCTGACAACAACGTGTACACGAACCTGATGGCCGCCCAGAACCTCCGCGCCGCGGCCGACGTTGTCGCCCGCCACCCCGACGCCGCGGCCGAGCTGGGCGTCGCTGCCGAGGAGGCGGCGTCGTGGCGCGCTGCGGCAGAGGCCATGACGATCCCCTACGACGAGCGCCTGGGCGTCCACCCCCAGAGCGAGGGCTTCACGTCGCATGACCTCTGGGACTTCGAGTCGACACCGCCGGAGCAGTACCCCTTGTTGTTACATGTCCCGTACTTCGACCTGTACCGCAAGCAGGTCGTCAAGCAGGCCGACCTGGTACTGGCCATGCATCTGCGTGGCGACGCGTTCACGCCCGAGCAGAAGGCCCGCAACTTCGCGTACTACGAGGCGATCACCGTGCGCGACTCGTCGCTGTCGGCTTGCACGCAGGCGGTCATCGCCGCCGAGGTCGGCCACGTCGAATTGGCCTACGACTACCTCGCCGAAGCGGCCCTCATGGACCTCGGCGACCTCGAACGCAACACCCGCGACGGGCTGCACATGGCCTCGCTGGCGGGGGCGTGGATCGCCGTCGTCGCCGGGCTTGGCGGCATGCGCGCCTCGCCATCGCTCCGGTTCGCGCCCCGGCTGCCCGAGGACATCGAGCGGCTGACGTTCCGCATCTCCTACCGGTCCCGCCGGATCGGCGTCCGGGTCACGCCCACGGCCGCCACCTACGAGCTACTGCAGGGACCGCCTATCCACATCACCCACTACGGCGCGCCCGTCGCGCTCGACGGCGCACCCGTCGAGCTGCCGATCCCGCCGGTCGACGCGACGGCCGTTCCGACACAACCGCCGGGGCGAGCGCCGCTGCGCCGAACCGTGCGACGCCACACGACGTAGGCCGCCCCGCCGAGCGGGATC
>JBFWQW010000154.1:0-4588 GCA_050249235.1 Acidimicrobiia bacterium | reverse complement strand
CCGAGGAGGTGCGCGGGCCACGCTAGCCCTCGTACCCCGTCGATCGAGCCGGGGTTGTCCCGCCTCCGTCGACGAGAACGAGCCGGTTGGACAGGGCAGCGGCCGCGGCCGGGCGCGAAGCTGGGGCCCGATTCGCCGCCGCCGGCCGCCGGCCGCCGGCGGGACGGGGACGAGCCGGGGGGCAGGCGTGGCACCAGTGCTGGAGGGATTGCGGGTCGTCGACCTGTCGGGCGGCATGGCCGGCCCGCTGACCACGATGCTGTTGAGCGACCACGGCGCCGACGTGGTGAAGGTCGAGCCCCCGGGCGGTGACCGCTTCCGGTCGAACCCCGGCTACCTGGTGTGGAACCGGGGCAAGCGCAGCGTCGTCGTCGACCTCGGGTCCGACGACGGCCGGGACTCGCTCCGGCGGCTGCTGCGCACGGCGGACGTGCTGGTCGAGACGTTCACGCCGGGGACCCTGGAGGCGCTCGGGCTCGGATGGGACGAGCTCCACGGGGACAACCCCCGGCTCATCCGGTGCTCGATCACCGGCTACGGCCGCCACTCGGTGAGCTCGCAGCGCCCCGCCTACGACGGGCTGGTCCAGGCCCGCACCGGCATCCAGGACGAGCAGCACGGCAGCCGGCCCGGGCCGGTCCACCTCTACGTCAAGCTCCCGAGCTACGGGGCCACGCTGCACGCCACGGTCGCGCTGCACGCCGCCCTCCACGCCCGCGAGGTCACCGGCGAGGGCCAATGGGTGGAGACGTCGCTGGCGCAGGGCGCCTTCGCCTGGACGACCATGCTCTGGTTCCGGGCCGAGCACCTGGCGCCCGACGTCTTCGCCGGCGGTCACGGCCGCTTCGACTTCAAGGACCTGCCCGCGACCCCCAGCTTCGAGTGCGCGGACGGCCTCTGGATCAAGGCCATGGACCATCGGTTCACGGTCGACCTGGCCGGCGAGGACCAGGAGAAGTACCGGCCGGATCGGGCGGTCCGCTCCCACGAGGAGCGGGCCGCCTACTACGCCGACCTCCGGGAGCTCTACGCCAGGCACCCCCGTGACTTCTGGCTGAAGCCCATCCAGGAGAACCGCCTGACCGGCTTCAAGACGCAGTCGGTCGACCTCGCCTTCGAGGATCCCCAGATCCTCCACAATCGGGCGGCCGTCGACGTCGACCTGCCCGGCATCGGCACCGTGCGACAGTTCGGCTTCGGGTGGCACCTCGCCGCCAACGAGGCCCGCATCCAGGGGCCGCCGCCGGCCGTGGGCGAGCACACGCAGGAGGTTCTGGCCTCGCTGCCCGCGGCCGCGGCCCCGCCCGTGCCCGCCAGCCCGGCCACCGGGCGGGCGCTGCGTCACCCTCTCGAGGGGATCCGGGTGCTCGACGTCGGGTTCCCCTTCGCCGGCCCGTGGGGCACGATGCTGCTCGGCGACCTCGGCGCCGAGGTCATCATCCTCGAGCCCTACGCCAAGGACGCCCCCGCCAGCCGGGGGCTCGACAACGTGTGGCTCGGCTGCCACCGGGGCAAGCGCTGCATCAGCCTCGACATGACCACCCCGGAGGGTCGGGCCGTGGCCCACGAGCTGGTGGCCTCGGCCGACGTCGTCCACTCGAACCGGGGCCGCGGTGCGCTCCGGGCCTTCGGCCTCGACTACGAGACGGTCAAGGCCATCAAGGCCGACATCGTCTACTGCCACACCACCGCCTACGGCGAGACCGGCCCGCAGGCCGGCTGGCCCGGGTCCGACCAGCTGGCCGAGGGGGTGTGCGGCCTCGAGTGGGAGCAGGGCGCCATGCCCGCCGGGGGCGACTCGCCGAAGTGGTACCGGTTCGGGCAGTGCGACCACGGCAACGGCTACCTGTCGGCCATCGCCGTCCTCCAGGCGCTGTACCACCGTGACCGCACGGGCGAGGGTCAGGCGGTCGACACCTGCATCCTCAACAGCGGCATGTTCTTCTCGTCGGACGCCGTCGTCGCCCCCGAAGGCGTGCCCACCCGCCCCCATGCCAACCGGGATGAGAGCGGCCTCGGCCCCCTCTACCGCATGTACGACACGCAGGCCGGCTGGCTCTTCGTCGTGGCCTCGGACGACGCCGAGTGGCAGGCGCTGTGCCGGGGGCTTGGCCGGCCGGACCTGGCCGGCGATCCGCGCTTCGCGACCGCCGGCGACCGTGAGGCCAACGCCGACGCCCTGACGGACCTGCTGCAGTCGCAGTTCCGGCAGCGCACGGCGGCGGCCTGGTTCGAGGCGCTCGACGCTGCGAGTGCGCCGTGCGAGGTCGTCAAGGAGGGCAAGGGGCAGGGCGACGCCTTCTTCGACGATCCGGACGTCGTGGCCAACGGCTGGTCGGCCCGCTACCCGCACGCCGTGATGGGCACCATCGAGCAGCCCGGGTCGTTCTTCTCCCTGTCGGCGACCCCGTCGACCGTCCAGGGCGCGCCACCGATCCGGGGCCAGCACACGGTCGAGATCCTGCACGAGCTCGGCTACGACGACGCCCGCGTCGCCGCGCTCCTCGAGGGCCACGCCGCGTTCGCGGGCTGACCATGGCCGACATCGAGGCGAACAAGCGGATCGTGCGGGAACGGCACGAGGCCACCCAGCGGCTCTGCCTCGGCGGCGAGGACCATCGCGCCCACATGGCCGGCGCCGAGCGCCACTTCCTGGCCGGCTCGATGCCGCTCCACGCCGCCGAGGGCGTGGGGTGGCTGAAGCCGTGGCACTCCCAGACGGTCTCGCCGACCTTCCACGGTCTCGGGCCCATGATCGCCGAGGGCGACTGCGTGGTCGAGGAGTGGGAGACGTGCATCCACGGCGGTGACGGCACGCTCTACAACA
The DNA here is from genome assembly GCA_050249235.1 of Acidimicrobiia bacterium. Taxonomy (GTDB): domain Bacteria; phylum Actinomycetota; class Acidimicrobiia; order Acidimicrobiales; family CADCSY01; genus JAEKLB01. The sequence goes on along the minus strand of JBFWQW010000154.1, from coordinate 1,761 downwards.
ACCAGTACTGCTGGATCCAGCGGCTCGACGGCGGTCGGGTGGTGGAGGTGCGGGAGTACGAGGACAGCCACCACGTGTGGACCCTCCTCGGGCGGGACCCGGTCTGGCCGCCGCTCGAGCCCCTCACCGAGCGCCGCCAGTCGAACCTGGAAGGACTCGAGATCACCGCCGAGTTCACCCTCGACCCGACGCTGCTGCGCGATCCCGTCCCCGCCGCCGACGGCCGCCGGGCCGACGGCACCGGCCCGGAGGCCAACCGGGCCTTCCTCCGGTCGCTGCGCGGGGCGCAGGCGGCCGGCGACGCCGCCGGGGTCGACGCCCACTACGCCCCCGACTTCCGGCACTTCCTCGCCGGCGAGCGGCCCTTCGGCTGGGACCACCTGCCGCTGGAGGAGCTCTACGCGCCCCTGGTCGAGCACCTCGCCTCGCCCATCACCGTCCGGTTCGGGCCGATGGTGGCAGAGGGCGACCGGGTCTTCGAGGAGATGGAGACCATTGCCGAGCTCGACGACGGCACCGTCTACGACAACTGGCACTGTCTCGTCCACGAGCTCCGCGACGGCAGGATCGTCGAGACCCGCGAGTACCTCGACACCCACCACGTGTGGGTCACTCTCGGCCGGTGGGCACCGTGGGCCGACGAGCCGGTGCCCCCACTGCGCCGGGCCCGCCGGTCGAACCTCCCGGAGGTCGTCGCCACCTTCCAGCACCGCAACCCCTTCCTCGACCTCGACCGGTGGGGCGGGGCCCTGGTCTGATCCCCGATCGAGACGATCGGGGGGGCGGCGGCCGGCCCGATGGCCCGGCATCTCCCGGAGGTTCGGGGACGGGCGCTCGCGGCGCAGGGTCCTTGAAGGTGTCGGCCACGCGAGGTCGCGGCCGACACCGATGCCGATCCGGCCGTCTCGGTGCCGGGGGTGCACCGATGCCGACGCCGCGGCCTCTACCGTCGTCCGGTGCCGATCGTCCCCGGACGACCCAGTGACCAACGACTGCAGGCGATGGCCGTGGCGGCCCGCGACCTCCCCTTCACCTACGCCGAGGTGGGCGGCACCCGGGCCGGACCACCCCAGGGATACCGCCTCGACCGCCGCGCCGTCGACCTCGGCGCCGTCGGCGTCTTCGACCGAGCCGTCGCCGGCCTCCTGCGCTGGGAGGCCCAGCGCGGGTCGGGCGCCCGCATCTTCCCGGCCGATGCCCTCGCCGTCGCCGAGCAGACCATCGTCGTCGCGCTCTCGCTCCCCCTCGTGACGATGGTCGCGCCCTGCCGCGTCGTCTACGTGACCGACGAGCCGGACCGCCGGGGCTTCGCCTACGGCACGCTCGAGGGCCACCCCGTGCAGGGCGAGGAGTCGTTCCACGTCGTGCGGGCCGGCAACCGGGTCCGCTTCGAGGTCATGGCCTTCTCCCGACCCCACCACCCGCTGGCCCGCCTGGGCTCCCCGGTGGCCCACGCCGTCCAGGCGGTCATGGCCCGCCGCTACCTCCGCGCCCTTACGACAGCGGTCGACGGCAGCCCCTGAGGCCGGCATCGACCCCGCTCCTGCCCACCACGTCGGCCCGGGAACTCGACCCCCCGGGCTGCGCCGCGCCCGGGCGGGCGACCCGGTCATGGTGCTGGTCCTCCGCCGGTTCGGTGGCGGTGGGCGGCGATGGTGGCGAGGTCGTGGCCGGTCTTGGCGCGGTGGTGGTGCCGGCAGCGGGGTTCGAGGAGCTGCAGGAGGGTGATGCGGCTGGTGGCCCAGGGCACGGTGTGGTCGA
>JBFWQW010000153.1:0-4772 GCA_050249235.1 Acidimicrobiia bacterium | reverse complement strand
GCACACCGTTGGTGATTGTCTGTGTGCGCGATCCGGTTGGTCCCGGAAACAGGGCGCCGCCCGTCGGGCTGGCTGCTTGTCGCTACTGCCGGCGGTGGTGCTGCCGGCGGCGTTGGCACGGAGTCGCTGTGCCCGGATGCGGGTCGGCGCGCAGCGCTGGCAGGAAGCGCTCGGCTGCCAGCAGGCGGGCCGCGTCCCGGGCCGCGGCGTCGGGGTCGGGGTAGGGCCCTTGGACCGTGAGCCAGCCGCCGGGCTCGTAGGCGTCAACGATCCCGTACCAGCGGGCCTGGGGCCGGGCGTGGGTGCCGAACTCGACGACGTCGCCGAGGGCGAGGCGGGTCGGCAGTGACCAGCCGCCCGCGGTCGGGGCATGCTCCCAGCACAGCCACGCCCAGCCGCCGGGCTGGGTGGGATCGGCCCAGACAGTGGCGGCCCAGCCCGCCGGGTCGAGGGGGTGGTCGATTGCCACGGCGACGGGCGTGCGGAGGCGGTGCCGACCGAACCGGGTCCAGTCGTAGCCCGCAGTTGGCCCACGCTCGTCGACCAGCGGTCGTGGGTCTCGGTCAGTGACGGGTTCGTGGCGTCGGCGCATCGTCGTGCCCTCCATGCGTGGTTCGGGCGCGACGGTACGGCGACCGGTTTCTACGGTTCGCCGGTCGGTGCCGCCAACGGCACCCGACCCGCAGGGTCGGCTACGGCAACCGGCGCCAGCCGGGCCTGGGCAAATCCGGCCCGGGCCTGGCGGCTGAAGGTCAGGCGGCCCCGCTCGCTTCCTCGCGGGCGTCGACCTCGGTGGGCAGGCCGGCGAGGGTGGTGAGGTGATCGACCGCGGCCTGGGCCCGGGCGGCGACGGTGACCAGGGCTCGGGCGTCGGTGCGAAGAACCCGGAGCCAGCCGGCGAGGTAGGCGGCGTGGTCGGCTCGGGTGGTGGCGCTGATGTCGGCCTGCGCACACCACATGGCGGCGCCGAGCTCGGCGACAAGCTCCTCGGCGGCGTAGGCGTCGGAGCCAAACCGGCCGGTCAGGTCGCGGGCGAGGCGGTCGGGGTGACCGGTCCAGTGGACGTGCTCGTGGGCGCTGGTCGCGTAGTAGGCGGCGGCGTGGTCGAACTGGGCGAGATCGGGAAGCCGGATGGTGTCGGTGCCCGGTTCGTAGCAGGACCGGTTCCCGCCGGTGACCATGCGGGCGCCGACGGCCGCGAAGAACGCGTCGGCGGCGTCGATCCGCTCGGGTGTGTCCCGCTGGGCGAACTCGTTGGCGCGGCGCTCGAGGATGGGCTCGGCGCCATCGGCCTGCTCGGCGGCGAACACGCAGTAGGCCCGGGCCAGGAGCTGGCGGCGGGGCTGGCCGGCCTCGTCGGTGGCGTCGTTGTCGCTGGGGGTGTCGGTCTGGTTGGTGGGCTTCCACAGGATGACGTGGGTGCCCCGCTCGCCGCGGCGGACCTGGGCGCCTTGGCGTTGCCACCCGCGGAAGGTGGCCCACACGCCGGAAGCCCAGCCGTTGGCAGCCGACACCATCGGCAGCCACAGGGCGTTCATGCCTCGGTAGGGGCGTCCGTCGACGCTGGTCGGGGTACCGGCGTCAGCGAGGGAGTGCCAGGGCATGCGCCAAGTGCCGGCGCCGGCCTCGATGTCCGCGACGAGTTGGTCGGTGATCGTGTCGAACAGGTCGTTGGCCTTCATGGTCGGGTTCCTCCGTGCGGTCGGTGGGGCTTCGCCCCTACGGGGCGTTCTCGGGCCGCCGCAGCAGCGGGCGCTGTCAACCGACCGCAGGGAGGCCCGGCCCCGAGCGCAGCGAGGGGCTTGACAGCGCCCGGGCGGCGGCCCATCACGGCACCCCGACCCGCAGGGTCGGGCTACGGCACCCGCCCGCAGGGCGGCCACGGCACCGGCACCTGCCGCCGGCGAGCGAGCGCCTGCCATACCGAGGTCCCGGGGTTGCTCCCGGTCACACTCCCGGCCGACAGCCACCCCGATCGGTCCGCGGGTAGAGGTGGCGGCCCCGACGCTCCACGGCACCGAGCCGCGACGCCCGGTGCAGGTACTTGTACGCGGTGGGGACGCTCACCCGGAGCCGGGCGAGCAGCTGCGGAGCGGCCGGCGTGTCAGGGTCGAGCGAGCGGACGAGCTCGACCAGCTCGACGTCGTCAATGCCCGGCGGTGGGCCCGAACGACGGACGGCGCCGCCGATCGACGTGTCGGGCCGGGAGCGGGCGCGTTCGGTCTCGAGCCGGCCGCCCCAGATCCCGTGCTGCTCCCCTGTCTCGATGGCGTGGCGGTCGCAGTCGTCGCGGACGGGGCAGCGCGCGCAGACCGCCAGGGCGTCGTCGGCCGGCGCTCCCAGCGGCGGGAAGAAGCGTGCCGGGGGCATCCCCCGGCACGCCGCAACCCGCATCCACGCGGGGTCCATCAGTGCGGGTAGACGTAGGCCAGGTACTCGGGCAGGCGAGCCTGCTGGCGAGCCGTGAGCGGCGGAAGCCACAGCCGGACGCCAACGATGTCGCCACGGCGGACAATGATCCCGAACCGCTCCAGCCGGTCCAACGTGTGCGTCATCCGCGAGGTCGACTGTCCGGCACCGAACGTCTGGGCCAGATCATCGAGGGACCACGACGACGGACCGTCAGCGGCGTAGGTGGCGAACCGGTGGGCCATCAACATGGCGGTCGGGCCGACCGAGGGTGTCCACCAGATCAGCGCGTCGTCACTCGCGGTCGGGATCGCACCCGGCGCCGACTCGACGACCGGGTCGGGGTAGGCGACCACCGCGAGCGTGCGAGGTGTCAGCTCGTCGGCGGTGCTGGTGGGCTCGGACGGAGTGGAAGTGGTGGGTGTCGTCGACATGGTCGGGCTCCGTTCAGGTGAACGGCGGGGTCGGCCGTCTTCCCCAAGCCGACCGACCCCACCGGGACGATGGCCCGACCGGCTGGCCGGGCCTCGCCCCTACGGGGCATCCGGTCCGCCGATCACCCGGCCGGGGTCAACCCGAAGGGTTTGGCCCCGAGCGCAGCGAGGGGCTTGACGCCGGCCGGGCGGCGGACCACACGGCACCCCGCCGCAGGCTGGTCACGGCACCCGACCCGCAGGGTCGGCCACGGCACTGGCGAGCCATCGGCGAGTAGTCGCCGCCGCGATACAGGCGTGTCTAGCGTCGCGGGATCGTGGGCGTCCGAGTCGACATCGACGATCTCGTCGGCACGCAGGAGATCGCCGCACGGCTCGGCGTCCAACGGCCCCAGGTCGTCCACGACTGGAGGCGACGCCACAGCGCCTTCCCTCAGCCGTTGGCTCGGGTCAGCGGCGTCTGGATCTGGTCATGGCGTGAAGTCGCCGCGTGGGCGCGCGACACGGGCCGAATCTGAGAGCTCTCGTGCCGTTTTGGAGTTCGAATTCAGTGTTCGGTTGCGATCTCGATCGCCACTCCGGGGAGGAGCGCGCGGAGCCGTTCCTCGATCTCGGGTACAACGCGCAGCAACTCGAGCTCGAAGCCCGCTGACAACTGACGGGAGATCTCATCCGAGACGCCCGACCCCACGAGAAGCGTGACTTGCCATTCGTCAAGCGTGACCACCGCAGCTGCCTCCCAACGCCTCACGGCATGGTCGAGGGGGAGCCGTTGATGCGCACTTGCTCCGAGGCAGGATGCGATATTACTAACGCAGTCGGGTCGACGTCCAGCAAATTGCCCTCAGCCGATCACGGGCCCCAGCGGAGTTCGCAAGGAGAGTGTCGGTGGCCCACGTTCGGGCCTCCCAAGAGCGAGGCATGTTGCTGCCCGTGGCGTCCCGGAACGCGCCACGGCACAGGCGCTCACACACCGGCTCGTGTGTTACGCGGTGAACGGCAAGTCGTGGGACATGAAGCATGGACACGACCCCAACCGAGCAATCACCGCTCACGATCACGGTCGAGCGCGCCGGCCAGCTCCTCGGGATCTCGCGCGGGCTCGCCTACGACCTCGTCCGGCGAGGCGAGATCCCCGCCATCCGGCTCGGCCGGCGCGTCGTGGTCCCGGCTTCTGTGATCGAGGAGATGCTCCGCGGCGGTGCCAAAGGCGCCTGACGCGATGCGCTCCGGCGCCCCTAGGACTGTTGGCCGGGCCGGGCCGCGGCCATACTGATCAGAACGCTTGTTGGCCAACACGGCGAGCGACCGTCGCGAGCGACTCCGGCAGTGCATGGGCATACACCCGCATCAGCATGTCGGGGCTGTGGCCGAGCACGTCGGCTATTGCTCGCAGTTCGCCGACGTCTGCGGCTCGACCGACCATGAGAGTCGCCGCGGTGTGGCGCAGGCCGTGTGAGGGAAGGCGAGGCACGCCTGCCCCGTTCATCAGCCGATCGAGACTCGTACTGAAGTTCCTCGGCCCCACCGCTCGGCCAGTGCGTGTCGCAACCACCAGGTCGTGGTCCTCCCAGTCGGTTCCGGCCAACAGCCGTTCCTTCGCTTGGAGCCGGCGGTGCGCAGCAAGCGCGGCCGTCGTGGCCTCATCGATCGGGATCGTTCTCCGCGACCGCTCGTTCTTCCCATCGGTCCACACCGATCGTCCCGCGACCGCGATCAGGGCCTCGTCGATCGTGACCCGCTGAGCCTCGAGCTCCACGTCAGACCACCTCAACGCGAGCAGCTCGCTGCGGCGGAGCCCGAAGAGAACCTCGAGCCGAATCGGACCGCCCCACCGGTGATCGGCCACCGAGGCGAGGAAGCGCCGAACATGGAGGTCGTCCCATACCTTCACGTCGTTCACCTTCGACGTCTTGGCCACCTGGCGGG
>JBFWQW010000152.1:0-4961 GCA_050249235.1 Acidimicrobiia bacterium | reverse complement strand
TCGGAACCACGGCGACTTCATGCGTGGCCGCACACCACGCGAGGTCCTCGACAACCACCGCACCAAGCGAGCAGCATGACCCTCACCCACAAGGCCCATCTGTCACCTCGAACCGCGGGCGGGAAGCGCTAGGTGGGGGTGGAGGAGGGTGCCTTGTCGGACGAGCCCGATGACCCCGACGACGTCGTGCCCGATCCGGACCCGGAGCTCTCGGACGACGGTGAGCTGCCGCCCCCAGCCGGCTCGCTCGACACCGATTCCTTCGAGCCCGTCGACGAAGAGGACGAGCCCGAGCGGCTGTCGGTCTTGTAGAAGCCGCTGCCCTTGAACGTGATGCCGACGTTGCCGAACAGCTTGCGCAGTGGCCCCTCGCAGCGGGGGCACTCGGTGAGGGCGTCGTCGGTGAAGGCCTGCTGGACCTCGAGATGCTCCCCGCAGCTCTTGCAGCGGTACTCGTAGGTGGGCATTCGGCGCTCCTGGCTCGCGGGCAGACGCGGGGGAGAGGGGAGGTGCGGGCGCCGTCGAGCTGGCACTCGCGGGCAACGAGTGCCAAGTGTACCGAGGCGGTCCCCCGACCCGGGATCCGGCCGGGCCGGTCGGCCCGGTCGGGCTCGCCGGGGGAGGGGGACGCCGGGGCCGGCCCTACGATGCCCGGGTGATCCTCGACGTGGGGGTTGTCGCCGGCGTCCTCTTCGGGAGCTACCTCCTCGGGTGCCTCCCGGTCGCCGGCGTCGTCGCCAGCCGGGTCGGGGTCGACCCGACCACCGCCGGGTCGGGCAACCCCGGGGCGTCGAACGTCTACCGGACGGCCGGTCGCCGGGCCGGGGTGGTGGTGGCGGCCGGCGACGTCGCCAAGGGCGCGGCCGCGGCCGGGCTCGGCCTGGCGACAGGCGGCCGGCTGCTCGGCCTGGCCGCCGGCCTGGCCGCCGTGGTGGGCCACATCGCGCCGGTCGTCGCCCGCCGGCGGGGCGGCAAGGGCGTCGCCACCGCGGCCGGTGCCACCGCGGTGCTGTTCCCGCTGACGGCCGTCGCCGGCGCCGTCGTGTGGCTCGCCGTGGTCGGGCTCACGTCCATCGCCTCGCTGGCGTCGCTGCTGGCCACCGCGGCCGTGCTGGCCGGGCTCCTGATCGGCGGGTCGCCGGCGACCGAGCTGGCCCTGGCCGGGGCCATGGCCGCCGCCGTGCTGGCCCGCCACACCGGGAACATCGGGCGCCTGGTTCGGGGCGACGAGCGCCGGATCGGGCGAGATTCCCCCTCGCCCGGGCGGACCGGCGCGCCGATACCGACACCAGACCGTCCCCCGATGCCCGGAGCCGACCACCGATGACCTCGACCGTCCGCAAGGCGGTGATCCCCTCCGCGGGGAACGCCACCCGCTTCCTCCCGGCCACGAAGGCCCAGCCCAAGGCCATGCTGGCCCTCGTCGACAAGCCCGCCATCCAGTACGTGGTGGAGGAGGCGGTGGCAGCCGGGATCACCGAGATCCTCGTGATCACCGGCCGGGGCACGCAGTCCGTGGTCGACCACTTCGACCGGGCCCCCGAGCTCGAGCGCGAGCTGGAGGCCACCGGCAAGCTCGAGGCGCTGGCCCACGTCCGGTCGAGCTCCGACCTGGCCAGCCTCCACTACCTGCGCCAGGGCCGGGCGCTCGGCCTCGGCCACGCCGTGCTGATGGGCCGGGCCTTCGTGGGTGACGAGCCCTTCGCCGTCCTCCTGCCCGACGAGCTCATGGTCGACGACGCAACCCTGCTCAAGCGCATGATCACGGCCTACGACGACCACGGCGGCTCCGTCGTCGCCTTCAGGGAGGTGCCCCGGGAGGAGGTGTCCTCCTACGGCGTCGCCGCGGTCGGGGCGCACGCGGTCGAGGCCGACCTGCTGCCCCTGCTCGGCGTGGTCGAGAAGCCCTCGGTCGAGGACGCCCCGTCGAACTTCATCGCCACCGGCCGCTACGTGTTCAGCCCGGCGGTGTTCGACTGCCTCGAGAAGGTGGCGCCGGGCCGGGGGGGCGAGATCCAGCTCACCGACGGCATGGCCCTCCTCATCGAGCGGGAGCCCGTCTTCGCCGCCGTCTTCGAGCACGGCCGCCACGACGTGGGCACGCCCCTCGACTTCCTCCAGGCGGCGGTGACCCTGGCCGCCGACCGGCCCGACCTCGGGCCCGCCTTCCTCGCCTTCCTCGCCGACTTCATGCGGCAGCGGGGCCTGGGCTCGTAGCGGAGCCCGCCGGAGCGGCCAGACTGACGCCGATGGTGTCGCTCGAAGAGGCCCGCGCCCACGTCCTCGGCCTGGCCGGCAGGCTGGCGCCGGTCGAGGTGCCCCTCGCCGACGCGCTCGGCCTGGTCACGGCGGCCGAGGTCCGCTCGCCCGAGGCGGTGCCCCCCTTCGCCAACACCGCCGTCGACGGCTACGCCGTCCGCGCCGCCGACACCGCCCGCGCCGCCGACACCACGGCTACGCCCGTCGAGCTCGCCGTGGTGGGCATGCTGCCGGCCGGCGTGGCCCCGAGCCGGGCCGTGGGCCCCGGGGAGGCCATCCGGATCATGACCGGGGCGCCGATCCCCCCCGGCGCCGACGCGGTGGTGATGGTCGAGGACACCGTGATCGTGACCACCTCGGTCGGCGGCGAGACGGTGCGTATCGGCCGGTCGGTCGACGTGGGATCGGGCGTGCGCCCGGTCGGTGACGACGTCCGGTCCGGCGATCTCGTGGTGGCCACCGGCATCGAGCTCACGCCCGGCCACCTCGGCGTGCTGGCCAGCGTCGGGGTCGACCGGGTGCTCGCCCATCCCCGCCCCCGGGTGGGCGTGCTGTCCACCGGCGACGAGCTGGTCGAGGGAGGCGGGGCCCTGCAGCCCGGCCAGATCCGTGAGGCCAACCGGCCGGCGCTGCTCGGCCTGCTGCGCCGGTCCGGCTTCGACGCCGTCGACCTCGGCATCGCCGCCGACGAGGAGGAGGCGGTCACTGCCGCCCTCCGCGACGGCGTGGCCCGCTGCGACCTGGTGCTCACCAGCGGCGGCGTCTCGATGGGCGACCTCGACTTCGTCAAGGTCGTCCTCGACGGCATCGGCGAGATGCGCTGGCTCCAGATCGCCATCAAGCCGGCCAAGCCGCTGGCCGCCGGCGTCGTCGACGGCATCCCGGTGATCGGGCTCCCCGGCAACCCGGTCTCGTCGATGGTCTCCTTCGAGCTGTTCGCCCGCCCGCTCCTGCGGAAGATGGCCGGCCAGCCCGGCCTCGACCGGCCGTCGGTGGTCGCCGTCGCGCCCGACGGCTTCCGCCGGTCGCCGGACGGCAAGACCCACTTCGACCGGGTGATCGCCACGATGGCCGACGACGGCACCTGGACGGTGCGCTCGGCCGGCGGGCAGGGCTCGCACCAGCTCACCGCCATGGCCGCCGCCAACGCCCTGGCGGTGGTGCCCGACGGCAACGGCGTCGAGCCCGGCGGCCGGGTGTGGGCGCTCCTGCTGTCCTGGACGTGAGCGCCGGGGGCCGCGGGCTCGTAGCCTCACGACCGTGACGCCCCTGGTCGACTCCTTCGGTCGCGTGCACCGCGACCTGCGGATCTCGGTCACCGATCGCTGCAACTTCCGCTGCACCTACTGCATGCCCGAGGAGGGGATGACGTGGCTGCCGAAGGACGAGGTGCTCACCTTCGAGGAGATCACCCGCGTCGCCACGGTGGCCGTCGAGCGCTACGGCATCGACTCCATCCGCCTCACTGGTGGCGAGCCCACCGTCCGGCACCGGCTCCCGGTCCTGGTGGCCCAGCTGGCCCGGCTCGACGTCGACCTGTCGATGACCACGAACGGCGCCACCCTCCGCTCCCTCGCTGCCGACCTCCGGGCCGCCGGCTTGCGCCGGGTCAACATCTCGCTCGACTCCCTGCGGGCCGACCGGTTCCTCGAGCTCACCCGGCGGGACGAGCTCGCACGGGTGCTCGACGGCATCGACGCCGCCCTCGAGGCGGGCTTCGACCCCGTGAAGCTCAACGTCGTCTGCATGGAGGGCGTCAACGACGACGAGATCCTCGACTTCGCCGATCTCGGGCGGCGGCTCGGGGTGGAGGTGCGGTTCATCGAGTGGATGCCCCTCGACGCCGGTCACACCTGGCAGCCGGCCAAGGTCGTGGCCGGCGAGCGGATCGTCGAGACGATCGCCGCCGTGCACCCCCTCGACCTGCTCACCCGGGGGAGCGACCCGGCCGAGACGTGGGCCTACGCCGACGGCCGGGGCCGGGTGGGCGTCATCCCGAGCGTCACCGCCCCGTTCTGCCCGAGCTGCGACCGGGTGCGGCTCACGGCCGAGGGCGCGCTGCGATCGTGCCTGTTCTCGCTCGAGGAAACCGACCTGCGGTCGATCCTGCGCGACGGGGGCAACGACGACGACCTGGCCGCGGCGATGGCCGCCTGCGTCGCCGGGAAGTGGGCCGGCCACGGCATCGGCACCGTCACCTTCGTGCAGCCGCCCCGATCGATGAGCCAGATCGGCGGCTGAACCCCCTTCTCCGCCCTCGACGGGGATGGGACGGCCCGGTTGCGTCGAGGTCGTTCGAGCCGGGTCCGCGGCGGCGCCGGTCGGGCGGATCGGGCCGGCCGACCCCGGCCACGTAGAATCGGCGGCCATGTCTGACCGCGGGCTCACCCACCTCGATCCGTTGGGCCGGGCCCGCATGGTCGACGTCACCCCCAAGGAGCCCACCCACCGCCGGGCCATCGCCCGCTGCCGGGTCCACATGGCCCCCGAGACCACGGCGCTCGTGGCCCGGGGGGCGGTCACCAAGGGCGACGTGCTGGCGGTGGCCCGGGTGGCCGGCATCCAGGCGGCCAAGCGCACGCCCGACCTCATCCCGCTCTGCCACCAGCTCACGATCGGCGCCGTCTACGTGAACTTCACGATCGACGAGACCTGGATCGAGATCGAGGCCCAGGTCGACACGGTCGACCGCACCGGCGTCG
>JBFWQW010000151.1:0-5120 GCA_050249235.1 Acidimicrobiia bacterium | reverse complement strand
CCGCTGCGGCCCGGGCCGCGTCGAGCCCGGCCACGGCCTCGGCCAGGGCCCGCTCGGCGCCGGCGAGCACCCGCCGGGCCCGGGTCAGGGCCTCCGTGGCGACGGCGACCCGCTCCTCGGCGGCGGCGACGGCCCGCCGCTGCCGGGTCCCACGCTCCTCGTCGGCGGCACCGGACCGCGCCTCGCCCGCCTCGCCCGCCGCTCCCCGCTGGCCCGGCCCGCCGCCGTCGGCGGCCGCCGGCTCCTCGCCGGCCGGCGGCGGGTCGGCCGCGGGGCGAGCCGGGCGGTCGGGCAGCACCAGGTCGTCACGGAACCCGAGCGTGCCCGTGGCCAGCTCGGCCAGCACCGCCTCCTCCACCGCGCGGATCACCTCGTCTCGGTGGTGGGCCGGGCGGCCGAGCCCGGCGATGGTCTCGTCCACGGCCCGGGCCAGGGCCCGCCGGGCGTCCCGGCGCTGGTCGCTGGCCGCCCGCAGCCCGTCGCGGTCACCGCCTGTGACGGCCGCCTCCTGGGCCGCGCCCACGGCGAGGGAGGCCGACCGGAACCGGGCCACGTCGATCGCCCGCCGGCGGCGGACCTGCCCGGCCAGCCACTGCGTCACCGTCGGGCGGCGCCGGGCTCGGATCTCGGCCGCCCCGGCGGCGTCGCCCCCGGCCCGGAGGCGCTTGGCCAGCGCATCCCGGGCCGCCACGAACGCCTCGGGCGGGAGGTCGTCGAGGTCGGCATCGGCGCCGGCATCGGGGTCGTCGGTCGCCGCCACGGCGGCCCAGTCAACCCGGACGGGGGCGGTCAGGGCGAGTTGAGCACCGGGTCGGTGAGGTCGATGAACTCGACGCCCTGCATCAGCGCCTCGAACTCACCCTGGTGCTCGGCGAGCCCCGGCGGCGGCGGCTTCTGCTCGCCCTCGCGGGCCTCGGCCTCGCTCGTGAAGTAGGCCGCCTCGACGTAGGAGTCGGGCCCGGTCCAGACGCGGAGCCCGCCGAGGAGCTCCGGCCGCCAGCCGGCGGCGTGCTCGGCGAAGCGCGCGTCCATCGCCTGCAGCCGGGCCCGGTCACCCGTTCCCTTCATGACCTGGACGAAGGTGGCGGCATCGGAGCCGCCGGCGAGGAAGACGTCGACGTCGGTCGAGTCGGTGAACTGGACCTCGCCCTCGAAGCACTTCTCCGTCTCGGCCCACCACTCGCCCTGGGCCGGCTTGGCGCTGTTGGCGGCGGCCGTCTCCGGCGACTCGAACCGGGCCAGGAAGATGCCGCGCCCGTCGTCGGCCACACCGCCGGTCGAGCCGAGGAAGCCGACGGCCGTTGGCTGGAGCTCGGCCGCCCAGCGCTCGAACTGACGCCGTATCCCGTCCCGGTCGGCGACCTTGCCCTCGATCACCTGCACGAACATGGCTACCTCCCCGAGTGGGCCGTCCCGTTGCCAATGGCCCGCTGCCCCACCTTCTCTACACCCGGCCCGGCGCCGTGGCCAGGGGTCCGGCCGCCCTCCTCAGCCCACCCGGAAGGCCGGGTACTCGTCGACGAGCAGGGAGCCGTAGGCGCCGGTGCGGACGGCGAGGCGGGCGGTGCCGACCAGGAAGGTCCGGATGCCGTCGGGCCAGCGACCGGTGAACAGCACCGCGAAGAAGCCGACGACGGCCGCCACCGAGGCGACGACGGCGACGACCGACAGGAACACCGCGATCGGGATGACCCAGAGCAGGCGCAGCGCGACCGTGAGCCGGTTGCGGTCCTCCAGGCGGGGCCTGATGTCGACCTGCAGCGGGCTGCCGCCGGGGTCGGCGCCGGTCATCGACAGGTCGAAGGGCGGATAGGGCTCGTAGAGCCAGAGGGCGTAGGCCCAGGCCCGGGCCTGATAGCGGATCGCCATGCACTGGAAGTCGGCGAGGCCCCGGGGGAGGCGGCCGGTGAAGACGATCGCGAACCAGCTCAGGATCGCCACCACCCCGGCCACGTTGTTCAGCACGTTGGCGAGGATCAGGTGGGGCACGGCCAGCAGCCAGTGCACGAGGGGCCGCCAGTTGGCGATCTCCGGGGCGGCGTCCAGCTCGAGGTCGACGGGGTAGCCACCCCCGGCCGATCCGGCTGCGTTGGCTCCAAGGTCGGTCACGGCGTCGCCTCCTGCTCGGCCGGCGACGCTAGGCGTCGCCGGCCGGCCGTGCCGGGAGCCTGGCTCGGACGTCGTGGGCCTCGGAGACGGCGGGCCTCGGAGACGGCGGGCCTCGGAGACGGGGGCCTCGGAGACGGCGGGCATCCGAGGTGGGCGGGCCCCGGAGGCCGGTGGGTCTCAGCTCAGAGGTCGGTGGGCTCGTCGACGAGGTGGGTGGCGACCGTGCGCTCCAGCCGGCCCTGCTCGGCCAGCTCGCGGACGGCCGGCACGGGATCGCGGTCGTGGAAGACCCGGTCGTCGCCGTAGTCCGAGGGCCGACCGGTGGGGTCGACCACCCACCACGACGCCTCGAGGGCGATGCCGTTGGGGTCGGTGAAGTAGATCGAGCGCATGACGCTGTGGTCGACGACGTCGGTGACCTCGCTGCCGTGCTCCTTCAAGCGGGCCCTGAGCCGCAGGAGGGCGTCCTCGTCGGCCAGGTCGAGCGAGAGGTGGTCGAACTGCGACGCCCGCCGGTCGGGGACCCCGGCCGGCTTGGCGTACCGGTCGAGGGGCTGGTCGCGGTACTCGAAGAAGGCGACGGTCGACCCGGCGCCGACCTCGAAGAAGTAGTGCCGGAAGCTGTCGTTGCCGATGGTGGCCACCAGCCGGGCGCCGATCACGCCGTGCCAGAACCGGACGGTGGCGTCCATGTCGGCGGTGACCAGCGCGAGGTGGTTGACGCCTCGCCAGCGGACCTCGTCGGTGACGGTCATGGCGACAGGCTACGACCGCCGTGGCGGCGCCAGGCGGGCGGGCGTGCCGATCGGGCCTACATGCGGTCGAGGAGCTGGGCCTTCTTGGTCTGGAACTCCTGCTCGGTGATGGCCCCCCGCTTGCGCAGGTCGTCGAGCTTGGACAGCTGGTCGAACGCATCGGCCTCGGCGGCGCGGGCCCGGCCGCCACCCATCCGGGCCTGGTTGCCCTCGATCTGGCGGTACACCTCGTTCTGGGCCCGCTGAGGATCGCGGATGTCGGTGAAGGTCTCCCTGCCGAGCTCGCCCCCCGACTCGATGACGATGTCGCCGGAGCCGAGCATCCGCTCGATCACGCTCTGGCTCGAGAAGATCGTGTTGACCCGCTCGAGCGGGATCTCGATGCCCCGCTTGGCCACCACGCCCGAGCGGAAGATGATGCGGTCGGAGGTGACCACGAAGTTCGTCGTGGCCCAGCGGGCGTAGCGCCCGGCGAACCAGACCAGCGCGCCGAGGCAGATGCCGGCGAGGACGATCTGCACCAGCTCGGGCCAGTCCTCGACGCTGGCGGCTATCAGCAGCACCAGGCTGGCCACGAGCAGCGAGGCCGGGCCGGCGAAGAACCAGGGGTGCGGACGGAGGTCGAGCACCAGGTCCTCGCCGTCGTTCAGCAGCTTGCGGGGAAAGGGCACGGCGTGAGCGTACGACGGGGTCAGCGGTAGACGCGGCGCCGGAACACCCGGTCGTGGGCCACCACCCGGTCGAGGAAGAGCAGCCCGTCGAGATGGTCGAGCTCGTGCTGGAGCACCCGGGCCTCGAAGCCGTCGAGGTGCAGCTCGCGGCGGGCTCCGTCGAGGTCGAGGGCTCGCACGACGAGGCGCGTCGCCCGGGCGACATCGCCCGTCAGGTGCGGCACGCTCAAGCAGCCCTCCCGCCCGATCTCGGGGGCCCCGGCCTCGACCACGACCGGGTCGAACAGCACCAGCTCGCCGAGACAGGACGTCGCCTTGGGGTGCCCGGTGACGTCGAGGCAGCAGGCCCGGCGACCGATGCCGAGCTGGGGCGCAGCCAGGCCGACCGAGTGCGGGCTGGCCCGCATCGTGTCGAGGAGGTCGGCCCCGAGCGCCCGGGCCCGGTCGTCGACGGCACCGAGGGGCTCGGCCGGCGCGGCGAGCACCGGGTGCGGGAGCTCGAGGACCGGCCGGATCATCGGTGGCGTTCGGCCGGCCGGCTCAGAGGACGTCGGGGTCGTCGGGCCGGAGGTGCAGCTCCACGCCGAGCGCCGACGCCAGCTCGTCGAGCTCGTGCCGAAGCCGCTCGGCGTCGGCCGCCGCCGGCAGGTCGAGCTCGAGCAGCAGCACGTAGGCGTGGTCCGGTCCGGCGCCCACCACCCGGGTGCTGAGGTCGACGATGTTGGCGCCGTGGCCGGCCAGGCAGGCCGTCACCCGGTGGACGATCCCGGGCCGGTCGGCGCCGTAGAGCGTGAGCGACCAGCTGCCGCCACCCGACGGGACGCCGGCGGGGGCCTCGTCGACGGGCCGGACGGCCACGGTGAGGCCCCGGCTCCCGACCTCGGCCACGAGCGCGGCCTCCAGGCCGGCGGCCGCGTCAGGGGTGGGCACATCGACGATCAGCATCATCGCGAAGTGGCCGCCAAGGTTGGTCATGGCCGTGTCCTCGAGGTTGCAGCCGTGGGCCACGAGCACGCCGGTGACGGCCGCGACGATGCCGGGCCGGTCGACCCCGAGCGCGGTGACGGCGACGTGGGGCACCGGCGGACCGTACCGCCCCGGTGGGCGCCCTCCCGCCGGGGCGCCCACCCGCCGCCCGCGACGGAAGGCCCTCGCTACAGAAGGCCGAGGTGCTCGAGCGGGAACGGCGGCCGGGCCAGGGGCTGCACCGCCAGCCGGAACAGCAGCAGCGGGCTGTCGTCGCCGGCGGTGCGGTTCAGGTGGAGGGCACCGCAGCCGAGGCAGCGGTGCACCAGGACCCACTCGCCGTCGCCCCGCACGGTGACGGCGATCGGCTCCATCGTGGCGTCGCAGCCCGATGCCCGATCACCCGGGGTGTCGTCGAGGTGGCGGCTCCACAGGCAGGCCGGGCAGTGGTTGCGGTGCCGGGTTCCCGGCGCGTCGAGCGGGACGTCGAGACGGCAGTGGGTGCAACGGAACGTGCCGCCGCGGGCGCGCCGCGGTCGGACTCGGTCGGACACGAGCTCCTCCAGGGACGACGGACAGGGTCGCGCGCCCGGCCCCTGGCCGGGAGCGACGGGCGCCC
>JBFWQW010000150.1:0-5125 GCA_050249235.1 Acidimicrobiia bacterium | reverse complement strand
TTCCCGAGCAGCGTCGGCAACGCTGCAATCGCAGGGTCCGCCTTTCAGCGTCCCCCATACCGTTCCTGCCTTGCGGCAGATGCCTCACGGCTTCTGCCTGAAGGTCGAGCAAGACGGCACCTTCAGGGGTGACGTCAAGGTCAGGAGGGATAGCTACGCCCACAGCGCAAGTTGTGACTTGCGCAACATGGGATCGTTTCCCCGTCTGCGGGAACCGAGCCTCGCTCCGATGGAGCGGGCCCAGGTCACGGACGCTGTGGTTAGTCGCCCCCGTGCCGCCCGTGCGAGCAGCGCACTGCCCGCTGTGTGTCGACCTGTCAGAGCAGGTCGAGCATCCTCGTGGATCGGTCGCGCCAGACGACAGCCTCGCCGTCCCTGACGATGCGTCGGGCCGCAGCCGTGGCCCTGGCGCTCGGAGTGACCACGGGCTCAGAGATCACGCCGTCCGTGTCCACGCTCCACGTCGTGAGGTCGCCCGCTCGGGTGACCCTTGGCAGCCCACGGCGGCCCGTGTGGCTCCTCGTGACTCGCCTTGTGGGCGCGCACTGGAGTTCGCGTTCTGTGATCAGCGGAAGTCGCGGTCGGCGATCAGCGAAAGTCGCGTTCCACGATCAGGGTGGGGCGCGGTGAGTTGAGGGTCCTGTTCCTCCTGGCAGGCATCCACCCGGCCGTGTTGTGGCCCCTCCAGCGTCTCGGGCGACCAAGCACCGAGGAGCCGGAGGGGCCTGTCGGCCATGTTGTCCCAGGAGGAGTTCATGGACGTGAAGGCGTTGCGCCGCCAAGGGCTGACGCTGGACGAGATCGCGGCGGAGACGGGCTATCACCCGGCGACGATCCGCAAGTGGCTGGCCGTGGGCGGGCCCCCGGCACGGCGGCGGGCTCAGGCGCCGCCGGTGATCGACGAGCGGTGGGCGGCCCGGGTCGCCGAGCTGCTGGCGCCGGCGCCACGCCTGTTGGCCACGAGCGTGTTCGAGATCCTCCGGGCGGAGGGCTTCTGTGGCTCGTACGCGAGCGTGGCCCGCCACCTGAACACGGTGCGGGGGCCACGGTTCCGGGCCGCGGCGACGGTGAGCGTGCCCATCGAGACGGCCCCGGGTGAGGAGGGCCAGTTCGACTTCTCCGACGTCGACGCGTGGACCGACCGGTGGGGCCTGGGCCCGGTCGTCCTGTTCGGCGCCGTGTTGTCGTGGTCCCGCTACCGCTGGTGGTGGTTCACTTCATCGGAGGATCGGGAGCACACCTTCGAGGGCCTCGTCCGGTTCTTCGAAGCCGTCGGCGGCGTGCCCCGCGTCGCCCGCACCGACCGGATGGGCGCCCTGGGCACGAGCCAGGGCCGCCGGTTCCGGCTCCACCCGCCCACGCTCGCGTTCGCCCAGTGGCACGGCTGTGAGATCCGCGGCTGTCAGCCTCGGGATGCGAAGCGCAAAGGCAAGGTGGAGCGCCCCTTCCGCGACGCCAAGGAGGCGTTCCTGACCGAGCTCGACGCCCTCGGCCCACCCGCCACGATCGGCGAGCTGAACGAGCGGGCCACGGCGTGGTTGGACGAACGCGTCCACGCCCGCCCCCACCGCACGACCGGGGTCCCGCCCGTCGAGCGGCTGGAGACCGAACGGCGGATGCTGCTGGCCCTGCCCCGACGCCGGTTCGACACGGCCCGGGTCGAGTCCCGCCGCGTGCACGTCGCGGTGCCGATGATCGAATGGGCCGGCGTCCGCTACTCGGTCCCGCCTGGGTGTCTGGGCCAGCGGGTCGAGGTCCGCCACGAGGTCGACAGCGACCGCATCGAGGTCCGTTGGGGCGCCCAGACCGTCGCGTCGCATCGGCTCGCCCGTCCGGGTGTCGAGGTCGTCTGGGACGCCGCCCACCACGCCGCCGCCCAAGCAGCGGCGTTGGCCCCGCACCGCCGGCACCTCCACGTCGTCCCCGACGCCGACGTTGCTGTCGACGGGCCGGTGGTGGGGCGGCTCGAGCTGGACGGGGACTACGACGTCGAACCGCTCGACCTGGCCCGCTACGACCTCGACCGGGACGAGCTCCGATGACCGGCGGGGTCTACGAGCAGCTGAAAGACGATCTCGGCTACCTCCAACTCGGCCGCGTCGCCGAGTGCTTCGCCACCCTCGCGGAGCAGGCCGGCCGGGACGGCTGGTCCCACGTCGAGTTCCTGGCCCGGGTCGTCGCCGAACAGACCGCGGCCACGACCAACCGGCGGCTCGCGGCCCGGATGCGTTACGCCCGCTTCCCCTACCGGCGCACCCTCGACGACTTCGACTACGCGTTCCAGCCGTCGGTCGACCGCAAGCTCGTCGAGGACCTCGCCACGCTCCGGTTCATCACCGAGAACCGGCCCGTCCTGTTCCTGGGCCAGCCCGGCTGCGGCAAGACCCACCTCGCCGTCGCCCTCGCCACCCTGGCCGTCGAAGCCGGCTACCGCGGCTACTTCACCACCGCCGACGACATGGCCCACCAGCTCATCGCCGCCCGCCGCGACGGCACCATCGCGTCGAAGCTCCGCACCTACACCGCGCCCACCGTGCTCGTCCTCGACGACGTCGGACTGCTCCCCACCCCACCCGGCGGCGCCGCCGAGATCTTCCACGTCATCAACACCCGCAACGAACGCGGCCACCCGACTCTCGTCACCACCAACCGGGGCCTGCCCGACTGGGGTCAGGTCTTCGGCGACCCCGTCGTCGCCGGCGCCATCCTCGACCGCCTCATGCACGGCGCCATCGTCTTCAACATCCGCGGACCCAGCTGGCGCATGCGCGAACACCACGCCCTCCACACCGCCACCCAGACCACCGACCACCACGACCCGACGACCCGGCCGAAGGGCCGCCGATAGCCTCACCCCCGGAGGAACAGGCACCCCGCCCGACCGCGACTTTCGCTGATCGCCGAACGCGACGTTCGATGAGAGCCCACACCGTCACCGGGTCATCCCGCTGCAGTTCCCGGCGATGCCCGTGCACCCGTCTGTCCTCATCGCCGGCATTCAGCGGGATGTCGAACGGGATGTAAAGCAGAAAATGGTGGCCGGCCACTGGCGGTCGGTCAATCACGGTCAATGCCGTCGGCACCGAGGTGCGCGACCGGTCCGTGCGGGCGAGGAAATCGCGGAGAATCACGCGAACTCTGGTGACGCGAAGGGGCCTACAGGGTGGGTACTGGGGTGTACCCGGTCACGAAGGAGCACCGCTGCCATGCCCGACCCGAACCCGTCCGCCAACCTGATCGACATCGCCACCGTCGCCGAGCGCCTCGGCGTCGAGGTCCGCCACGTCCGCCGGCTCGTCGCCGAACGGCGCATCCCGTACATCAAGTGGGGCCACCTCCTCCGCTTCGACCCCGCCGACGTCGACCGCTGGATCGACCAGGCGCGTACGCCAGCGAGGAACGCGCCTCGGGCGTCGTAGGCTCCCCGCCCACTCCCCCGTCGGGTGCCCGCGATGTCGGTCCCCGAGGCTCGGTGCCGGCCTGATGGCGCCCGCGGTCGGCGCCCGGCTCGCTGTCGAGGCGCTTCACGGCGACGCAGGAGAACCACCGTGGGCAAGCGGCAGTTCGGGAGCATCCGCAAGCTCCCGTCGGGCAAGTGGCAGGTGCGCTGGCGCGACGCCGCCACCGGCGAGCGAGTGCCGCTTGGCACGTTCGACACGAAGGGCGAGGCGGCCCGTCACCTCGACCAGGTCAGCGCCGACATCCAGCGGGGCGCCTTCGTCGACCCGCGTCGTGGCCAGGTGACGCTCGACGCCTACGCCGCCGACTGGCTGGCCGGGCACGGCCAGCTGCGGCCGACCTCCCGCCAGTCGTACAAGAGCGTGCTCCGCCTGCACATCTCTCCGACGCTGGGCCAGGTCGAGCTCGGCGAGCTCTCCCCCACCGTCGTCCGGCGCTGGCATGCCGATCTGCTCGGCGCCGGCGTCGGCCGCCCGACCGTCGCTCGGGCGTACCGGCTGCTGCGGGCCATGCTCAACACCGCGGTCCAGGACGGGCTGATCGTCAAGAACCCCTGCACGATCAAGGGCGCGAGCAACGAGGGGTCGCCCGAGCGGCCGATCGCGACGGTCCAACAGGTCGAGGCCCTGGCCGCCGCGGTCGAACCGCGGTACCGGGCGATGGTGCTCCTCGCGACCTACGGTCAGCTCCGCTTCGGCGAGCTGATCGGGCTGCGCGGTCGGAGCGTGAACCTGCTGCACCGGACGGTCTCGATCGTCGAGCAGGCGGTCGAGCTCGACGACGGAACCCGGTGGGTCGGGCCGCCGAAGACCGACGCCGGCCGTCGGGTCGTGTCGATCCCCCAGACGCTCGTCGCCGAGCTCGAGCACCACCTCGCGCAGTACGCCGAGCCCGGGCCCGACGGGCTGGTGTTCACCACGGAGCAGGGCGCGCCGATCCGGCGGGACAACTTCCGCAACCGGGTGTGGGTTCCGGCCACCCGCGAGGTGGGCGCGGAGGGGCTCCACTTCCACGACCTCCGCCACACCGGCAACACCCTCGCGGCGGCCACCGGGGCCAGCACCCGCGAGCTGATGGCCCGGATGGGCCACTCCTCACCCCGGGCCGCGCTGCTCTACCAGCACGCGACGAGCGACCGGGATCGAGCCATCGCTGACGCGCTCGGCGCCCTCCGTGACCGGGCTCGTCCGCCGGTCCGCGATCTGGTGGGGCACGCCTGGGGCACGACGGCCCCCTCCGACCCACCCCCGGACGCGGACGAGGCCCCCGAAGGGGCCTCTGACCAGGACTTTTCGAGTGGGGCTAGCTGGAATCGAACCAGCGACCTCATCCTTATCAGGGATGCGCTCTAACCGACTGAGCTATAGCCCCGGGTGCGGTCGGTCAGGTTAGCCGTCAACCCCGGGAACGCTCGGCGTCGGGCGCGGCCCCTTGCGGACGGTTCGCTGGCGGAGCCGATCGACCGTCGAGGGCCGCTCCGGCTCGGCCGCCGGGGAGACCACGACCGAGCTCGTCGTGTACGCCACGGGGGTGGGCTGGGCCCGCCGCCCGCCGCCACGGTTGCGGCGGCCCCGCTTGCTCGTCTGGTTGCGGGGGCGCTGCTCCAGGAAGGCCACCTGCTCGAGGACGGTGACCTCGACGCCGCCGACGAGCTCGGAGATGAGGT
>JBFWQW010000149.1:0-5204 GCA_050249235.1 Acidimicrobiia bacterium | reverse complement strand
CGTCCCTGACCCGGGAGCCAGCCGCCGACCACGAACTCGTCGTCGCGGACCACCTTCACCTTGCGCCAGGCGCTCGTCCGGGTGCCGGGAAGGTACGTGCTGTCGAGGCGCTTGGCGACGACGCCCTCCATCCCCTGGGCCGCGGCCTGGTCGAGCAGGGCCCGGCCCTCACCCGGGAACGACGGGGTGGTGGCCCAGCGGGGACCGGCGAGCTCGAGGGCCTCGAGCAGGCGGCGCCGGTCGGTCCAGGGCAGGTCGAAGAGATCGGTGCCGTCGAGGTGGAGCAGGTCGAAGGCGACGAACGACGCCGGGACCTCGGCCGCCAGCCGGGCCGCGGTGGCCGCGTCGGCCACGTGCATCCGCTCCTGGAGGAGCTGGAAGCTGGGCCGGCCGCCGGCGTCGAAGGCGACGATCTCGCCGTCGACCACCCAGGTCACGCGGCCGGTCGCCTCGCCCATGCCGGCCAGCTCCGGCCAGGTGGCGGTCACGTCCCGGAGGCTTCGGGTCTCGAGGCGGGTGGTCATGCCGTCCCAGTAGGCGAGGATGCGGATGCCGTCCCACTTCGGCTCGAAGGTCCACCGCTCCGGGTCGGTCGGCAGCTCGCGGCTGGGGGTGGCGAGCATCGGCGCGACGTGCGGCGGCACCCCCACGAGACGAAGGCTACGGGCCGCCGGCCGGGCCCCACCGGGCCGCTACCGTCGCCGTCCATGGCCCTGCTCGGCACCGGTGTGCCCCGACGGGAGGACGACCACTTCCTCCGCGGGGCAGGCACCTACATCGCCAACCTCGACCTCCCGGGCGCGCTCCACGTCGTCTACGTGACCTCGACGATGGCCCACGCCGAGCTGGTGCGGATCGACGTCGACGCCGCCCGGCGGGCGCCCGGCGTGGTCGACGTGGTGACCGCCGCCGACCTCGACGTCGGGCCCGTGCCCACCATCAACCCCGGCTACCCCGACGCCATGGCCCGCCCGCTGCTCGCCACCGGCCGGGTGCGCTTCGTCGGCGAGGCCGTGGCCGCCATCGTGGCCGAGTCGGTCGCGGCCGCCGAGGACGCCGCCGAGCTCGTGGAGGTCGACTACGAGCCGCTCCCGGCGGTCGTGGGCATCGAGGGGGCCCTCGCCGACGACGCCGCCCTGCTCTTCCCCGAGGTCGGCACGAACGTCGTGCTCACCGCGGCCGGCGGCGACGACGAGGGCGACGCCGCCCTCGAGGCGTGCGAGGTGGTGGTCCGGGATGTGTTCCGCAACCAGCGGGTGGCGCCCTGCCCCCTCGAGACCCGGGTGGCCGCCGCCACCTGGGACGACGAGGGTCGCCTCGTGCACTGGGCCTCGTGCCAGGGCGCCCACCCCGTGCGGGCGGTGATCGCGGCGACGCTCGGGCTCACCACCGAGCAGATCCGGGTGATCGCGCCGGACGTGGGCGGCAGCTTCGGCGCCAAGGCCAGGCCCCACCCCGAGGAGATCCTCCTCGGCTGGCTGTCGCGCCGGGTCGGCCGGCCGGTGGTGTGGAACCCCGATCGGGGCGACGACATGACCGGGCTCGGGCACTCCCGGGCGCAGCGACAGACGGTCGAGATCGGTGGCGACCGGGACGGCACCATCCGGGCCATGCGGGTGCTGGTCGACGTCGACGCCGGCGCCTACCCGGTGGTCGGGCCGATCATGGCGTCGAACACGGCCACGATGACGCCCGGGCCGTACCGCATCGCCTCGGTCACCTGGTCGACGCGGGCCGTCGTCTCGAACGCCACGCCGGTCGTCGCGTACCGGGGCGCGGGACGGCCCGAGGCGTCGGCGCTCGTGGAGCGGGCCGTCGACCTCTTCGCGGCCGAGCTCGAGCTCGACCCGGTCGACGTCCGCCGCACCAACCTGCTCCGGGCCGACGAGTTCCCGTTCCGGAGCGCGACCGGCCTCCTCTACGACAGCGGCGACTACCACCGCGGCCTCGACGAGCTGCTGGCCGCCGTCGACCTCGCCGCCCTCCGGGCCGAGCAGGCCGACCGCCTGGCGGCGGGGGCGTCCCGGCTGCTCGGGCTGGGCGTGGCCCTGTTCATCGACCGCACCGCCGGCGTGCCGGGTAGCGAGTACGGCGCCGTCGAGCTCCGCCCCGACGGCACGCTGCTGGTCCGCACCGGGTCGAGCCCCTACGGCCAGGGCCACCACACCGCCTGGGCCATGCTCGTCGCCGACCGCACCGGCCTGCCCCTCGACCGGATCGAGGTGGTGCACGGCGACACCGACGTCGTGCCCCGTGGCGGCGTGACCGGTGGGTCGAGGTCGGCGCAGAAGGCCGGCTCGGCCGTGGCCGAGGCGACCGACGCCCTCGTGGTCGAGGCCCGTTCGGCCGCCGCCGCCCTGCTCGAGGCGGCCGCGGACGACGTGGTCCTCGATCTCGCCACCGGCCGCTTCCACGTGGCCGGCGCGCCGGGCGCGTCGACCGTCTCGTGGGATGCGCTCGCGGCCGAGGTCCACGCCGGGGGTGGCGGCCGTCCGGGGCTCTCGTGCGAGACCGACTTCGACGGCGACGGCCCCACGTTCCCCTTCGGCGCCTACCTCGCGGTGGTC
This sequence comes from Acidimicrobiia bacterium, assembly GCA_050249235.1. GTDB lineage: Bacteria > Actinomycetota > Acidimicrobiia > Acidimicrobiales > CADCSY01 > JAEKLB01. Next base: position 2,637 of record JBFWQW010000149.1, on the reverse strand, counting down.
GAGGTCGACCGTGACACCGGCGAGGTGACCCTCGACCGCATCGTCACCGTCGACGACGCCGGCACCATCCTCAACCCGGTGCTGGCGCTCGGCCAGGTGCACGGTGGCCTCGGCCAGGGGATCGGCCAGGCGCTGTTCGAGGAGTTCCTCTACGACGGCGACGGCAACCCGCTGACCGCCTCGTTCGCCGACTACGCCTTCCCGTCCGCGGCCGACCTCCCGTCCTTCGAGTGCCGGCTGATCGAGACGCCCTCCCCGAACAACCCGCTCGGGTTCAAGGGGATCGCCGAGTCCGGCACCATCGGTGCCCCGCCCGCCATCCAGAGCGCCGTCGTCGACGCACTGTCCTCCTTCGGCGTGCGCCACCTCGACCTCCCCCTCACGGCAGAGCGGGTGTGGCGCGCCATGCAGCCCCACACCCCCGACCGGTGAGCTGACCCGGGTCGCCCGGCGCCAACCTCCGATCCCGTCCGGCCGCGCCGACATCGCCGACCTGGCGGCTGGGGCGGCGGGGGCCGGGGTCGGCGTATCGTCGGCCCATGGGGGAGACGGTCGAGCTCGGCAGCGGCACCGCCGGCGGCTACCTGGCCCGGCCCGACGGGGGCACCGGACCGGGGCTGATCGTGGTCCAGGAGTGGTGGGGCGTCGACCCGTCACTGCGGGCCACGGCCGACCGGCTGGCCGCAGCCGGCTTCGTGGTGCTGGCACCGGACCTGTACCACGGGGAGGTGGCCCGCCACGACGAGATGGACAGGGCCGCCCGGCTCATGGAGGCCCTCCCCCCCGACCGGGCCGTCCGGGACATGAGCGCCGCCGTCGACTTCCTCGCCAGTCACGAGGCGGTCACGGGCGACCGCTTCGGGGTGGTCGGGTTCTGCATGGGCGGGATGCTTTCCTGGCTCCTGGCCGCCGACCGACCCGACCGGATCGCGGCCGTCGTCCCGTTCTACGGCTACCCGTCGGGCGACGGCGAGCCGGACTGGACCGCCATGACCGCCGCCGTCCGGGGCCACATGGCCGAGCATGACGACTTCTTCGGCCCGGACGGCGCCCGGGCACTCGAGGCAAAGCTGCAGGCCATGGGCAAGGACGTCGTCATAACCGTCCACCCCGGCACCGGCCACGCCTTCATGGGCCCCCACGACGCCCTCGGCACCCACGACGCCGCGTTGGCCGAGCGCCTCTGGCCCGAGGTCGCCGCCTTCCTCCACGCCACCCTGGACTGAGGACCCGGAGACCCGGTCGGCCGCGTTCCGCGTCGCACGATCGGCGTCTCGGTCGAGGCCGCCGTGGTCACGGCTGCGCCGATCGGCACGTCGACGTCCCCTGGGACGGGAGCGGGGGTGCCCTCCTGCCGTCTCAGCCGAGCTGCTCCTCCTCCTCGGCCGTGGCTTCGAGATCGGCCAGCACCACACGCTCGACCCGTCGATGACGACGCTGTTCGGAGGTGAGGTCGGCGGCCAGCAGTCCTTCGGCGTCCTCCACGTCCTCCGGGCCCAGTCGCCCGTCGGCCGGCTCCAGGTGGAGAGCGGACTCCTCCGGTGGAGGACCTGGCTCGGCCACGAGACCGTCGTCGCCGGGCAGGCTGTCGAGCTCCCGCCAGCCTGGCTCGGCCACCTCGGCGATCGAAGGCCCCACGTCGGGGAGGTCGAGGGCGATCGTGCCGAGCTCCCAGATGCGCTGGTGCACTTCGCAGAAGCGGGCCTCCGGCCGGGCCTCGAGCCGTTCGTCCGGGATGGCGACGCCGCAGGTCTCGCACGACCCGTAGCCCCCAGCGGCGAGCTTGGCGAGGGCGTGGTCGATGTCGGCGCGCTCCTCCCTGGCGATCTGGGCGATCGTGGCGTCCCGCTCCTGCTCGAAGGTCTCCGAAGCGCTGTCGGCCTGGTGCTGGTCCGTGCTCGACAGGTCCCTGAAGATGTCGTCGCCCGCGTCGCCTTCCCGCCCGCTCGTCCCGGCCCCCGTCATGCCGAGCACCAGCCGGCGTTGCCTCTCCAACAGCTCCCGCGCATGTTGCGGATCCATCTCGTCACCCCGTGGGTCGCGTCTCCGGGTCAGACGATCACGAAACCGGGTCGGCACGGGTAGAGCCGTTGGTCCCCCGCCGTCGCCGACCGGCGGACGGGGACAGCTCGCGAGCGGCTCCCATCAGCGGGGCTTGAACGGCTCCCAGCGCCGCTTGGTCCCTTCGAGGCGGTGACCGCGGGTGCCGGCGGGCAGGCCCTCGTCCGCCGGCTGGCGGAGGTGCCGGTGCCCGGGGGCGTGCGCCTCGTCGATCCCGGTCTCGCGATCCGACGGGCGGCCGGTCACCGGTGCTTCGAGCTCGAAGGCCGCCCCCTCGAGCACCCGGCCGAGCCGGGCCCGACGGCGCGCCGACAACGCGACCGCGGTCGCGGCCGCCGTCAGTGCCACGTACTTGCTGCGATTCCCCATCTCGGCTCCCTCGTGCAATCGACCCCGGCGCGCGCCGGGGTGCCACGGTCCAGTCGAACCGCATCGGCATCGCGCCACCAGAGCCCACCGGCCCTTTTCTCCCGGCGCGGGTCGCGGTTCGGCAGGGACCGTCCAACACGCGTCGGTGACCGCCAGCGCACGGGGTGGGTCCGTCGTCACCTGAGCTCGTCGGGCGGCGGCCGGGCC
>JBFWQW010000148.1:0-5375 GCA_050249235.1 Acidimicrobiia bacterium | reverse complement strand
AAGTCGCGCTGGTTCAGCGATCGCGAGTACCGCGACTACCTGATCGAGGACTGGCACATCCGCGACTACCTCACCACCCAGCTGCCCCACGCCGCCATCAGCCGCATCGAGGTCGAGCGCACCCGTGACCGGCTCCGCATCGACGTCCACACCGCCCGCCCGGGCATCGTGATCGGGCGCCGGGGGAGCGAGGCCGATCGGCTCCGCGCCGGTCTGGCCAAGATCACCGGCAACAACAAGGTCCAGCTCAACATCCAGGAGATCAAGCAGCCCGAGCTCGACGCCGCGCTGATCGCCCAGGGCGTGGCCGACCAGCTGGCCGGTCGCGTCAACTTCCGCCGGGCCATGAAGCGGGCCGTGCAGAACGCCCAGAAGGCGGGCGTGCTCGGCATCCGGGTCCAGTGCTCCGGTCGCCTGAACGGCGCCGAGATGAGCCGCACCGAGTGGTACCGGGAAGGCCGGGTGCCGCTGCACACGCTGCGGGCCGATATCGACTACGGCTTCCGCGAGGCGAAGACGACCTACGGCCGCATCGGCGTCAAGGTCTGGATCTACAAGGGCGACATCCTCCCGTACAAGACCTCGAGCGAGGACAAGGCGAGCCGCGAGGCGGCCATGGCCGTCGGTGACACCGCCGGCGCGCCCCGGCCCCGCCGGGTCGTGTCCGCCGGTGGTGCCCGCCGCCTCGGCGACGCGCCGGCCGAGACGGACAGCGAGACGCCGGAGGCGCCCGAGGCCCTCATCAAGGAGGCCGATCCCGAGTTGGAGCGCCTCCTCGCCGAGGAGGAAGAGATCGAGCGCCTCACCCGCGAGCACCACGAGACGCCGCACTTCCGAGGTGACGACTGATGTTGATGCCGCGCAAGGTCGCCCATCGCAAGCACCACCGGGGCCGCATGAAGGGCGACACCAAGGGTGGCTCGACCATCACCTTCGGCGACTACGGGATCCAGGCCCTCGAGCCGGGATGGATCACCGCCCGCCAGATCGAGGCCGCCCGGATCGCCATGACCCGCCACGTCAAGCGGGGCGGCAAGGTGTGGATCAACGTGTTCCCCGACAAGCCCGTCACCCAGAAGCCGGCCGAGACCCGCATGGGCTCGGGCAAGGGCAACCCCGAGCGATGGGTGGCCGTGGTCAAGCCGGGCCGGATCCTGTTCGAGCTCGGCGGGGTCCAAGAGGACCTGGCCCGCGGGGCGATGGAGCGGGCCATCCAGAAGCTGCCGATCAAGGCCAGGTTCGTGACCCGGGCCCAGGTCGAGGCCGAGGTATGAGAAGGACAGGGGTCCGATGAGCAAGAAGGCAGCACCGTTCCGTGAGCTCGGCGATCGCGAGCTGGTCGAGCGCCTGGCCGAGGCCAAGGTCGAGCTGTTCAACCTGCGCTTCCAGAACGCCACCGGTCAGCTCGACAGCACCGCCCGCATCGGCGAGGTCCGCAAGGACGTCGCCCGACTGAACACCCTCCTGCGGGAGCGAGAGATCGTCGCCGCAGAACTGGAGAACGCAGATGGCTGACACCGGCACCCCCGAGGCGGCCGTGACCCCCGATGCGGCCGGCGCCCCCGACGGCGCCGCCGAGCGCCCCAACGCCCGCAAGGTGCGTGAGGGGATCGTCGACTCCACCAAGATGGACAAGACCATCGTGGTGAAGGTCGTCGACCGCGTCCGCCACCCGCTGTACGGCAAGACCCTGCAGCGAACCAAGCGGCTCTACGTCCACGACGAGCAGAACGACGCCCGGGAGGGCGATCGGGTGCGGGTCCAGGAGACCCGACCGCTGTCGAAGTCGAAGCGCTGGCGCCTGCTCGAGGTCGTGGAGCGTGCCCGATGATCCAACAGGAGACCAGGCTCCGGGTGGCCGACAACAGCGGGGCCAAGGAGGTCCTCTGCATCAAGGTGCTCGGCGGCTCCCGCCGCCGCTACGCCTCGATCGGCGACATCTTCGTGGCCACCGTCAAGGACGCCATCCCCGGCGCAGCCGTGAAGAAGGGCGACGTCGTGAAGTGCGTCGTCGTGCGGACGAAGAAGGAGAAGCGGCGGCCCGACGGGTCCTACATCCGCTTCGACGAGAACGCCGCCGTGCTCATCAACGACGCCCAGCAGCCCCGCGGGACCCGCATCTTCGGCCCGGTGGGCCGTGAGCTGCGCGACAAGAAGTTCATGCGGATCGTGTCGCTCGCCCCGGAGGTGCTCTAGGTGGCCGGCCTGAAGATCAGGAAAGGCGATCGCGTCCGGGTGCTCTCGGGCAAAGACCGCGGCAAGGAGGGCACCGTGCTCCGGGCCCTCCCCAAGGAGAGCAAGGTCGTCGTGGCCGGCATCAACGTCGCCAAGCGGCACCAGAAGCCGACCCGCATGACCAACCAGGGCGGCATCATCGACAAGGACATGCCGATCGACGCCTCCAACGTGGCGGTCATCGACCCCAAGGACGGCAAGCCCACCCGGGTCGGGTACCGCATCGACCCGGACGGCACCAAGGTCCGCATCTCCCGGCGCACCGGGACGGAGCTGCCGTGAGCGCGACCGACACCACCGCCACCCGGCCCCGCCTCCGCGTCCGCTACGACGCCGAGGTCCGTGACCAGCTCCGCAGCTCGCTCGAGCTCGGCAACGTCATGGAGGTCCCGCGGTTCGAGAAGATCGTCGTCAACATGGGCGTCGGCGCGGCCACCGGCCAGGCGTCGCTCATCGAGGGCGCCCAGCGCGACCTGCAGCAGATCACCGGCCAGAAGCCGGTCGTCACCCGGGCCAAGAAGTCGATCGCCGCCTTCAAGCTCCGCGAAGGCATGGCCATCGGCACCAAGGTCACCCTCCGGGGGGACCGGATGTGGGAGTTCCTCGACCGGCTCATCTCGCTGGCGATCCCCCGCATCCGCGACTTCCGGGGTCTCTCGCCCACCGGCTTCGACGGGCGGGGCAACTACACGTTCGGCGTCACGGAGCAGCTCATCTTCCCCGAGATCGACTACGACAAGGTCGACGCACCTCGGGGGATGGACATCACGATCGTGACGACCGCCCGGACCAACGACGAAGGCCGCGCCCTGCTCGACGCCTTCGGCTTCCCGTTCAAGCGCGAGGTTGACCAGTAATGGCAAAGAAGGCACTCGTCCAGAAGGCGATGCGCAAGCCGAAGTTCAAGGTGCGGGCCTACACCCGCTGCCAGCGCTGCGGACGACCGCACTCGGTGTACCGCAAGTTCGGCATCTGCCGGATCTGCCTGCGGGAGATGGTCCACAACGGCGAGGTGCCGGGCGTGACCAAGGCGAGCTGGTGAGGGGCGAGCGATGACCATGACCGACCCCATCGCCGACATGCTGACCCGCATCCGGAACGGCAACGTCGCCTTCCACGACGAGATCAAGATGCCGACCTCCAAGCTGAAGGAGGCGCTGGCCGCCATCCTCACGCAGGAGGGCTACATCGACGGCTTCGCCATCGCCGACTCGGCGGTCTCCCCGTCGAGGACGCTCACCATCCGTATGAAGTACTCGCCCGAGCGGGCGCGCACGATCTCCGGCATCAAGAGGGTCTCGAAGCCCGGCCTGCGGGTGTACCGCGCCGCGGACAAGCTCCCTCGTGTGCTCGGTGGTCTCGGCGTCGCCGTGCTCTCGACCAGCCAGGGCCTCATGACCGACAAGGAGGCGCGCAAGCGCCGGGTCGGTGGCGAAGTGCTCTGCTACGTCTGGTAGGTCGTCATGTCCCGCATCGGTCGCTCACCCATCCCGCTCCCGTCCGGCGTCGACGTCTCCGTCGGCGGCGGCACCGTCACGGTCACCGGCCCCCAGGGGTCGCTCAGCCGCACGGTCCCCGAGCCCATCACCCTCCGCCAGGAGGAGGGCCAGCTCCTCGTCGAGCGCCCCAACGACGAGCGCCGGAGCCGGGCCCTCCACGGCCTCGTGCGGTCGCTGGTCAGCAACATGGTCACGGGGGTGACGGCCGGCTACACGAAGGAGCTCGAGATCGTCGGCGTCGGCTACCGCGCCGCCGCGGCCGGGCCCCAGAAGATCGACCTGGCCCTCGGCTTCAGCCATCCGGTGTCGGTCGACGCACCGGACGGCATCACCTTCGAGGTGCCGACGCCCACCCGCATCCTCGTCAAGGGGATCGACAAGGAGCAGGTCGGCCAGGTGGCCGCCGACATCCGGAAGATCCGCAAGCCCGAGCCCTACAAGGGCAAGGGCGTCCGCTACGCCGGCGAGCGCGTGCTGCGCAAGGCCGGCAAGGCCGCAAAGTGATCGGGAAGGCAGCCCAGTAGCCATGTCCTACTCCTCGAAGCAGAAGCACGCCGCCCGGCTGCGCCGCCACACCCGCGTCCGCAAGAAGGTCCGCGGCGAGGCGTCCCGGCCCCGCCTGGCCGTGTTCCGGTCGAACAAGCACATCGTGGCCCAGGTGATCGACGACCGGACCGGTCGCACGCTGGCCGCGGCCTCGACCCACGAGGCCGCCCTGCGGGACGGCGCCACCGGCAACCGCGCCGCGGCCGAGAAGGTTGGCCAGCTCGTGGCCGAGCGGGCGAAGGCGGCCGGCGTCAGCCGGGTCGTGTTCGACCGCGGCGGCTTCCTCTACCACGGTCGGGTGGCCGCGGTCGCCGACGCCGCCCGCAACGCAGGACTGGAGCTCTAGATGCCCCCCTTCTCCGACGCCCAGCTGCGCGACGGGCGCCTCATCACCCGCCCGCGCCGGGTGGCCAAGGTCGTCAAGGGCGGCCGCCGCTTCCAGTTCGCCGCCCTCGTGGTCGTGGGCGACGGCGCCGGCCGCGTCGGCCTCGGCTACGGCAAGGCCCGCGAGGTCCCTCTCGCCATCCAGAAGGGCACCGAGGACGCCAAGAAGAACCTCTTCGAGGTCGCCCTGGCCGGCTCGACGATCATCCACCCCGTCATCGGCGTGTTCGGCGCGGCCCGCGTGCTGCTGAAGCCGGCCGCGCCCGGCACCGGCGTCATCGCCGGCGGCGCGGCCCGGGTGATCCTCGAGGAGGCCGGCATCCACGACGTGCTCTGCAAGTCGCTGGGCTCCTCCAACCACATCAACGTGGCCCGGGCCACCATCGAGGGCCTCCAGGCCCTCAAGCGCCCGGACGTGCTCGCCGCCCTGCGGGGCAAGCCCGTGGACGAGGTCACGCCCGGTGGCCTGCTCCGGGCCTACCGCGACACGAACAAGAGCGTGTACCAGGGCACCGGTCCGGTCGAGGTGGCGTGATGGCCATCAAGGTGACGCAGGTCCGCTCGGGCATCGGCACCAAGCCGAAGCACCGAGGCACGCTCCGGGCCCACCGCCACGGGCGGATAGGCAAAAACAACGTGCATCCCGACCCGCCCGAGATCCGCGGGCTTATAGCCCCCCTCCCCCACCAGATCAAAGTCGAGGAAAATAAG
>JBFWQW010000147.1:0-5531 GCA_050249235.1 Acidimicrobiia bacterium | reverse complement strand
CACATGCGCGTAGCGTCCGACTCCACAGGGGCTTCCTCCGAACTCGACTGGCCTAGACACCGTCAAGTTCGCGAAGCCCCTGTCACGCGTCGCGGACCCTCACACCCCGCTCAGATCCGAAGCGCCCTCAAAGGTGCGGTGGGCCCTCCTCCGCCTATCCCCAGCCACGTAGCAGAGTCTTGAGATCGGCATTCGGTCGCGCCAGATCAGCGCCCAACCCCGTCGATCTGGGCGAACGCGTCAGCCGGAGAGGTGCTGCTGGAGCCACGCGAGTTGGTCGGCCCTGCAGCGCTTGGCTATCGCGGTGTCGCGGTGGCTGGTGAAGAGGTGGGGAGCGCCTGCATACGAGCGGAACACCGTCGGCACGTCAGCCCGACGAAGGTGCTCGGAGAAGGCGCGGGCTTCGTCGATGAGCCCGTCGAGCTCGCCGACGGTGATGCACGTGGCCGGCATGCCCTTCAGGTCGGCGGCGCGGCCCGGTGCCGCGGCAGCTGGTACGTCGTCGGTGCCGTACAGCTCGCCGAGGTAGGCGCGCCAGCCGAGCTCCACCGTTGCCCGATCGGCCACCGGCACCTCCCACTGGTTCGAGGGCCAGCGTTGTCGGTCGTCCAGCGAGGGGCTCTCGAGGAGAAGGCAGGTGACACGAGCCCGTCCATCTTCTCGCTCTCGGAGCGCAACCGCAGCGGCCAGACCGCCACCGGCGCTCACGCCGAACACCCCCAGCCGCGAGACGTCTGCTCCCAGCATTCCGACGTTCGCTCCGATCCACTCGACCGCGGCCACGCAGTCGTCGAGCGCAGCCGGATAGGGGTGCTCCGGTGCGAGGCGATAGTCCACGGAAACGCCGAACGCCGGCAAGCGCGAGCACCATTCGTCGAGCACGATGTCGTCCATGCGGTTGCTGCCGACGATGAAGCCGCCGCCGTGGATCGTAAGAAGCACCGGCAGAGGTCCGGACACGCCCAGCGGACGGTGGCAACGGACCGACACGCCCGTGGCGTCGTCGATGACGACGTCCCTGCGCTCGACTTGGTCACTGAGGTCGACCGGGGCCGCTCTGCGGCGCTGCTCGTAGTGCCCAGGCAGATCCTCGAGCCGCAGCGACCCGATCGTCGGACCGCCCCGGACCAAACCCGCCAGCTCAGGGTCGATCAGGCGTCGCCAGTCCACAACACCGAAGCTACGACCCTCTTTCCGTCCGCTCAGACTCGTTGACACTTCCCGTCAGACGTGACGGGAACCGTCGTTCCGCGCGCTTGCTTTGGCTCGACTTGTTCGCGTCGGAGGTGCGGCTCACCACCGCATCTCGGGGACGATGAGCTTCTCGGGTCTGGTGATTACGGAGTGCTTTCCGAGCCACGTGCGAAGCAATGTGACGATCTCGCGCTGAGCGTCCGCTGCATCCTCTGGTGAGCCACCACTGGATTGCTCGTCGTTGCTGAGGGCGCGGGCGACGTAGCCAGTCCAAATCGCGTTCCGAGCGTGCCTCGGTCGGCGGCGCTGCCCCACGGCTCGAGGTACGCAGCGGCAAGACGCTCGGTGGCGTGCGCACGGTCGTGCCTGTCGAGTCGGCCGGCAACCCATTCCACGGGAACGAGGAGCGAGGAGAACGGGTGACCGATGCAAGAATCTCCCCAGTCGATGAGCCGTGGGCGACTGTTGCCGAGCAGCACGTTCGTGCCGTGGATGTCGGCATGATCGATCGCCATGGGAACCGGCCCGTCGGCGAGCACGTCGCACACCTCGGCGAACACGTCGAGGAGTTCGGCGAAGCGAGCGATCTCCTCCGCTTCGACGGGCAGGGGGCCGGATCGCCCCTTGCCGGCGAGAAGCTCGTCGAGCAGCGGCGGCAGCCGCCGAGGTGTCCGATCGGTGACACCAGCAGCAATCCAACGGTCCGTGCGGTCGGAGGTGGTTCGTTGCAGCTCCGCATACTCAGGCAAGAGCGTCTCGATCACCGAGACCTGGAGGTCGAGCGTCTCTCGGCTGATCTCCTTGCCATGATCCAGCATGAGGAGCCAGCCGCGTTCGAGATCGACCGCGATCACCGCCGGAGCGAGATGCGTCCCCGAGGCGGCCAAGTCGGCGAGCAGCGTCGTCTCGTGGCGCCCCTGGGGCCCGACGGCCTTGAAGAACGTGACACCAGATGCCGTCGCTCGCACCCGCAGCACCGCACCCCATGGCCGCTGCTTCACGGTCTCGAGCGCGTCGACATCCATGTCGACACCGAGGCGTTCGGCGATCCAGCTCGCGACCTCGGCGAGCCAACTCACCCGGCGGTCGGTCAACCAGGGAACGGCCTCATCCGGCGCAGTCACGACCCGATCTTGTAGGACGGGGCGTGGCTGCTGCTGGACATTCGGGCGCACAGACGTCGACCGCGGAGCCGTCGTTACGGCGCGCTGGGGCCCACCTCTTGGTCGCCGAGACTGCGGGACGGCGACGTGCTCGGCGAAGAGGGTTGACCGTGACCAGCGCCTGCGGCCGCCGCCGTTCCGTTCCTGACGTTGTTCCTCGAGGGAGCGCCTCGCCAGGTCCGCCCCGAGCGGACCTGGGCCGGGAGGCCGGCTCAGATCGAGGCGACGAAGCTGGGTCCGTCCTTCGGACGGCTATACGTCAGGTGTTCGAGAAGGGTGCACCGGCCGCGCTGGGCCACAGCCCGCCCTCCGCCGTGTCGTGCGAGGGGCCCGGTCCGTCGGGCGGCGCTGGTGAGCACGCACATCTCCGTTGCGCTGGTCATCGCGACGTAGAGGAGCCGGCGCTCCTCGTCCACATCCGCTCCCCCTAGCGGGAGGTTGCCCTCCTCCACTCCCATGACGACGGCGGTGTTGACGGTTAGGCCCTTCGAGCGGGCCATCGTCATGAGCCGGACGCCACCCGCCTCCATCGCGGCGAGGTCCCGGCCCACGGGCTCCAACGCGTTCAGAAGCGCTGACAGCTTCTCCGTCACGTCGACCTGCGGGCCCACGAGACGCAGGAGCCGCTCGGCATCGGCGGATAGCGGAGCAGGGACGAGCGTCCCCGCCCAGGGGGCGCCCTCGAGCTCCGCGATGAGCCAGCCCCCCCAACCCGTCTCGTCGTCCGGGTCCATCGGGGCGTCAGGTTCGGCCAGCCGAGTCAGCACCGACGTCACGGTCGCCCCGCACCGGGCGGCCGCGGACCGCCTGAGACCGGTGTAGCCCGAGCGGTGGAGCTCCAGGAGGGTGTGCCCCCACCGGCCGCCCCCGGGGCGGGCGTCGTACACGTAGTCGGTGAAGGTGTCGCCGAGCCCTGTCGTGAGTCCCTGCGTCAGGGTCCACCAGGCGAGCGAGTCCTCGGGGTCGTCACGAAGTCGCCCGAGAGCGATCCCGGCGCGGAGGCGTCGGTCGGCGAGGGCGTCGTCGACCCAGTCGGTCGAGGAGAGGGGGACGCCGTGGCTCGCCAGCGCCGGCTCTAGCTCGTTCCGCCAGCGATCGACGTTTGACCGCACGAGGACCAGGATGTCGGCCGGGTCGACGCCGCACGCGATCCTCCTCGTAGCGATCTCAGCCACCCCGGCCACCTCCGCCGCGCCGGTTCTGAAGCGGACGTGGGCGAAGGTCCCCTCGGGCGCTTCTGGGGTGCTTGACAGGGATGGCCGTCGAAGCCGCCCGGGCGCGGATTCGATCAGCTCGTTGGCGGCGGCGAGGATTGTGCTGCCGCAACGGCGGCTGACCGTGAGGGTGTAGTCGTCCGAGGGGTGGAAATCGTCGCAGAAGTCGCGGATGCCGGCCGGGTGCGCCTGGCGCCAGCCGTAGATCGACTGGTCGTCGTCGCCGATGGCGAGCACCGACACGTTGAGGGCCGCGTGCGCGGCCACGAACGCGATGTCGGCCGCGTTGAGGTCCTGGTACTCGTCCACGATCAGCAGGTCGAGTCGGGGCGGGTAGTCCTCGCCCTTGTCCTCCAGAGCCCTCGCTGCCCTACTCGGGAGCTCGGCGAGGAGGGAGTATCCGAAGACGGCCCGGTGCTCCTGCCAGGCCGCCACGTACGCCGTCCGCAACGCAGGGTCGAGCTCGGACAGCAGCACCAGCGACTCGTCGAGCTTCTCCCACCCGGCGGCCATCTCGCCCTCGAGTTTCTTGACCAGGCCCGGCGTAGCAGTGGCGAAGCCGTGGGCCTTCAGGGTGCGGGAGAGGTACGGGTGCACGAGCCACGCGGTCTCCCAGGAGTCCACGATCCGGAGCGGTTCGGGCAGGCCGTGGCCTTCCATCCCCATCAGCACCGCCAGGGCGTGGCTGTGCACGGTCGACGGCCGCTCCACCTCGTCGGCCAACTCGGCGTCGGCGAGCTTGCCGGCGAACTCGGCGGTCGCGGCCCGCGTGAAGGTGAGCATCTTGGCTCGGGGCGGGGCGTCGGAGTCAATGAGCCTGGCGAGCAGCGCGGTGGCGGTGAACGACTTGCCCGAGCCCGGTCCCGCGAGGACTCGGCCGTTCCTACCGACGGGGTGATCGACGATGCGGCGCTGCTCGTCCGAGAGCTGGATTGGGTCGGGCACAGGCCGGCGAACGTAGCCAGGCCTTGGGACACCTCGCGGCGAACCCGCCCGATTCGGCGATCCGGTCGGCGTTCATCGCCGCGGAATGCTTGTCACAGAACGCTCGACTCAACGGCTCGTCGGAGGCGCCCTCCAACGCCGGGCACGCGTCGCCGCACGTAGGGAGTGAGCTTCCCGTACGAGCGCTGTCCCCGACCATCGTCGGCCGGGCGCTCGCACTCGGACCGCGGTCGGCCCCGTGACCGGAGCCGGAACCGTAGAAGCGAACAGCCCTACCCTGGCGACGTTGCCCAATCAGCGAAGCGGTCGTGTCGGGGGCCGCGACAGCCGGGAGGCTTCCGTGTCTCCATCGATCATCTACAACCCGTTCGGCTGGCGCCTCGCCGAGATCGCCGATCCTCGCACCGATGAGTGCCGCAGGCGGGACCTGATCGAGAGCCTCGTCATCGTCGAGGCGGAGGAGCTTGCGCTCGGGCGGCGCCATCTGACGATCGTCCACGGCCGGCCCGACACGCTCGCAGACAGTCAGGTGCTCGATAAGTTCTACGACTCTGTCTTCGAGATCGCTGGTGCTGCCGAGTGGTCTCGTGTCCGAGGCACCGAGGACCACATCACGGTCACTGTCGCAGGGCCGTTGGCGGACGAGGTGCTACTGGATGTTGCCGAGATCGCGCATCGGGCCAACCCTGTGGGCTGGCGGGTGATCGACCGTCCCTTCCCGAGCGTCGCGTAGCCCGATCAGCGTCGTCCCACCGGTCGGACGAGGTCATGGAACAGCGCGGCGGTGGCCGGTGAGGGTTCTGTCTCGAGGTCGGCGAGGTACGTGACGAGCTCCTCGTAGGCGGCGGCCACGCCGGCCAGGTTGCCGGCGCGGTGCTCCACCCGCAGGCGGCAGCGGTAGAGCTCCTCGTTGCCAGGTAGTCCTCGAAGGCCTCGGACGACGGCGTCGCGCGCCACGTCGATGAGGCCGGCTTCGAGGGCGAGATCGACAAGCTGCTCCGTGGTCTGCTCGATG
>JBFWQW010000146.1:0-5537 GCA_050249235.1 Acidimicrobiia bacterium | reverse complement strand
CCAGCTCGGACCGGCCGCGGCCGGGCTGGGGGCGGTGCTCGACGGGGGCCCCCGGTCCGGCCTGGCGTCGACGGTCGTGTCCTGCGTGGGCGACGGGGCCGTGGTCCTGCGGGAGGGGGCGGTGCCGGCGGCGACCGTCCTGGCGGTGGCGGGGGCGCCGACCCCACCCCACCGTCCCGGCCCGGCCTGACCACCCCACCCGCACCCCGACCCCTGCAATCCCGACCCCTGCAATCCCGACCCTCCGGCCCGACGCTCCAGCAGCACGCCCACTGGCACCATCACCAACACCAGCCACGGTGGCACCATCCACGACAGGAGCCACGGGCCCACCTACCGTGGCCGGCCATGCGTCCAGGGGCACCGGCCGACCGCTTCCGCGACCTGATCAGGCGGCGCCTGCTGCCCGGTCTCGGCGACCTCGGCTTCTCGTCCGCGCCGGGGGTCCTGGCGGCCCGCCCGGCCGACGACCGGTCGCCCGGTCGCCTGTTCTGGTTCGTCGACATCGAGCTGGCCCCGTGGACCAACCCGGACCGCATCTGCTTCGCGGCGGCCTGGGGGGCGTTCGTCCCCGGCCTGGCCGGGGCCATGGGGCAGCCCGAGCCGTTGCGCCCGACCATCGCCGACTGCCCGGTCCGGGGTCTCGTCAGCCTCACCGGCGACGAGCGCGACCCGGCCTGGCACCAGCTCACCCGGCTGCCGCTGCCCCTGGCCTTCGCCCAGGACGTGGCCGTCGCCAACGCCTTCCTCGGCGCCGTGAAGGCCGACGCCGTGCCCCGGTTGCGGGCCCTCGCCACGGCCGGGAGCGTGCAGGAGCACCTCTTCGCCACGCTGGTGGGCACGGCCGGCGCGCCCGAGGTCGACGAGCTCCAGACCATCGCCCAGGTGGCGGCGCTGAGCCACCTCCTCGGCGAGCGCCAGAACGCCCTGCGCTGGCTCGAGCACCTGCGCGACCGCTCCTGCGCGGCGATGTCGCCCGACGTGGTCGAGGCCCGGCTGGCCCCGCTGCGCCAGATCGTCCTCGCCTCGTAGCCGGCCCCGTCGCGAGCCCCGTCGCGGCGCCCCGCGAAGGGACCGGGGCCCCGGCGGGCCCGGGTCGTACGATGGCGGGGTGAGCACGCAGCTTCCCGAACCCGGCCGCGACGACGAGCTGTTCGCCATCGTCGAGCGTGAGGTGGTGCGCCAGAACACCACCATCCAGCTGATCGCCAGCGAGAACTTCGCGTCACGGCAGGTCATGGAGGCCACCGGCTCGGTCCTCACCAACAAGTACAGCGAGGGCTACCCGGGCAAGCGGTACTACGGCGGCAACGAGGTCATCGACGAGGTCGAGGACCTGGCCCGCCGGCGGGTGTGCGCCCTGTTCGGCGCCGAGCACGCCAACGTGCAGCCCCACTCGGGTGCCAACGCCAACATGGCCGTCTACCTGGCCTTCCTCGACCCGGGCGACACCGTGCTCGGGATGCGCCTCGACCAGGGCGGCCACCTCACCCACGGCTCGCCCGTCAACGCCTCCGGGAAGCTGTTCCGGTTCGTGTCCTACGGCGTCACGGCCAGCGACGAGCGCATCGACTTCGACCAGGTGCGCGACGTCGCCAAGCGGGAGCAGCCGAAGCTGATCGTGGCCGGGGCCACCGCCTACCCGCGGATCATCGATGCCCAGCCCTTCCGCGAGATCGCCGACGAGGTGGGCGCCCTCTTCATGTTCGACGCCGCCCACATCGCCGGGCTGGTCGCCGGCGGCGCCCACCCCAACCCGGTGGCCCACGCCGACATCGTCACCTTCACCACCCACAAGACGCTCCGGGGTCCCCGGGGGGGCTGCATCGTCTCGCGCGCCGAGCACGGCGAGGCGATCGACAAGGCGGTGTTCCCGGGCCTGCAGGGCGGCCCCCTCGACCACGTGATCGCGGCCAAGGCGGTGGCCTTCCACGAGGCGTCCCAGCCCTCCTTCGCCGACTATGCCGCCCGGGTGGTGGCCAACGCCGCCGCCCTCGCCGCGGGGCTGGCCGGCCGGGGCCACCGCCTCGTGTCGGGCGGCACCGACAACCACCTCATGCTGGTCGACCTGCGCTCCTTCGACGCCGAGCTGTCGGGGAAGAAGGCCCGGCTGGCGCTCGACCGGGCCGGGATCAGCCTCAACGAGAACACCGTGCCCGACGATCCCCGCCCGCCCTACGTGACGAGCGGCCTGCGCATCGGCACCCCGGCCGCCACCACGGCCGGCATGGGGGAGGCCGAGATGGACGTGGTCGCCGGGCTGATCGACCGGGTCCTGCGGGCCCCGGCCGACCCGGCCGTCACCGACGCGGTCCGGGCCGAGGTGGCCCAGCTGTGCGCCCGGTTCGCGCCCTACCCCGACGTGTGACCCGAACGGATGACGAGCCACCCGGCGGGAGGGGCGCGGGGCCGCCGGTAGCGTTCCCCGGGCATGACCCCGCTGGCCGTCCGCCGCTTCGACGCTGCCGACCAGGAGGCCTTCGCCGACCTGTCCGGTGATCGCAACCCGCTGCACCTCGACGAGCTGGCCGCCCGCCGTTCGCTGTTCGGGGAGCGGGTGGTGCACGGCCTGCACGTGGTCCTCTGGGCCGTCGACGCCTATCTCGCCTCCCGGTCGCCGGATCGGCCGGGGCTGGAGGGGGTCACCGTGAACTTCGCCAAGCCGGTGTTCCTCGGCGACGAGGTGCAGGCCCGGGTGGCCAAGGAGACGGCCGAGCTGGCCCGGCTCCGGGTCGAGGTCGACGGCGTGCTGCTCGTCGACATCCGCCTGGCCCTCGGGGCCTCGCCCCGGCCGGTCGCCCCGCCCCGTCCGGCCGCCGACGGCGTCGGGCCGGAGCCGGCCGGCGGCGCCGCCGTCGAGCGCACCCTCGACGACCTGGCCGGGCTGGCCGGCGAGCTGGCGGTCGGCCCGGTGGCCGCTGGGCCCCGGTTCCCCGCCCTCGCCGAGGCGGTGGGCGACGCGGTGGTGGCCCGCCTCGTCGCGCTCACTCGCCTGGTCGGCATGGAGTGCCCCGGGCTGCACTCGCTGTTCGCCGGGTTCGAGGTCCGGGTCGAGCCCGGCACCGGGCCCGGCCCCCTCCGCTGGGCGGTGGCACGGGTCGACGACCGCTACGGGGCGGTGGCGATCGACGTCGACGCTGGCTGCCTGGCCGGCGAGGTGCGGGCCTTCATGCGGCCGGCGCCGGCCCGCCAGCTCGGCGCCGCGGCGCTGGCCGGGCTCGACCTCGGCCTCGGCGGCCTCGACGACGTCCGGGCCCTCGTGGTGGGCGGTTCCCGGGGCCTCGGTGAGCTGGCCGCCAAGCTGCTCGCCGCCGGTGGGGCCGAGGTCGTGCTCACCTGGCACCGGGGACGGGCCGATGCCCTCCGGGTGGTCGAGGACATCATCGCCAGCGGCGGGCGGGCCCGTGCCGTCCAGCTCGACGTCGGCGACCCCGAACCGGCCCTCCAGGCGCTCGCCGGGGACGGCTTCGTCGTCAGCCACCTGTACTACTTCTCGAGCCCGCGGATCTTCGCCCGCCGGACCCGGCTCTTCCACCACGAGCTGCTCGAGGGCTTCCTGCACCACTACGTCACCGGTTTCGTGCGGTCGATCGAGGCGGCCCGGCGGGCAGGAGCCGAGCCCCTCGTGGCGTACTACCCCTCGTCGGTCGCCGTCGACGAGCAGCTCCCGGAGCTGACCGAGTACATCGTCGCGAAGGTCGCGGGCGAGCGGGCGGCCGAGGTGCTGGGAGCGCAGGAGCCGTGGCTGGAGACGATCGTGCAACGGCTGCCCCGCCTGCCGACCGACCAGACGGCCACCATCGGCGCCGTGGCCGCGGCCGATCCGGTCCGGATCATGGCCGACATGGTCCGGCGCTCGACGACCGGCTGATCGACGTGGTCGCCGAGGACCCGACCGAGCTGATCCGCGACGACCCGACGGCGGACCTCAAGTCGTCCGCCGCGTCCGGCGTGAAGTGGTCGCTCATCGGCACGCTCTCCACCCAGGCGGCCCGGCTGATCACCTCGTTCGTCCTGGCCCGGGTGCTCGGGCCCGAGCGCTACGGCGTCGTCGCCGTCGCCTACGTCTACCTCGCCCTGGCCACGGTCCTGATCGACCAGGCCTTCGGCCTGCTCGTGGTCCAGCGGCCGACGCTGAGCCGTCGGGAGCTGGGCTCGGCCACGGTCGTGAACGCCGTCGGCGTCCTCCTGCTGGCCGGGGTGACGCTCGTCGCCGCGCCCCACGTGGCCGCCTTCTTCGACGAGCCCCGCGTCGGCCCGGTGATCCGGGTCCTCGCCCTCGACCTCGTCTTCCGGGGCCTGGCCGCCATCCCGATGGCGCTCCTGGCCCGCCGCCTGGCCTTCCGGTCGGTGGCCAAGATCCAGGTGACGGCCACCCTCGTCGCCTGCGTGGCGGCGGTGGCCGCCGGCCTCGGCGGGGCCGGCTACTGGGCCCTCGTCGTCCAGGCCGTGGTGCAGGACGGCCTGATCCTCCTCGGCGCCCTCCTGCTCGTGGGCCGGCCGGTCCTGAACTGGTCCCGGCGGGGCATCCGCGGCATCGTCGCCTTCAGCGGTGCCCTGATGGCCGCCCAGCTGCTCGACTTCCTCGGCCTCAACGCCGACAACATGCTGATCGGCCGCCAGCTCGGCGCCGAGCAGCTGGCCTTCTACGGCCTGGCCTACCGGCTCATGCTGCTGTTCCTCGACGTCATCACCGGCGTCGCGTCGCGCGTCGCGCTCCCCACGCTGTCACGGGCCCACGAGGACCCCGACCGCATGCGCCGGGGCTTCCTGCTCACGGTCCGGGCCGCCACCATCGGAAGCTTCGCGGTGCTCTCCACCGTGGCGTTCTCGGTGCCGTGGGGCATCCCGCTGCTGCTGGGGGACGCCTGGCGGCCGTCGGTCGTCCCCCTGGTGCTGCTCCTCTCGGCCGCCGGCTTCCGGGTCGTGCTGTACATGTGGGGCCCCCTCGCCACCGCCCTCGGCCGCACCGACCTGGTCCTGCTCTGGACGGTGGCGGTGGTGGCCACGACCGTCGCCGGCTTCGTCGTCGGCATCCAGTGGGGCATCGAAGGGGTGGCGGCCAGCTACCTGGTCACCTCCGCGCTCCTGCTCGTCCCCAACGCGCTGCACGTGGGCCGCCAGACCGGCGTGCCCCTGGGCGACTTCGTCGCCGCCGTGGTCCCCGGCATCACCGCCATGGCCGTGCAGGTCGGGGTGTGGCTGGTGGTCGCCTTCGGGGCCCAGCAGGCCGGTGCCCCGGAGATCCCCGCCGCCGTGGCCGCCACCCTCGTCGGCCTGGCCGCCTACGTCGGGGTCCTCCGGCTCGGGTGGCACCACGTGTTCGTCGAGACGGTCGAGATGATCCGGATGGTCGTGGGCCGGCCGGGGCCGGCCCCGGCCACCGACCCGGCCGCGACCGCCGCCACCACCGCCACCGAGGGGGCCGTGTGTTCGCCCGGGTGACGACCAGCGCCACGACCGGGCCGGCCGGCCGGCCCCGGCCCCGCGGAAGGAGCCCCCGCCGATGACGACCCAGCGATCCGGCGCAGCCGAGC
>JBFWQW010000145.1:0-5562 GCA_050249235.1 Acidimicrobiia bacterium | reverse complement strand
CCAGCCGGGCGCACTGGACGCCCTTGCCGGCGCCTTGGCACCCGAGCACCAGCACCACGGGTGATCCCGCTGCGCCTCCGCCCCCACCGCTCATGATCCGGCCTATCTCCCCATCCAACCACGGCGAGAATCCACCGCGCCGGCCCCGCCGGTCATCCCCAGATGGCCACGACCTCGGCCCGGAGGGCCTGGAAGGTGCCGGTCCGGATGGCGTGCCGCATGCGACCGACGAGCGTCAGGGTCCACGCCAGATTGTGCACGGTCAGGAGCCTGGGCGCGGTCGGCTCGCCGACGGCGAGCAGGTGGCGCAGGTAGCCACGGGACCACCGGGCGCAGGTCGAGCAGCCGCACTCCGGGTCCGGGGGCAGGTCGTCGACGGCGTAGCGCGCGTTGCGGAGGTTCAGCCGCCCGGCCGCGGTGAGCAGGGTGCCGTGGCGGGCCAACCGGGTCGGGAGGACGCAGTCGAAGAGGTCGACGCCGAGCCCGACCGCCTCCACCATGCCGGCCGGATCGCCGACGCCCATCAGGTAGCGGGTGCGGTCGGAGGGGAGCTCGTCGAGGGCCGCCGCCAGGGCCGGCAGCATCTCCGGCCGGCTCTCGCCCACCGAGAGGCCCCCGATCCCGTAGCCGTCGAAGCCGACCGCAACGGTCCGCCGCGCGCTCTCCCGCCGGAGCGCCGGGTCGATGCCGCCCTGGACGATGCCGAACAGGGCCTGCTCCGGTCGGCGGTGGGCGGCCCGGGCCCGCATTGCCCACGCCGCCGTGCGCTCCACCGCCGTGCGCACGACCGCCGGGGGCGACGGGAGGGGTGGGCAGACGTCGAGGACCATCTGGATGTCGGCGCCGAGCCGCTCCTGCACGGCCACCGCCCGCTCGGGGGTGAGGCGGTGGCTGCCACCGTCGTAGGTCGATCGGAACGTCACGCCGTCGTCGTCGACGGCCGGATCGAGGGAGAACACCTGGAAGCCACCGGAGTCCGTGAGGACGTGTCCCCGCCAGTCCATGAAGGCGTGGATCCCGCCCAGCGCGGCGACGGTCTCCTCCCCCGGGCGCAGCATCAGGTGGTAGGTGTTGGCCAGCACGAAGTCGCTGCCGAGGGCCTCGAGGTCGCCGGCGGTGAGGTGCTTCACGGCCCCCCTCGTCCCCACCGGCATGAAGCAGGGGGTCTCGAAGCTGCCTCTCGGCGTCGTGACCACCGTGTTCCGGGCCGCACCGTCCCGGGCCGTCACCGCCACCTCGACCGGGCTCCTCACCCGCTCCCACCCTGGCGCTCGAGGAACCCACCCTGGCGCTCGAGGAGCATCGCGTCGCCGAAGGAGAGGAAGCGGTAGCCCTCCCGGAGTGCGAGGGCGTAGAGGTCGCGCCAGCGGGGCCCCACGAAGGCCTCGACGAGGCAGAGGAGCGTCGAGGCCGGCTGGTGGAAGTTCGTGACCAGGGCGTCGACCACCCGCCAGGGGTGGTCGCCGGCGATGAGGAGCCGGGTCCGGCCCCGGAGCTCACCCGTGGCCGCGGCCGACTCCAGCGCCCGCACGGCGGTCGTGCCGATCGCGACCACCCGCTCGGCCGCGGCGCAGGCGGCCATGGTCGCCGCCGGCACGTCGTAGCGCTCCTCGTGCATGTCGTGGTCCTCGAGGCGGGCGGCGGTGACGGGCTGGAAGGTCCCGAGGCCGACCGCCAGGTCGAGCGCCACGACCTCGGCCCCGGCCGCCCGGCACCCGTCGAGCACCGATCGGGTGAGGTGCAGCCCGGCGGTGGGCGCCGCCACCGAGCCGGGCCGGCGGGCGTAGACCGTCTGGTAGCGGTCGGGGTCCGACGGCGGGCCGTGGAGGTAGGGCGGCAGCGGGAGCTCGCCGTGCCGGTCGAGCGCGGCGGGCAGGTCGGCAGCCGTCAGGCGGACGGTCCGGGTCCCGTCGCCGCCGACCGCCTCGCCCACCTCGACGGTGAGGTCGGGGCCGGCCACGAGCACCGTGCCCGGCGGCACCCGCCGGCCGGGCCGCACGAGAGCGTCCCAGCGGTGCTCGTCGCCCGACACCTCCCGCTCCTCGAGGAGGAGCACCTCGACGGCGCCACCCGTCGCCTTGGTCAGGCGGAGCCGGGCCGGGAGCACCTTCGAGTCGTTGACGACGACCACGTCGCCAGGTCGCAGCAGGCTCGGGAGGTCACGCACCCGCCGGTGGCGCGGCTCGCGACCGGGCCCGCCGTCGACGAGGAGACGCGCCGAGTCGCGGGGCTCGGCCGGCTCCTGCGCGATCGCGGAGGCCGGCAGCTCGTAGGTGGGTGCCGCGCCGATGCCCGGATCGTCGCACGCCGGGACGGCCCCGGCGTTCCCGCCGGCGCGTGTGGCGCCGGGCCGCTCGGGCCACGGGCACGCCTCCGGCGCCCCCTCTCAGTCGAAGAGGCCGGTCGGGCCGGGCACCACCGGCGCCACGAGGCCCAGGTGGTCCCACGCCGCGGGCATGGCCAGGCGGCCCCTCGGGGTGCGCAGCAGGAGGCCCTGCTGGATGAGGAACGGCTCGTACACGTCCTCCACCGTCTCCGGCGGCTCGCTCACGCTGATCGCCAGGGTCGACAGGCCGACCGGGCCGCCGCCGAAGCGCTCGCACAGGGCGGCCAGCAGCGCCCGGTCGACCTTGTCGAGGCCGAGGCGGTCGACGCCGAACAGGGCCAGGCCCTCGACCGCGGCAGCCTCGGTGACGACGCCCCGGCCCCGCATCTCGGCGAAGTCGCGCACCCGCCGCAGAAGGCGGTTGGCGATGCGGGGCGTCCCCCGGGACCGGCCGGCGATCTCACGGGCCCCACCGGCCTCGAGGGCCACGCCGAGGATGCGGGCGGCCCGGACGACGATCTGCTCCAGGTCGGCGGGCGGGTAGTGGTCGAGCCGCTCGACCAGGCCGAAGCGGTCGCGCAGGGGCCCGGTGATGAGGCCGGTGCGGGTGGTGGCGCCGACGAGGGTGAACGCAGGGAGGTCGAGCCGGATGCTCCGAGCCGACGGGCCCTGGCCGATGACGATGTCGAGCTGGAAGTCCTCCATCGCCGGGTAGAGGACCTCCTCGACCGGGCGGGCCAGGCGGTGGATCTCGTCGACGAAGAGCACGTCGCCGTCGTCGAGGTTGGTGAGGATGGCGGCCAGGTCGCCGGGGCGCGACAGCGCCGGCCCGGACGTCACCCGGAGGTTGGTCTCCATCTCGGCCGCCACGATCCCGGCCAGGCTCGTCTTGCCGAGCCCGGGCGGGCCCGCGAACAGGAGGTGGTCGGCGGCCTTGCCCCGGAGCCGGGCCGCCCCCAGCACGATCTCGAGCCGCTCCTTCATGGCCGCCTGGCCGACGAACTCGTCGAGGCGGCGGGGCCGCAGCTCGAGGTCGGGTTCGTCGTCGCCCTCGCCCGCCCCGCCGACGAGCAGGTCATCCCTCACCGCGCCCCGCCCATCCTCCCGAGGGCCACCCGCAGCTGGCTGGCGGCGTCGCCCTCGTCGGGCAGCTCGCGCAGCGCCTCGCGCACCTCGTCGGCGCCGTAGCCGAGGCTGGCCAGCGCCTCCCGCACCTCGCGCCGCTCGTTGCCGCCCTCGGTCCCGCCGTCGCCGAGGAGGTCGGCCACGTCGCCCTCCGGGACGTCGAGACGGGTCTTGAGCTCGAGCAGGAGGCGGGTCGCCGTCTTGCGGCCCACGCCCGGCACCAGGCAGAGGCCGTCGACGTCGTCCTCGGCGAGCACCCGGCGCAGCGCCGCCGGCCGGTGCACGGAGAGGATGGCGAGGGCCAGCGAGGGGCCGACGCCGTGGGCGCCGAGGAGCGCCTCGAAGCAGGCCCGCTCGTCGGCCGAGCCGAACCCGTAGAGCGTGAGGGCGTCCTCCCGCACGTGCAGGTGGGTGTGGAGCACGACCGTCCCGCCGAGGGGACCGAGCTCGACGAGGGTGCCCGGCGCCACCAGCACCCGGTAGCCGAGGCCGCCCACGTCGACCAGGACCTCGCCCCGGGCCGACCGGTCGGCGAGGGTGCCTCGGACGAGGCCGATCACCGCCGCCTCGCGCCGGCGGCCTCGACCCGCGCCGAGAGCGGACCGGCGGCGTGGTGGCAGATGGCGAGGGCCAGTGCGTCGGCGGCGTCGGCCGGGCGGGGCAGCGCGACGAGCCCCAGCAGGGCCTGCACCATGCGCTGCACCTGGCCCTTGTCGGCGGTGCCGCTGCCCGTCACCGACGCCTTGACCTGGCTCGGCGTGTACTGCGCCACGACGCAGCCCGCCGCGGCCGCCTCGGCGAGCACGACGCCGCTGGCCTGGCCGACCGACATGGCGGTGCGGAGGTTCGACTGGAAGAACACCCGCTCGACCGCGACGGCGGCCGGCCGGTGCTCGGCGAGGACGGACCGGATGCCGACCTGGAGCTCGGCCAGCCGGGTCGGCAACGGATCGTCGCTCGGGGTGACGAGCACGCCGGCCGCCACGGCCCGGAGCGACCCACCGGTCCGCTCGACCACGCCGAAGCCGCAGCGCGTGAGCCCGGGGTCGACGCCGAGGACGAACACAGGTTCGACCGTAGCCGCCGGCCGCCGGAACGGCGTGGATGCGCGGCCGCCCGGGCCTCGCCCGCCGCGACCCGCGTCCTGGCCGGCGGCTCCGGGCAGCCGGGGCCGCGGGCGCCGGCCCTCGGCCGCACGCCGGGGGCGGTCACCGCCCGCCGTGGGCCGTCACAGCCCGTCGAGGACGCCGAGGAGCTCGTCGGTGCGGCGGAATGTGGCCCCGGTGAGCGCCCGGTGCGACCAGCGGACGACGCCGTCGCGGTCGACCACGACGATCGAGCGCCGGTAGAAGCCGAGCGGGCCGAGCACGCCGTAGGCCTCGCCGACCTCCTTGTCACGATCGACGAGGAGCGGGATCCTGAGCCCGTACCTGGCGGCGAAGGCGAGGTGGCTCTCGATGCCCTGCGGGCTCAACGCGAGGAGCTGGGCACCGCGGTCCTCGAAGGCGCCGAGGTCGTCGTTGTAGCTGCGGAGCTGCACCGTGCACACGGTGGTGTCGTCGCCGGGGTAGAAGGCCAGCACCACGGGTGCGCCCCGGAGCTTCGAGAGCGTGACCGTGCCCCCGACGGTGGACTCGAGGGTGAAGTCGGGCGCGTCGTCCCCGGGCCGGATCACCGCCCCATCGCAGCCCACCCCGCGGCGCGGCGCAAGCCGTCGCGGCCCGGCCGCCTCCCGCCGGGCCCGACCGCCCGGCCCGACGGCCCGACGGCCAGGCCGGCGGTCTTGACGGCGGCGGGACCGAGCGTCCACCGTGATGGAGGGATTCGCACCCGGTGGGTGCGGCCTCCCATCCGCCCACCCCCCCCACCCCCCACCCGGACCACCGAACGAAAGGGGCCGCCGGGCCCGACCGCCGAATCGGCCACGAGAACTTCGACGTCGACAACCACATGAACGAGAACCAGGACGCGCTGACGAAGTTCCTCCCCGACGCCCACAAGCGCGCCATCGAGAACGACGAGCACCGCGGCCGGACGAAGATCATCGTCCGCGGCCAGATCACCGACAACAACCCGAACCCCACCAACACGAAAGACCGCACGCCCGGCGC
>JBFWQW010000144.1:0-5637 GCA_050249235.1 Acidimicrobiia bacterium | reverse complement strand
GTGGTGGCGGTCATCACCACGGACGTGCTCGTCGGCGCGCCGTTGCAGCTCAACAGCGCGTTCGGCTACTCGGTGGCGGTGGCCGGCCGGTTCGCCGGCGTCGGCAACCTGGCCTTCGCCCTCCTCAGCTCGGCCGCCGTGGTGACGGCCGCCCTCGTGGCCGAGCGCGACCCCCGCCGGGGCACCCGCCTGGCTCTCGTCGTCCTGGCCGTGGTGCTCGCCGTCGACGGCCTCCCGATGTTCGGCGGTGACGTGGGCGGTGTCCTCTCGATGGTGCCGGCCTTCGGGCTGGCCGGTCTCGCTCTCCTCGGGCGCCGTATCGGTGTGCGCCAGGTGGTGGCGGTCGGGGCAGCCGCGGTGGCGACCCTCATGGCCATGGCCTTCATCGACCTGGCCCGCCCGACCGACTCGCGCACCCACCTGGCCCGGCTGGCCGAGCACCTGGTGGACGGGCGGTGGGGCCCGCTGCTCGACAGCCTGGGCCGGCGCTGGGTGGCGTCCTTCGGCTCCGGCGAGCTCGGCGCCTGGGTGGTGCTCGCCATGCTCACCGCCGGGGTGGCCGGCTACGTCGGCCTGGTGCTGAACGGGCTCGCCGGGCGAGATCCCGGCCGTTGGCGCCTCGACGGACCGGCCGCGGCCGCGGCCATCGGCGTCGGGGTCCTCGCCACCGTGGGGCTGGTGGCCAACGACTCCTCCTTCGCCCTGCCGGCCACCATGCTCCTCGTGGTCGTGCCGGTGCTCGTCCGCCGGGCCGCGGTCGAGCCGGTCCCGTGAGCGCGTCCCTGCTGGCCGCCTCGGCCGGCGGTCCCTTCGACGGGCCGCGGATCGTGGTGCTCGTCGTGGCCGGTGCCCTCGTGGCCGGGCTCGTCACCCGCGCCTTCGCCGGCGTCCTGGCCCTGCCGGTGCTCGAGCGGGTGAACCACCGGGGTCGGCCCGTCGCCACCGCGTCGGGCATCTGCCTCGTGGCCGCGGTGCTCGCGGTGGCCGCGGTCGACTCGCTCGTCGGCGCCACGACCGCGGCCGCGGCGGTCACCCTCGGGGCGGTGTGCGCCTTCGCCCTCCTGGGGCTGGTCGACGACCTGCTCGGCGACGCCGGCGACCGCGGCCTCGCCGGTCACGTCGGCGCCGCCCTCCGGGGCCGGCTGACGACGGGCTTCGTGAAGCTGGCCGGCGGCGCCGCCGCCGCGGTCGTCCTCGCCGGGGCCCTCGGGTCGCCGTCGGTCGCCCGGCAGGTCGGCGACGGGGCGCTGGTCGCGCTGGCCGCCAACCTCGCCAACCTGCTCGACCGGGCGCCCGGGCGGGTCCTCAAGGTCGGGCTGCTGGCGTCGATCCCGCTCCTCGCCGGCGGGGGACCGCCGGCCCTGGCCCTGGCGCCCGTCGCCGGCGCCGCCCTCGGCCTGCTCCCCGGCGACCTCCGGGAGCGGTTCATGGTGGGCGACACGGGCGCAAACGCCCTGGGCGCGGCGCTCGGGGTGGCCGTGGTCACCAGCGCGTCGCCCACCGGCCGTACGGTGGTCGCCGCCGTGCTCCTCGCTCTCACGCTCGTGTCCGAGGTGGTCTCGTTCTCGAAGGTCATCGACGCCGTCGCCCCGCTCCGCTTCCTCGACCGCCTCGGTCGGGTCCGGGACTCAGCCCCGTGAGGAGCGCGGTGGGCGCGTCCCGCACCGTCGTCGGGGTGCTGCTGGCACTGGGGGCGGTGCTGGCCGCGGCCTTGCCGGCCGGCGCGGCCGTGCCGTCTCGCGCGGCCGTGCCGTCCGGCGCCGCGGCCGGCACCGACGACAAGGCGAGCCGGCTGCTGATCGTCGCTCTGCCCGGCCTGACCTGGGCCGAGGTCGACGACCACCCCGAGCTCACGAACCTGTGGTCCTTCCTGGGCAATGCCGCCGTGGCCGCCCTCGCCCCCCGCGGGGTGCGGGGCAACTCCCCGCCGGGCGACGCCTACCTGACCATCGGCGCCGGCAGCCGCGCCGTCGGCGACGCGCTCTCGGGCGACGGGAGGCTGCTCGACCCGGAGGAGCGCTACGCCGGCGAGGCCGCGGGCGGGGTGTTCGCCCGGCGTACCGGGGTCGAGCCGGGCGGCGACGCCGGCGTGGCCCTCTCGTGGCCGACGTTGCTGGTCCGCAACGACCGTCAGCCGTACGACACCGAGCTGGGCCTGCTGGCCAACACCCTGGCGGAGGACGGCGTCGGGACGGCCGTCGTCGCCAACGCGGACGGGAGCGACACCACGGTGGCGTCGTTCGAGCGCCAGGCCGGCTACGCCCTGACCGCCTCCGACGGGACCCTTGCCGGGGGCGACGTCGGCCGGGGCCTGCTCGCGACCGACCCCGATCGCCCGTTCGGCGTCCGCCTCGACGCGGACGCCGCCGTGGAGGCCTTCTCGGCGGCGTGGTCGAGGGAGCGGGCGGTGGTGCTGGTCGAGGCGTCCGACCTGGCCCGGGTCATGCGCTACCGCGTCGACATCGACGCCGATCGCTACGAGGTGCTGCGGGCCGAGGCCCTCGCCGACGCCGACGAGCTCCTCGGTCGCCTCCTGGCGTCGGTCGACCCGGAGCGGGACTCGGTGATGGTCCTCGGCCCCTATCACGCCGAGGACTTCAACGGCCTCACGGTCCTCGGCGTGCGGACCCCGGCGAGTGCCCCGGGCTACCTGCGGTCGGCATCGACCCAGCGGACGGGCGTGGTCACGCTCACCGACCTCGCGCCCACGATCCTGCGCCTCGTGGGGGTCGACCGGCCCCGGGGGATGGAGGGCCAGGAGGCCGAGGTGGTCGGGCGGGCCACCGGGATCGAGGGGCGGGTCGACCACCTGGTCGAGGTCGACGCCGCCTCCCGGTTCCGGGAGAACCTGCTGCTCCCGACGACGCTGGCGCTGGTCATGGCCCTGGCGGGCATCGTGGCGGCGCTGATCGTCGGCACGGCCGGCGATCGGAGCCGGCGGTGGCGGGCATCGGTCGCCTTCGCCTCCCTGGTCTGCCTCGGCGGCTTCCCCGCGTCGTACCTGGCCCGGGCCTTCCCGCTCGAGGATCTCGGCCTGGCCTTCTACTGGACCTTCCTGGCCCTCGCCGCCCTGGCCATCGCCGCCGGCGCCAGCGCGGCGGCCCGGCTGGCCGGGCGGCCCTGGGTGGCGCTCGTGGCGGTGCTCACCGTCGTGGTGACCATCCTCGTGGGCGACGTGCTCACCGGCTCGAACCTCCACCAGAGCGCCGCCTTCGGCTACTCGCCGACCGGCAACTCCCGCCTGTACGGCATCAGCAACTACTCGTTCGGGCAGCTCTCGGCGGCGTCGTGCATCCTCGCCGCCTTCGTGGCCTGGCGCTGGCCCGGGCGGCGGGGGCTCGTCGTGGCCGTGGCCGGGCTCGTCGCCGTGCTCGTGGTGCTGGGCGTGCCGGCGTGGGGCTCCGACGTGGGCGGCATCATCGCCTTCACCCCGACGGTGCTCGTCTTCGCCGCGCTCCTGCTGCGCGTCCGGCTCCGCTTCCGCTACCTGGTGCTGCTCGGCCTGGCGACGGTGGCGGCGGTGGCGGTCTTCGGGTTCATAGACCTGGCCCGCCCGGCGCCGGAGCGGGCCCACCTCGGCCGGCTCTTCGAGCGGATCGGCGACGAGGGGATCGGGCCCCTGGTGTCGATCGTCCAGCGCAAGTTCGTGGCCAACCTGCGGGTGTCGACCCGCTCCTTCTGGGTGGCCGCCATCCCGGTCTCCGTGGCGACGTGGGCGTTCCTGCGGTGGTGGCGGACCCGCCCCCTCGCCCGGCTCCACGCCCGGATCCCCTCGCTGCACGCCGCCCTGCTGGCCGCCACGGTGGCGGCGGTCGTCGGGAGCCTGGTGAACGACTCCGGGGCGATCGTGGGCGGTGTCGCCGGGACCGTGCTGGCCGCCTCGCTGGCCTTCCTCGTGAGCACCGGGATCGACGCACCGGCGCCCGGCCCGGCCCGGGGCGAGACGGTGCCCGAGGGCATCGAGGCAGCGGCGGCACCGGGCTCGGAGACGACCGTGGCGGTCCCGACGTCGTGAGCCCGGAGCCGGACGGCCCCACCACCACCCAGCGGCGCTTCGTCGTCGGGTTGGTCGCGGTGCTCGTCCTGGCCGGCGCCGCCGGCGTCGACCGCTGGCCGGTCACCGCCTGGCGCCTCTTCAGCCTGTCGAGGGACGACACCCAGAGCGCGTGGGTGCTCGAAGCCGTGGTCGCCGACGGCCGCACCACCGACCTCGACCTCGAGGACCTCCCCCTCGCCTACCGCAACGGGGCCTGGATCCTCGACGGCCTCCGCGGCGCTGGCGCCGCGAGGCGGGAGGAGGTCTGCGAGGCGCTGCTGGCGGCGGTCCGGGGCGTGGTGCCGTCGGCGTCGGGCCTGCGACTGGTGCACGACCACCAGCGGCTGGTGGTCGTGGGCGGTGACCGGACCGAGCGGGAGCACGACCGCGAGATCGTGCACGGCTGTGGCGCCGGCGCCGCGGTGCCGTCGTGAGGGCCGGCGGGGCGGCGGTGGGCGGGGCGGCGGCTGGCGGGGTCGGGCGGCCGGGCGCCGTGCTCCGGCGGCTGGTCGACGACGCCCTCTGGGGCGCGGGGACGCCCCGGCGGCTGGCCTTCGTGCGATCCGGCCTGGCCGTGGTCATCGGCCTCCGCGTCGGGCTCGGGTCGTACCGCCAGCTGGCCGAGCTCCCCGACGCGCTCTTCGACCCGGTGCCCGTGCTCGGCCTGCTCGACGGGATGCCGTCGGCCGGGACCATCGTCGCCATCCAGGTCGTGGGCGTGGTGGCCGCCGGGCTGGCCGCCTTCCGCCGTTGGCCCCGGGCGACGTTCGCGGTGGCCTGGCTGGCCTACCTGGTGCTTGCCGGCCTCCGGGGCAGCCGGGGCAAGGTGCTGCACAACGACCTCCTGCTGCTGTGGACCTCGGCCGCCCTCCTCCTCGCCCCGGCGGTGGGCCGAGGGGCCGGCGCCCACGACCGCCGGCCGAGCCGAGCCTTCGGCTGGCCGGTGCGCACCGCCACCGCCGTCGGCGCGCTCGTCTACTTCTTCGCCGGTTTCCACAAGCTCAGGCGCAGCGGCCCGGGCTGGGTGCTCGGCGACAACATCCAGTGGGTCATGCGCTGGGGCCCGAGCGTCGGGTCGTCGCCGCTGCAGGGCCTCACCGACTGGGTCGGGGCCCACTCCCTCGCCGCCATCGTGTCGGCCGCGTTCATCGTCGGCGTCGAGCTGACCTTCCCGCTGGTGATCTGGCATCCCCGCGTCCGGCCCCTGTACGCCGCGGCCGCCGTCGTCCTGCACGTCGGCACCTGGCTGCTGCTCGGGCTCGACTACTGGGCCTGGGCGCTCACGATGCCGCTCCTCCTCGTCGACTGGCCGGCCGTGCTCGACCGGGTGCGGGCGGGCCGCGACGGGCCAGTCACCGTGGCGACCCCGTGAGCGCGGTACCGTGGCCTCCCGTGACCAACGGCGACGCGGGCAGCTCGGGTATCGCAGGCAACAGCGGGATGCCGGGAGGTGCGGCCCCGAACGCCGGGGCGGTGAACGGCGGGCGGCACGTCACCAAGCACATCTTCGTGACGGGCGGCGTGGCCAGCTCCCTCGGGAAGGGCGCGACCGCCTCCTCCCTGGGGCGGCTCCTGAAGATGCGGGGCCTGCGGGTCACGAT
>JBFWQW010000143.1:0-5782 GCA_050249235.1 Acidimicrobiia bacterium | reverse complement strand
GCCACCGTCGCCGGCGGGGCCCGCTGGCCCGTGCTCGCCTCGGCGGCCGTCGCCCTCGTCGCCGCCGGCGCCCTGCTCGCCGACGGGCCGGGCGGGCCGGTGCCGCTGCTCGGCGTGCTCGCCGGCGGTGGGGTCGTGGCCCTGGGCCGGCGCCGCCTCGGCGGGACGACCGGCGACGTGCTCGGCGCGGCCGGCATGCTGGCCGAGACGGCCGGGCTGGTGCTGGCGGCGGCCCGGTGGTGAGCCGGCTCGCCCGGCGTGGCCTCGGTGCCGCCGCCGGCGTGCTCGCCGACCGCCGGCTCGGCGAGCCCCGGGTGGAGCCCCATCCGGTGGCCGCCTTCGGGACGGTCATGGCCGCGGTCGAGGACCGGCTCTGGGCCGACCGCCACGGTCCCGGGGTGGTCCACGCCCTCGCCGGCGTGGGCATCGGCGCCGTCGCCGGGCACCTCGTGGCGTCGACGCCGCTCGCCACCTACCTGGCCGTCGCCGGCCACGGCCTGGCCGACGCGGCCCGGGCCGTCGAGGCCCGCCTCGTCGCCGGCGACCTCGCCGGGGCCCGGGCCCTCCTCCCCGCCCTCGCCGGTCGCGACCCGAGCCTCCTCGACGAGGCCGGCCTGGCCCGGGCCGTGGTCGAGTCGGTCGCGGAGAACACGGTCGACGCCGTCGTCGCCCCCGCCCTCTGGGGCGCGCTCCTCGGTGGTCCCGGGGTCCTGGCCCACCGGGCCGTCAACACGATGGACGCCATGGTGGGCCACCGGTCCGGGCGCTACCGGCGCTACGGCACGGCGTCGGCCCGGCTCGACGACGCCATGGCCTGGGTCCCGGCCCGGGTGACGGCCGGGCTCGTGGCCGCCGTCAGGCCCGGTTCGGCCCGGGCCGTGCTCCGGGCCGTGCGCCACGACGCGCCGGCCCATCCCTCACCGAACGCCGGGGTGGCCGAAGCCGCCTTCGCGGCGGCCCTCGGCCTGCGCCTGGGAGGACCGCTCACCTACGGCAGCCGGCCCGAGGTCCGGCCGGGCCTCGGCGACGGCCGCCCCCCCGTGACGGCCGACATCGACGCGGCCGTCCGGCTCGCCGACCACGTCGGCCTGGCCCTCGTCGCCGCCCTGGCCACCCCCGCCCTCGCCGCCCTGGCCGGCCGGGCCCGACCCGGGCGCACCGTTCTCTGTCGACCGCGGCGGGATCGTCCCGGCCCGGTCGACGACGAACGGAAGGATCAGGGGTGGGGGCGTCGGCCCGGCCGGCAGTCGCGGGGGGCCGCCTCGTGACCGGCGCCGTCCCCGCCGCCGGACCGCACGGGGGCGACGGCCCCCGGGTGGCCGCCGCCCTCGGGCTGGCGTCCGTGCTCGACCTGTCGGCCAGCCTCAACCCGGTGGCACCCGACGTGACGGCCGTCGCCGCCCGCCACCTCGGCGCGCTCGGCCGCTACCCGGACCCGGCCCCCGCCGAGGCCGCCCTGGCCGGCGCGATGGGGGTCGACGTGGGCCGCCTGCTGCTCACGAACGGCGGGAGCGAGGCCATCGCCCTCGTCGCCGCCGAGCTCGGGGGCCGGGTGGACGAGCCGGAGTTCTCCCTCCACCCCCGGGGCGGCGGTCCCCGTTGGCGCTCCAACCCCCACAGCCCGAGCGGCCGCCTCGCCCCGCCCGACGAGCGGGCCGACGTCTGGGACGAGGCCTTCTGGCCTCTCGCGACCGGCACCTGGACCCGCGGCGACGAGGGCGCCTGGGTGGTCGGCTCGCTCACCAAGCTGCTCGCCTGCCCCGGGCTCCGGGTCGGCTACGTGCTGGCCCCGTCGCCGCCGGCGCTCGCCCCCGTCCGGGCCAGGCAGCCGGCCTGGTCCGTGAACGGGCTGGCCTGCGAAGCCCTCCCCGACCTCCTCGCCGCCGTCGACCTCCCCGCCTGGTCGGCCGCCATCGCCGAGCGCCGGGCCCTCCTCGCCGCCGTCCTGGCCGGCGCCGGGCTGGAGGCCGAGCCGTCCGATGCCTGCTGGGTGCTGGTCAGGGCCCCGGGGCTCCGCGACCACCTGGCCCGCCGGGGCGTCCTGGTCCGCGACTGCCAGTCCTTCGGCCTGCCCGACCACGTCCGCATCGCCGTCCCGGGGGACGACGGCCTCGACCTCCTACGGAAGGCGCTTCGATGAGCACCTACGACCCGGCCGCCGAGGCGGCCGCCCTCGCCCGTCACGACCGCCTGGCCAAGCCGGCCGGCTCCCTCGGTGAGCTGGAGGCGCTGGGCGCCCGCCTGGCGGGGATGGCCGGCACCTGTCCCCCGCCCGTGCCCGAGCCCGTCACCGTCGTGGTGTTCGCCGCCGACCACGGCGTGGTGGCCAGCGGCGTGACGCCCTGGCCCCAGGCCATCACCGCCGCCATGGTGTCGACCTTCGGGGCCGGGCGGGCCGCGGTGAACGCCCTGGCCCGGCAGGTCGGCGCCGGCGTGCTCGTCGTCGACGTGGGCGTGGCCACGCCCTACGCGGCCGCGCCCAACATCCTCGACCGAAGGGTGAGGGCCGGCACCGCCGACCTCGCGACCGGTCCGGCCATGGCCCGCGCCGACGCCGAGGCCGCCCTCGCCGTCGGCCGGGCCGTCGCCGCCGACTGCGTGGCCGGGGGGACCCGACTGCTCGTCACCGGCGAGATGGGCATCGGGAACACCACCGCCTCGGCCGCCCTCGTCGCCGCGATGACCGGCGCCGACCCGGCCGAGACCACCGGGCGGGGCACGGGCATCGACGACGGCATGCTCGACCACAAGCGCCGGATCGTCCAGGCCGCGGTCGCCCGCACAGACGGCATGGACGCGGTCGGCGTGCTGGCCGAGGTCGGGGGGCTCGAGATCGCCGCCCTCGCCGGCTTCGTGCTGGGCGGGGTGGGAGCCGGGGTCCCCGTCGTGCTCGACGGTGTCATCACCCTGGCGGCCGCGCTCGTCGCCCACGCCCTCGATCCCGACGTCACCGACGGGCTCGTCGCCGGCCACCGGTCGCCGGAGCCGGCCGCGTCGGTCGCCCTGGCCCACCTCGGGCTGCGCCCGCTCCTCGACCTCGGGCTCCGCCTCGGCGAGGGCACCGGCGGCCTGCTGGCCGTCCCCCTCGTGCAGGCCGCGGCCCGGCTGCTCGGCGAGATGGCGACGCTCGACGACCTGGCCTGAAGGAGACCCGAAACGAGCGTCAGGCGCCGGGCCGGGCCACCTCGGGCCGGGTTCCGTCCGTGGGTCGCAGCTCGGCGGCGATGGCGGCGAGCATGCCGTTCACGAAGCGGCCGGAGTCGTCCGTCGAGTACCGCTTGGCGAGGTCGACGGCCTCGGAGATCACGACCGCGGTGGGCACGGCCGGCAGGTGGCCCAGCTCGAAGAGGGCGATCCGGAGCAGGGCCCGGTCGACGACCGGCATGCGCTCCAGCGACCAGCCCTTCGAGAACCGGCGGATGAGGCCGTCGAGCTCGGGCTGGTGCTCGCCGACACCGCCGACGAGGCTGGCGGTGAACTCGTCCGGCGGGACCGGCAGCGCGGCGAGGATCACGGCGGGGGCCTCGCCCTTGGCATCCGCCTCGTACAGCAGCGACAGGGCCCGCTCCCGCGACTCTCGTCGGCTGCCGAGCGGGTCGGTGGGCACGGCGGGGACCTAGACCCTCGTGATGTAGTCGCCGGAGCGGGTGTCGACCTTGATCCGGTCTCCCGTGTTCACGAACAGCGGCACCTGCACGGTGATCCCGGTCTCGACCGTGGCCGGCTTGCGCCCGGCCGAGCTGCGGTCGCCCTGGAGGCCGGGCTCCGTCATCGTGACGGCGAGCTCGACCGAGGCGGGGAGGTCGACGCCGACGATCTCGTCGCCGTACATCTGCAGCACGGCCGAGGCCCCCTCCACCAGGTAGCCGGCCGCGTCGCCGAGCGACGCCGGCTGCACCTGGAGCTGGTCGTAGGTGGCGTTGTCCATGAAGATCAGGTCGCTGCCCGAGGCGTAGAGGTACTGCATCTCCCGCTTGTCGATCACGGCCTGCTCGACCTTCTCGTCGGCCCGGAAGGTGCGCTCGATCACACCACCCCCCCGGACCCGGCGGAGCTTCGTGCGCACGAAGGCGCCACCCTTCCCCGGCTTGACGTGCTGGAACTCGACGACCTGGAAGAGGCCCTCGTCGATGTTCAGGGTCATGCCGTTCTTCAGGTCGTTGGTGGAGATGCTCATGAGCGGAGTGGGTCCTCGGGGCGGGCCCGGCCTCGGCGGCCCGGGCGTCAGGTGAGTGCGGTGTCCTTGGGCGCGTTGGTGAGGCGGCGGTGACCGGAAGGGGTGACCACGAGGGTGTCCTCGATGCGGACACCGCCGTGCTCGGGGAGGTAGACCCCCGGCTCGACCGTGACCACGTGGCCGGGGCGGAGGGTAGCAGTGGAGGTGGCGTTCACCCTGGGGTCCTCGTGGATGTCGAGGCCCACGCCGTGGCCGGTGCCGTGGAGGAAGGCGTCGCCCCAGCCGGCCCCGGCGATGAGCGAGCGGCAGGCGTCGTCGACCGACGACGCCGCCACGCCCGGCGCCACCGCGTCCACGCCGGCGGCCTGCGCCGCCAGCACGACCTCGAGCATCCGGGCCTGGGTCGGGCTCGGGTCGCCGACGGCGACGGTGCGGGTGATGTCGGAGTGGTAGCCGTCGAGCAGGGCCCCGAAGTCGAGCACGACCAGGTCGCCGTCGAGGATCCGGCGCCCGGTGGGCCGGGCGTGGGGCTTGGCCCCGTTCGGGCCGCTGCCCACGATGGTCTCGAAGCTCACGTCGGCGGCCCCGAGCAGGCGCATCCGGTGGTCGAGCTCGATCTGGAGCTCGCGCTCGGTGGGGTGGTCGGCCAGCATCGGCCTGGTGGCGGCGAGGGCCCGGTCGGCGATGGCCGCGGCCGCCTCGATGCGGGCGATCTCCCCGTCGTCCTTCACCGCCCGGAGGCCCTCCACCATGCCCTCGGTGGGAACCAGCTCCGACCCCTCGAAGCCCTCCTCGGCGTACCGGCGCTGGGCCGCCCAGCTCACGTCGCCGGCCTCGAGCCCGAGGCGGGCCACGTTCGACGCCGCGCACGAGAGGGCGGCCTGGGCGTTCGGGCCCGCCACCCGGACCTCGGCCTCGACCCCGGCCCCGGCCAGCTGCTCGGCGGCCTGGTCGCCGTAGCGCCCGTCGGTGACCAGCACCACCGAGTCCGGGAGCACCACCAACACCCCGGCCGATCCGGTGAAGCCGGTGAGGTAGCGGATGTTCGCCATGCGGGTGACCAGGAGCGCGTCGCAGCCGGCGGCGGCGAAGCCCTCCCGGAGGCGACCCACCCGGCTCGCCACCGCCATCGCCGGCAGGGCGCTGACCTCGAAGGTGGTGGCGACGGGAACGGTCATGGCAGCAACCTCCGCACCGCTTCGACGGCCAGCGCGTAGCCGTGGCCGCCGAAGCCGACGATCGAGCCGGTGGCGACCGGCGACACCACCGAGGTGTGCCGCCACGGCTCCCGGGCGTTCGGGTTCGACAGGTGGAGCTCGACGACCACGCCGTCGAAGGCCGCCAGCGCGTCGTGCAGCGACCAGGCGTAGTGGGTGAGCGCCCCGGGGTTGACGATGATCGCCGCGCACCGGCCCCGGGCCCGCTGGATGGCGTCGACGAGGTCGGCCTCGGCGTTCGACTGGAGGTGCTCGAGCGTGAAGCCGGCCTCGCTGGCGGCCAGGCGGGCGGTGGCCACGTGGTCGTCGAGCGTGGCCGTGCCGTAGATCTCGGGCTCCCGCTCCCCCAGCAGGTTCAGGTTGGGGCCGTGCAGCAGCAGGACGGTGG
>JBFWQW010000142.1:0-5869 GCA_050249235.1 Acidimicrobiia bacterium | reverse complement strand
CACATGCGCGTAGGGTCCACGTCCACAGGGGCTCTCCCGAACTCGACGACCTTCGACAGCCGTCAAGTTCGCAGGGCCCCTGTCACGCGTCACGGACCCCCACACCCCGCTCATCTCCGAAGCGCCGGTACTCCAAGGCCGGCCGGTCGGGCCCAGGCAGTGTCGGCGCAGGAGCGGTCCGCGCCACCGGGGCAGGACCCTTCGACTTCGAACTCCCCGAGCTTCGGGCTGGCGACTACCACATCTGCGGCTACGTCGGTCGACTCGCGGACGGAGACACACCGAGGGAGCGCTTCTGTACGAAGGTCACGACTTCGTGAGGCCACCGTAGTTTGGCGCTGCGAAAGCGCGGCCCTTTCGCTACCTCCTCGGTTCCCGGCGTGCAGGCGGACTCGAGGAGCCACCAGCCGAGCTCGAACGCGGTGACTTGAGGAGGTGCACGATGGCGGGGTGGTGTTCGTCGGTCTGGATGCCGAGGACGACGAGGGTGTCGTGGTCGACGGGATTGGCGGCGGCGCTGACCGCGAGGTTGGCTTCCATGGCAACCATTTGTGGTCGGGCTGCCCGGATTTGAACCGAGGACCTCTGCGTCCCGAACGCAGCGCTCTACCAAGCTGAGCCACAGCCCGTGGGCGGAGGAGACTAGCCGAGGGTGTCGCCGACCCCCGCGGGCTGCACCAGCAGTGGCGACGGGGCGGCGGTGGGGTCCTCGTAGGTGGCGCCACCCAGGATGGTCGTGACGGCCCGGCGGATCCGGATCGGGTCGAGCGGCTTGACGAGGAAGCCGTCGGCACCGGAGCGGCGGGCGAGGAACACGTCGGCCCGGCGGTCGAGCAGCATGAGCACCGGCACGTCGGCGATCCGGCCCGCCCCCGCCTCCAGCCGCAGGTCGAGGCAGGTGGCCATGCCGCCCATGTTCCCGATCTGCAGGTCGAGGACCACGAGATCGGGGGCCGAGGCCGCCACCGCGGTTCTGACCTCGGCCCCGGCGGTGACGCTGCGCACCGTCGTCTCGCGGCTGCCGACCGCGGCGGCGACGTCGGCGACGATGGTCGGGGCGTCGGCGGCGACGAGGATGTCGGTCACGGCCGGCAGCGTACTTCCGAGCCCGCTGGCACCCGCCCTGGGGGGTTGCCCCCTCGGCCGGCGGGTACGGTCGGCGCCGCAGACGTGGACCCGGGAGGGCGTTTCGTGCTCGAGATCACCGTCGACAGAGCCGTCGGCTACACCGTGTGCCGCCCCGCGGGCGAGCTCGACG
This sequence comes from Acidimicrobiia bacterium, assembly GCA_050249235.1. Classification (GTDB taxonomy): domain Bacteria; phylum Actinomycetota; class Acidimicrobiia; order Acidimicrobiales; family CADCSY01; genus JAEKLB01. Next base: position 4,611 of record JBFWQW010000142.1, on the reverse strand, counting down.
CCTTCACGGTCGGCCAGTTCCGGGAGTCGCTCACCGAGCTGGGCGTCGGCGGGCACCTGCTCATCGACCTGTCCGGGGTGCCGTTCCTCGACTCGGCCGGCCTCGGCGCGCTCATCGGCGGGGTCCGCCGGTCGCGGGAGGCGGGCGGCGACGTGGCCGTCTACGGCGCCCGGCCGGCGGTGGCCCGGCTGCTGCACACGACCGGCTTCGACCGGGTGGCGCCGGTGACCGAGACCGAGCACGACGCCGCCGCCGCCCTCGCACCGGAGTCCTGAGCCTTCGAGGACCCGGCCGGCGACCTGATCCCGGCGTTCCGCCCGGGGACCTGAGTCCGAAGACCCGAGCCCAAAGGACCTGACCGGTGAGCTGATCCCGGCGCTCCGCCCGGGACCTGGGCCCGGCGGATCGGCGCCCCGTGACGGGTCGTCAGGGGGGAGCCGGCACCAGCCGGTCGGCCAGCAGGCCCAGGGCATCCAGATCGGTCACCTCGCGCTCGAGGGACGGGACCCGCACCGACGGGGCCGCGCCGGCCAGCGCCGCCAGGGCGGCATCCTCGTCCTCGGCGACCGCGGCCAGGTCGGCGAGGTTCGCCCAGAGGGCGCCGAGGTCGGTGCCAGCCAGCTCGTCGGCCGACCGCCGGGCCGCGGCCGCGTCGCCCCGGTGGGGGTGGACCCGGTTGACCACCACGGCGTCGAGCCGGATCCCGGCCGCCTCCAGCTGCTCCCGCAGGGCGTGGGCGCCGGCCAGGGCGTCCGAGCGGGGGGCGACCACCAGGACGTAGGCGGTCGCCGGATCGTGCAGCCAGGTCCGAACCCGGTCGGCCCGCGCCCGGAAGCCCGCGTCCATCCCCTCGAAGGCGGCGAAGAAGGCGACGGCGTCGTCGACCAGCTCCGAGCCCACCAGCCGGCCGGCGGCCCGCAGGAAGCCCCGGGTGGCGAGGTGCAGGGCCCGCCCGTAGCCGCGGACGGGCGTGACGAGCGCCCGGTAGACGCGGTGGTCGAGCAGGCGCACCAGCCGGCCGGGCGCCTCGAGGAAGTCGAGGGCCCGCTCGGACGGCGGCGTGTCGACGATGACGATGTCGTGGCCGCCCCCTTCGAGGAGCTCGAGCAGCTTCTCGCCGGCCATGTACTCGCGGGTGCCCGAGAGGGTGTCGGCGATGTTGCGGTAGAAGCGGTTGGCGACGATGCGCTCGGCCTGCTCGGGGTCGGGAGCGGTGAGCCTGACCACGTCGTCGAACGTCGACGCGGTGTCGAGCATCACGGCGGTGAGGGTCCCCGGCCAGGGGCCCGGCACCACCACCGGGCGGTTGCCGACCCCGGCCACGCCCAGGGCGTCGGCCAGCCGCCGGGCCGGGTCGATGGTCACCACCACCGCCCGCCGTCCCCGCCTGGCGGCGGCGACCCCGAGGGCAGCGGACGTCGACGTCTTGCCGACGCCCCCGGCCCCGACGCAGACGAGCAGCGCGGCCCGCTCGACGGCGGCGGCCAGCGGGCTCAACGGCTGCCCCCGGTGGGGTCGAGCCCGGCCAGCGCGACGCGGAGCTCGCCCACGAGGTGGCCGACCAGGTCGCCGCCGGCCGGCAGCCGGCCGAGCAGGAGCTGGGGGAGAGGCAGCAGGTCGGCGAGGCGGTCGAGCTGGAGGTGGTGGCGCCGGGCCTCGGCTGCCGCCGAGGCGGCGGCGTCGGCCAGCCGGTCGCGGTCGGCCGGCGCCAGCCGGCGCCCGAGGGCCCGGGCCGCCTCCGCCGGGTCGACGTCGAGCGCAGGATCGGCCCGCCTGAGCCCGTTCACGACCACCGGCCCGAGCTTCACCCCGACCCGCTCCTCGAGCAGGAACGCCGTCTCGACCACCTCGTTCACGGCCGTCTCCTCGGGCCGGGTGACGAGCAGCACCGAGCACCGGGTGGCGTCGCCGAGCATGGCCAGGACGTCGTCGGCCTGGACCCGGACCGGGCCGGTCCGCACGAGGGCGCCGAGCGTGGCCGGAGCGGCGAGGAAGCCGAGGGCGTGCCCGGCGGCCGGGGCGTCGACCACGACGACGTCGTGCTCGCCGGACCGCTCGAGCTGCTTGACCTTCCCGAGGACGAGCAGGTCGCGGATGCCGGGGGCGGCGGTGGCCACGATGTCGATGGCGCCCGTGGCCGCCAGCCGGCGCGACAGGGGCCCGAGCCCGTGGTCGGCGAGGTAGTCGGCGAGCGCGCCGTCGGGCGTCAACCGGCGGTGCCCGGCGTCGCCGAGCACCGCCCCGGGGTCGGTGCCGCCCTGCTCCACCGACAGGAGGAGCGGTCGCAGCCCTTCCTCCCGGGCGAGCACGGCGAGGGCGGTGCTGACCGCCGTCTTGCCGACGCCACCCTTCCCGGCAACCATGAGCACCCGCGATGCGCGTACGAACTCGTCAGGGCCCACGACGTCCTCTCCGGATGCTGCGCCGTCGCAGGGTAGCGACGGGGTTCGTCGCGATCGCCTTGGGCGCCGTGCTGGCGGGGCCGGTCGCGGCCGCCGCCGGGACCGAGGGCGAGACGGCCACCGGCCTGGCCCAGGCCGACCCCGGGCCCGACGGCGTCGTCGACGTCGTGCAGGTCTCGGGTTGGCTCGACCCCGTCCTCGTCGACTTCCTCACGGAGGCAATCGAGAAGGCCGAGGCCGAGGACGTGGAGGCCGTCGTCGTCCAGCTCGACAGCCCGGGCGTGCTCGTCGACCGGGCCGACTTCGACCGCCTCCTCGACCGCGTCCGCGGCAGCTCGGTGCCGATCGCGGTGTGGGTCGGCCCGACCGGGTCCGAGGCGCGGCGGGAAGCGGGCGAGCTCGTCGTCGCCGCCCCGCTGGCCGGCCTCGCCCCCCGTTCGGCGGTCGAGGTCGACGGCCGCCGCCTGTCGGCCCGGGAGGCCGCGGACGAGGGCGTCACCGAGCTGAACGACCGCGAGTCGGCGGTGCTCGGCACGTTCATCGCCGCGCTCGACGGCCGGGAGGCGGCCGGGCGGACGATCGAGACGGCGACGTTCGAGGAGCGGGAGGGCGCGCCGCCGGACGCCTCGCTCACCGTGCAGACGAGGCTGGCGAAGCTCGAGCTCGTCCCCCGCCTGCTCCACACCGCGGCCAGCCCGCCGATCGCCTATCTGCTGCTCGTAGCCGGCCTGGCGCTCGTGGTCTTCGAGCTGTTCACGGCGGGCGTGGGGGTGGCCGCCGGCGTCGCCATCCTGGCCTTCGTCCTGGCCGGCTACGGGCTCGACGTGCTGCCCACCAACCCGTGGGGCCTGGCCCTGCTCGCCCTCGGGACCTTCGGCTTCGCCGTCGACGTCCAGACGGGCGTGCCCAGGGTCTGGACCGGCATCGGGCTCCTGTCGTTCGTGGCCGGCTCGCTCGTGCTCTACCGCGACCCGGTGTCGCTCGGCTGGCTGCCCCTGGTCGGCGGCGTGCTCGGCATGGTGCTGCTGATGCTGGCCGGGCTGCCGGCCACCGTGCGGAGCCGCTTCTCCACGCCGACGATCGGCCGCGAGTCGATGGTCGGCGAGCTGGGCGAGGTCGTGGCCGACCTCCAGCCCCAGGGCGTGGTGCGGGTGCGACAGGCCCTGTGGCCGGCCCGGACGAACCGGGCCACCCCGCTCTCGGTGGGCGATCGGGTGCGGGTGGTCGGCGTGGTGGGCGCCCAGCTCGAGGTGGCACCCGACACCTGATCGGTCAGCGGTGCCTCCGCCCCGCACCCTTGTCGTCTCGAAGCGAAGTCGTTAGGGTCGCTGAAGGAAGGGGGGCACCACTGTGGCGCTGCGGAACGACGATGCCTGGCAGGGGAGAGCTGCATGCCGAGGGCCACAGGCCGTCGTGTTCTTCCCGCCCTCCACGTTCGAGCGCAAGGAGCAGAAGCTCGACCGCGAGGCCCGGGCCAAGTCGATCTGCCGTGAGTGCCCGGTGGTCGAGCCCTGCCTGGAGTTCGCGGTCCGCATCAAGGAGCCGCACGGCATCTGGGGCGGCCGCAACGAGGTCGAGCGCCGCCTGCTCTGGGACCTGTAGCCGCCCACCGCGACCTGCCCCCGCGTCCGTAGAGTCGGCGGGGTGATCGGCCTCCTCGCCCTGGCCTTCGTCGTGGTGCCGATCGTCGAGCTGGCCGTGCTCATCCGGGTCGGCAGCGAGATCGGGGTGCTCAACACCCTCGGCCTGCTGCTGCTGATGTCCGTGGTCGGCAGCTGGCTGGTCCGACGGGAGGGTCTCGGTGTCGTGCGCCGGGTGCAGGCCAGCCTGGCCGCCGGCCGGGTGCCCGGCACCGAGCTGGTCGACGGGTTCCTGATCCTCTTCGCCGGGGCCCTGCTCCTCACCCCGGGCTTCGTGTCCGACGTGTTCGGCATCTCCTTGCTCCTCCCCCCGGTCCGGGCCGGCGTGCGCCGCCTGCTGGCCCGGCGCTTCCAGGCCCGGATCCTCCCTGGTCCGGCCGGCGGCTTCATCGACCTGCCCTAGCAGGCCCCGACAGCGGCGAGCACCGCGCTCCCTGGGCGCCGGGGGCACCGCGCTCCCTGAGCGCCGGAGGCACCGCGCTCCCTGAGCGCCGGAGGCACCGCGCTCCCTGAGCGCCGGAGGCACCGCGCTCCCTGAGCGCCGGAGGCACCGCGCTCCCTGAGCGCCG
>JBFWQW010000141.1:3154-5947 GCA_050249235.1 Acidimicrobiia bacterium | reverse complement strand
TCTCGCCCAGACGGGTGAGCGGCCAGAGCAGGCGCTGGGTCATGTAGACGAGCACCGAGAACAGCCCGATCTCGAGCTCGCCCCGTAGGGCCTGGCGGCCGCCGACCAGGAGGGTGAACGTGAAGCCGGCCAGCACGGCCAGCCGGATGAGGGGGTTGAAGGCGGTCGAGTAGCGGATGGCCGAGGCGTTGGCCTGCCGGTAGCCCTCGCTCTCGACCTCCACCCGGCCGGCGTCGCGGTCCTCGGCGTTGAAGGCCTTGATGGTGGCGATGCCGCCCAGGCTGTTCGTCAGCACCTCGGCGATCCGCCCCGCCGCCTCCCGGACGGCGTCGTAGCGCCGCTCGAGCGACCGCTGGTAGCGGAGCGAGCCGAACACGATGACGGGGATGGGCAGGAAGGCGAGCCCCATCAACGTCGGCGAGATCAGCCAGAAGGCCACCCCGACGAACACCACGTTCATGGTGGTGATGATCACCTCGTGGGCGCCGGTGTCGAAGAAGCGCTCGAGCTGGTTGACGTCGTCGTTCAGCACGGCCATCAGGCCGCCCGAGCTGCGGTCCTCGAAGTGGGCCAGCTCCAGCTCTTGGACGTGGCGGTACGACGTCATGCGCAGGTCGTGCTCGAGCGTCTGGGCCAGGTTGCGCCACAGCACCCGGGCCACGTACTCGGTGGTCGACTCGGCCAGCCACACGATGACGTTGAGGAGGGCGAGCGCGGTGAGCTGGCTGAACCGGTCGTCGGTGCCGATGAGCCGGCCGACGAACGACCGGCCGGGGTTCACCACCACGTCGACGGCCGCGCCGATGAGCAGCTCCGGCGCGATGTCGCACGCCTTGTTCAGCACCGAGAAGACCGTGGCGAGCACGATCCGCCGCCGCTGGCTCCGGGCGTGAGCCCAGAGCTCCCGCAGCGGCGCGCGGGACGACCGCGCGGTGGTGGCGAGGTCGGGCCGGGCCGGGAGCGGGGGCGGCACGGGAGCCATGGGCGCACGCTACGAGCGACCCGGGGCGCGGGGGGTTGTCTTCCGCACCGCCGCCCCGCCGGGCGTGGGCGGAGGGCGGGCAGAAGGCCGGCCGGCCGGTACCCTCCGGACAACGCGGTTGACTGACCCGGGGGACGGCTCGACGATGACGGACAACCTGCTGGTGTTCTCGGCCGACGGCCACGCCGGGGCCCGGATCGAGGAGTACCGCCCGTACCTCGCCGAGCGCCACCGGGCCGCTCTCGACGAGCTCCTCGAGGAGGACGCGCTCTACAACAGGCTCGTCACCCGCCCGCTCCAGCCGACCGACGAGGCCCTCGACGTCTTCGACCGCCGGGGGGCGGTGCGGGCCGGCGGCGTGTACGGCGCCTGGGACCTCGACGTTCGGCTGCGCGAGCTCGACGCCGAGGGCATCGCCGGCGAGGTCGTCCACTACTCCACCCAGCTCTCGACCACGCCCTTCTTCAGCCACGTCAACCGGGCCCGCTCGCCCGAGCTGCAGCTGGCCGGCGCCCGGGCCCACAACCGCTGGCTGTCCGACTTCCTGGCGCCGGCCGGCGGCCGGCTCCTCGGCGTGGCCGAGCCGGGCCCCTGCCACGACATGGCGGCCACGGTGGCCGAGCTCCGGTGGGCGGCGGCGCACGGCTTCGTGTCCGTCACCATGCCCGGCGGCATCGCCGACGCCGACCTCCCCCCGCTCCACGACGAGCACTTCGAGCCGTTCTTCGCGGCGTGCGAGGAGCTGCACCTGGTCGTGTCGATCCACGCCGGCTGGGGAGCGGTGCAGGGTGCCTTCCTCGACGCCATCGGCCGCATCAAGGGCCGGCCGAAGGGTCGCTCGCCGTTCGCGCCGCCGGACGCCGACGGCTCCGGGGAGCCCGACCCGCTCTCGTCGATGATGGTCGCCGGCGACCCCGACCGGCCGGCCACCGAGCAGGACTCGCCGCTCCGGCTCACCTGGGGCACCCGCCGGCCGCTGTGGCAGCTGATGGCCGGCGGGGTGCTCGACCGCCATCCTCGCCTGGTGGTGGCCATGACCGAGGTCCGGGCCGACTGGGTGCCGGCCACCATCGCCGAGCTCGACCGCCGGGTCGCGGCCCGCACCGACCTCGACCTGCCGCTGCGGCCGAGCGAGTACTACCGCCGCAACGTAGTCGTGACGCCGTCGTCGATCCACCGGGCCGAGGTGGAGCTGCGCCACGAGATCGGCGACGACCAGCTGCTCTTCGGCGCCGACTACCCGCACTGGGAAGGCACCTGGCCGAACACCCACGACTGGATCCGCACCGCCTTCGAGGGCGTGCCGGAGACGGAGGCCCGCGCCATCCTGGGCCTGAACGCCATCGCCGCCTACGGCCTCGACCGGGCCCGCTTCGACGCGGTCGCTGCCACCGTCGGCCCGAGCGCCGACCTGCTCGGTCGGGGGCCGGTGGACGACGCCCTGGTCGGCCACTTCCACCAACGATCCGGCTACCGCCGCCCGGCCGACCCCGTCGACGTCGACTCACTGGCCGCCGTGATCGACGACGACCTGGCAGCCATCGCCGCAGGGCGGGGTTGATCGCCGCAGGGCGGGGTTGATCGCCGCAGGGCGGGGTTGATCGCCGCAGGGCGGGGTTGATCGCCGCAGGGCGGGGTTGATCGCCGCAGGGCGGGGTTGATCGCCGCAGGGCGGGGTTGATTCCCGCAGGGCGGGGTTGATCGCCGCAGGGCGGGGTTGATCGCCGCAGGGCGGGGTTGATCGCCGCAGGGCGGGGTTGATCGCCGCAGGGCGGGGTTGATCGCCGCAGGGCGGGGTTGATCGCCGCAGG
>JBFWQW010000141.1:0-3144 GCA_050249235.1 Acidimicrobiia bacterium | reverse complement strand
CCGCAGGGCGGGGTTGATCGCCGCAGGGCGGGGTTGATCGCCGCAGGGCGGGGTTGATCGCCGCAGGGCGGGGTTGATCGCCGCAGGGCGGGGTTGATCGCCGCAGGGCGGGGTTGATCGCCGCAGGGCGGGGCCGACCGCCCAAGGAGAGGCCTGGGGCTCAGCCCTCGGCGGCCACCCTCGCCCGGACCTCGGCGCCGGCGAGGACGAGATCGAGGCGTCGCACCAGCACGGCGGCCAGGTCGGCGTCGGCCGACGAGGTGAGGATGGCGTCGAGGGTGAGCGCCCCGAACACCGACGCCAGGTCGTCGACGTCGGCGGTCGGTGCCAGGTCGCCCCGCTCCCGGGCGTAGGCGAGCACCTCGAGGAACGAGGTGCGGAACCCGACGTGCTCGTCGTCGACCGGGCGCACCGACGCGCCCCGGTAGAACTCGGCCACCGACCGGCGGACCGCCACCGCGTCCACCTTGCCGACCCGGCGGGCGAGGCCCCGCACCATCGTGTGGACCACCTCCGTCGTGGGCCGGCCCGAGGCCATCGCGGCCCGGGCGTCCCGGAGCAGGGCCGCCGACGCCCCCCACCCGAGCTCGCGGAGGATGTCCTCCTTGCGGGCGAAGTGGAAGTAGAAGGTGCCCTTGGTGACGCCGGCCGCGGCCGCGATCTCCTCTGCGGTCGTCTCCTCGATGCCCCGCTCGAAGCCCCGCTCGGCCCAAAGCCGCAGGGCCGCCTTCACCAGCGCCTGCCGGGTGCGGCGCGAGCGCTCCTGGAGCAGGGACGACCGGCGGGGCCCGTCGGTGAGCGCCGTCGCGCCGGCCGGTCCGCCCGGGTCGCCCGGAGCCACGGCGCCTCCCATGGGCCGGAGGGTAGCAACGCCCTCCGGCCGCCCGGCCGGGCACGCAGGGCGCGACCGGGAGGACGGGAGCAGACTCCGGCCCATGGACCTCGCCACCGCCATGCGCACCACGCCCGCCACCCGGCGGTTCACCGACGAGCCGCTCCCCGACGGCGTGGTGCACGCCATCCTCGACCAGGCCCGCTTCGCACCGAACGGCGGCAACCGCCAGCCCTGGCACGTGGTGGTCGTGCGCGATCAGGTCGTGAAGGACCGGATCGCCGACCTCTGGGCCGTGGCGTGGACCGAGGACCACGCCTTCTACCAGGCCGGCCTCGTCCCCTTCGTGGCGTCGGAGGCCTACTGGCGCAATCCGCCCGGCCAGCCGTCGGACCAACCCGTCGACCTGGAGGAGGCCAGGCGCCATCCCCGCGAGGACGGGCCCGGCATGTCGCCGGCGGTCGTGCGGGCCGCGCCCGTCGTGATGCTCGTCACCGTCGACCTCACCAAGGTGACGGCCATGGACAGCGGGCTGGGCCGGCTCAGCATCTGCGGGGGCGGGTCCGTGTTCCCCTTCTGCCACAACGTCCTGCTGTCGGCCCGCGATCTCGGCTACGGCGGCTGCATCACCACGGTCCTCGTCCGCCAGGAGCCCGCCGTCAAGGCCCTGCTCGGCATCCCCGACGACCATGCGCTCGCCGCCACCCTCGTCCTCGGGCGCCCGCAGACGGTCGTCACCAAGCTGCGCCGCGCCCCCGTCGAGGCGTTCGCGACCTACGAACGCTTCGACGGGCCGCCGGTCGCCCCGACCGGCGGGGCGCCCGCCGGCTGATCCGCCCACCGGCCGCGGGCTGCTTGCCACGAAGTTCAACTGAGTACAAGAATGACCGGGCAGCGGCGTGCGGTCGGCACGGCCGCGGGGGAACGAGGAGGACGTCCATGTCCATGACCGACGCACAGGTGTCGAGCGAGCTCGGCTACCTGATCAACGACGCCGACGAGCACTCCCTCCCGGCCCGGGACGCCTACGAGCGCTACATCGACCCCGACAAGCGCCACATGGCCATCCGCACCGTCAAGAACGACGACGGCACCTACACCCAGCTCTACAACGGCCGCCCGAAGAAGTGGACGTTCAAGAACTTCCAGGTGGTCGGCTCGGCCGAGATCCTCGAGGAGCTCGGCGTCAAGGACGCCGGCAGCGCCGTCGGCGAGGAGGTCGACAACAGCGACTCCGCCAGCCGGCAGCCCATCCCCGGCTCGCTGCTCACCAAGCTCAACCCGCTCAAGTCCCTCGACGCCGACGGCCGCCGCGACTTCGCCAAGCGCTACCGGGCGCTGCAGGAGTTCCTCGACAACCCGACCGACCGCCTGGCGGTGATGGACTCGCAGGGCATCAACGCCACGGTGAACTTCGCCACCCTCCCCGGCTCCGAACCCGAGTTCGAGGACGACTACGAGGGCCTCTACGCCAACCTCAACGCCCTCAACCGCTACCTCGGCACGGAGTGGGGCTTCAACTACGAGCAGCGGATCTTCACCCCGCCCTACATCTCGTTCGCCGATCCGGACGAGGCGCTCAAGCAGCTCGAGCTCATCATGAGCATGGAGGTGCCGAAGGTCATCCAGTGCTCGACCGGGCCGTCGATGTTCACGTCGCCCTTCCGCCCCGAGAACGACCGCTTCTGGTCGATCTGCAACGAGGCCGGCATCAAGCTCTCGACCCACCTCGCCTCGCTCACCCGCTACGCCAAGCAGGGCGAGGAGTGGAACGAGCCCGAGGTCATGCTCGGCGACATGGACGCCTTCCAGTGGGTCTTCTACTACGGCGACCGCCCGGCCATGGAGACGGTCGGTGCGGCCATCCTGCAGGGCTGGTTCGAGCGGTTCCCGAACATGCAGCTGCTCCTCTCGGAGCAGGGCACGGTCTGGCTCCCCTACCTCGTCCGGAAGATGGACCACGCCTTCCTCATGGGCCGGCGGGGTACCTTCGCCAAGCTGACGAAGCGGCCCACCGAGTACTTCAAGGACCACATCGTGGTGGCCCCGTTCCCGGAGGAGAACCTCCAGCGGGTGATCGAGGTCATCGGCTCGAAGCCGATCGTCTTCGGCTCCGACTTCCCCCACGGCGAGGGGCTCCCGGACCCGATGGCCTACATGGGCCAGCTCCAGGGCCTCTCCGACGAGGACAAGGAGGCGGTGATGCGGGGCAACCTGGCCCGCTTCCTCGACCTCCCCGCCTGACGCCACCCGAACCACCCGAACCGGGTGTCACTGGAGCCGCCGGACGGCTCCAGTGGCACCCGGTTCGC
>JBFWQW010000140.1:0-5948 GCA_050249235.1 Acidimicrobiia bacterium | reverse complement strand
GCGCGGCATCGACACCTGGGGCCGGATCGACCTGGTCGTGAACAACGCCCAGACCACCTCGCACTCGTCGGTCCTCGACCTCACCGAGGACGACGCCGACGCCATGTGGCAGTCGGGACCGATGGGCGCCCTCCGGCTCATGCAGGCCTGCTTCCCGCACCTGAAGGAGACGCAGGGCTGCGTGGTGAACCTCGGATCGGGCATGTCGATCCAGCCCCAGGTCCGGGGTGCCGGCTACGGCATGGTGAAGGACGCCATGCGGGTGCTCACCCGGGTGGCGGCCCTCGAGTGGGCGGGGGTCGGCATACGGGTCAACACCATCGTGCCGATGGCCCTGTCGCCGCTCGTCGAGGAGGCCGAGCGGGTCAACCCGGGCACGATCGACCGCCTCAGCGGCATGATCCCGCTCCAGCGGCTGGGCGACGCCGAAGCCGACATCGGCCGGTCGGTGGTCTACCTGGCCAGCGACGCGGCCCGCTACGTGACCGGCACCACCCTCATGGTCGACGGCGGCTACCGCCACCTGGGCTGAACGTTCGCGGCGCCGGTCGCTACCATCCGGCGTCTCCGAGCGAGGTGCCTGTGACCGTCTTCGTGGTGATCGGGATCGTGGGACTGCTGCTGCTGGTCGCCTCGCTCGTGCTGGGCGACCTCCTCGACGGGTTGACGGACCTCCTCGACATCGACGGCGGCGGCTACCTGTCGGGGCCGGCGATCGGCGCCTTCCTCGGCGCCTTCGGCTTCGGCGCGGCGGTCATCAACCACAACACCGGGTGGGGCTCGGGTGGATCGGCGCTGGGAGGCATCGCCACCGGCGTGGTGGTCGGCGGCCTGGTCGGGGTCACGACCCAGGCCCTGATGCACATGCCCACCGACGAACCGGTCCGGGCCGCCGATCTCCTGGGTGCGAGGGCGACGGTGGTGACCCGGATCCCCGAAGCCGGCTTCGGGGAGGTCACCCTCGTGCAGGCCGGGCAGCTCATGAAGCTGTCGGCGCGTGCCGATGGCTCCCTGCGAGAGGGGACGCAGGTGACCGTCGCCGCCGTCCTCTCGTCGACCTCCGTGGTCGTGGCCCCGGTCGCGGCACCGGAGCGCTGAGTCCGGCGGGCCACCCGCCCAGCCCACCCCCCCCCACCTCGAACAGGAAGCCCGACCATGGACTCGATCACGGAGAACACCGCCGTCCTCGCCACCCTCGGCATCGTCGTGCTGCTGGTGCTGGCCATCGGCGTGGTGGTCCGCCGCTACAAGGTGGGCGGGCCCGACGAGGCCTTCATCATCACCGGGCGCAAGGGCCGCAGCCTGGTCGATCCCGAGACCGGCCGGACCACGGTCGACGCGTCCGGCCAGCGGATCATCACGGGCGCCGGCGTCTTCGTGCTCCCGTTCGTCCAGAAGCTCCACGTGATGAGCCTGGCGTCCCGGCGCATCCCCATCGCCATCGCCGGCGCGGTCAGCGCGCAGGGCATCAGGACCTCGCTCGAAGGTGTGGCCATCGTGAAGGTGGGCGGCACCGAGGACTCGATCCGGGCCGCGGCCCAGCGCTTCCTCGGCCAGCAGCAGGCCATCGACGTGTTCACCCAGGAGGTCCTCGCCGGGTCCCTGCGGGCCATCGTGGGCCGGCTCACGATCGACGAGATCATCAAGGACCGGGCCGCCTTCGCGTCGGCGGTCGCCGAGGAGGCCGAGACGTCGCTCACCAACCAGGGCCTGTCGCTCGACACCTTCCAGCTCCAGGACATCCAGGCGGAGGGCACGTACCTCACCGACCTCGGTCGGCCGGAGTCGGCCAGGGTGGCCCAGGACGCGGCGATCGCCGAGGCCCGGGCCCGGGAGGCGGCCGAGAAGGAACGCCTCCTGGCCGAGGAGAACATCGCCGTCGCCAACCGCCAGCTCGGCCTGCGCCAGGCCGAGATCCAGTCGGAGATCGACGCCGCCCAGGCCCGGGCGGCCGCGGCCGGTCCGCTGGCCCAGGCGGCCAAGGACCAGGAGGTCCTCGCCGAGCAGGAGAAGGTGGCCGAGCACCAGGCCGCCCTCACCGAGCGCCAGCTCGACACGGAGGTCCGTCGCCCGGCCGACGCCCAGCGCTACCGGGTGGAGCAGGAGGCCCAGGGCCAGCGGAACGCCCAGATCTTCGCCGCCGAGGCCGAGAAGTCGGCCACCATCGCCCGGGCCGAAGCGGCCTCGGAGCAGGCCCGCCTCTCGGGCGAGGGGGAACGGGCCCGCCGGTCGGCGCTGGCGGCGGCCGAGGAGATCGAGGGTCGGGCCCGCGGCAACGCCCAGCTCGCCGAGCGGCAGTCCATCGCCGAGGCCGTGGAGCGGGAAGGCGCGGCGGAGGCCTCCGCCATCCGGGCCAAGGGCGAGGCCGAGGCCGACGCCATGCAGAAGCGGGCCGACGCCTTCGAGCAGTACGGCGAGGCGGCCGTGCTCGAGATGGTCGCCACGATGCTGCCGGAGCTGGTCCGGGGGGCGGCCGAGCCGCTCTCGGCGATCGAGCACATGACCGTCATCTCCACCGACGGCGCGTCCCAGCTCACCCGGAACGTGGCCGGCAACGTGGCCCAGGGACTCCAGCTGGCGACCGACCTGACGGGGATCGACATCCGGAACCTGCTCTCCCGTCGGGCGCGGGACAACGCCGAGCCGGTGCCGGCCGCCGATCCGCCGGCCCCGCCCGAGAGCGCCGGCTGACCCACCGGTACACCCGACCCACCCACCCGTCCGACCTGTCGGACCCGTCGGGGCTGCCCGACCCGCCCGAGCCGATGAAGCCGATGAAGCGCTGGACACGGCCGGCATAAGGTGTCGGCGGTGTCCGAGCCGGTGCTCGTGGTGGTCGACGCAGACCCGGAGCTGCGGGAGATGGTCGAGCGCGAGCTGCGCGACCGGTACGGGCGCCACTACGGCGTCGAGAGCTTCGGCTCGGGCCCCGAGGCCCTGGCGCTGCTCGAGCGCCTGGCCGACGCCGGGCGGGACGTGGCCCTGGTCCTCGCCGGCCAGCAGGGCGACGGGTCGACCAGCCACGAGCTCCTGGAGGCGGCTCGGCGCCTGCACCCCCACGCCCGCCGGGCCGCGCTGTTCGCCTGGGGCGAGCAGGGCGACCCCGCCGCCGGTGACGCCATCTTCGAGGCCATCGCCCGGGGCGAGATCGACCACTACGTGCGCCGGCCGTCGCCGCCACCCGACGAGTTCTTCCACCACGAGATCTCCGGCCTGCTGCTCGAGTGGGCCGACGTCCGGCGGACCTCCCCGTACACGGTCTACGTCGTCGGCGAGTCGTGGTCGGGTCGGGCCTACGAGCTGCGGGAGACGCTCGGCCGCTGCGCCATGCCCCACTCGTTCTGCCTCGTCGACTCGGACGTCGGCCGGGAGTTCATGGCCCGGGCGGGGGAGGGCACCAAGCTCCCGCTGGTCGTCTTCCCGGACGGGAAGATCCTCGCCGACCCCTCGAACGCCGACCTGGCCCGGGCGAGCGGCTCGCCGACGAGCCCCGAGCGGATGGAGTTCGACCTCGTCATCGTGGGCGCCGGTCCCGCCGGCCTCTCCGCGGCCGTCTACGGGGCCTCGGAAGGCTTCAGCGCGCTGGTGGTCGACGAGGGCGGCATCGGCGGCCAGGCGACGTCGAGCTCGCTGATCCGCAACTACCTCGGCTTCCCCCGGGGCCTGAGCGGCCGCCGGCTGGCCCAGAACGCCTACGAGCAGGCCTGGGTGTTCGGCGCCAAGTTCGCCTTCATGCAGGGTGTCGTCGGCCTGCGGCGGCAGGGCGAAGCCCTCGCGGTCGAGCTCTCGGACAGCGGTCCCGTCACGGCCCGGGCCGTCCTGCTCGCCACGGGGGCCAACTACCGCCGGATCGGCATCGCCGAGCTCGAGGCGCTCAACGGCGCCGGCGTCTACTACGGCGGGTCGGCATCCGAGGCGCCCGTCACGACCGGTCGCGACGTCTACGTGGTCGGCGGTGCCAACTCGGCCGGCCAGGCCGCCCTCCATCTGGCCCGCTTCGCCCGCCGGGTCACGCTCCTCGTGCGGGCCGGGTCGCTCGAGGAGGGGATGTCGCGCTACCTCGTCCAGCAGGTGGAGGCCGAGCCCAACATCCGGGTCCGCCTCCGGACCGAGGTGGTGGGCGGTGGCGGCGACGGGGTGCTCGAGCGCCTGGTGCTGCGCGACCGCCTCGGGGGCGGCGAGGAGACCGTCCCGGCCGACGCCCTCTTCCTCACCATCGGCGCCCAGCCCCGCACCGAGTGGCTGCCCGACGTGATCGAGCGCGACGAGCAGGGCTTCGTGCTCACCGGTCCCGACCTCCTCCTCCGTGACTGGCCGCTCGACCGGGCCCCGATGCTGTTCGAGACGAGCCTGCCGGGCGTGTTCTCGGCCGGCGACGTTCGCCACAGCTCGGTGAAGCGGGTCGCCTCGGCGGTGGGCGAGGGCTCGGTGGTCATCCAGCTGCTGCACCGCTACTTCGCCGCCGACGAGCTCTTCCCCCGCGGCCGGCCCTCCGACCCGCTCCTGGCGGACGCGCCCGTCGCGACCTGAACCGTCCCGCCTGCCCGCGGGCGCGAGCGCTGACCGGTCAACAAATCGGACATCGCCGGACAAGTCACCCAGGGCGGCGCCGGCCCGCTCAAGCCGGGCTCGGGGCGACCGATGGTCAGGCCATGCCCACTCGGCCCCGAACCCTCCGCGTCGCCGCCATCGCCACGGCCCTCCTGGCCGCCGTGGCACCGATCGCCGTCGCCGGTCCAGCCGGTGCCGCGCCCGGCGACCCCCAGTCCGTGACCTTCGACCACACCGGCGCGCCGGAGACGTTCACCGTCCCCGACGTCGACGAGCTCACGGTCGAGCTCTGGGGCGCCGACGGTGGCGACGCCAGCGGCGGTGCGGCCCGGGCCGGCGGCGCCGGCAGCCACGTCACCTTCACACTCCCGACGGCATCGCTCGGCGCCGACCTCGAGATCAGGGTGGGCGGCAACGGCACGGACGTGACCACGTCCGCCTTCTCCGGCGGTGCCGGTCGGGCCGGCGGCTGGAACGGCGGCGGCGACGGCGGTGCCGGCGGCGACGGCCAGCCCGGAGCCGGCGGCGGTGGCCGGACCGAGATCCTCGACGGGGCCACCGTGGTGGCCGTGGCCGGCGGCGGTGGCGGGGCGGGCGGCTCGAACGTCCACCCGGCCGACCCCGGTCCGGGCGGTGCCGGTGGTGCGGTCGCCGGTGCGACGACGGCCGACGGCGCCGCCGGCGGGTCCGACAGCGTCTCCACCGGCGGTGGCGGTGGGACCGGCTCGGCGCCCGGCGCCGGCGGTTCGGCCGGTGGCTCGGCCGGATCGGCGGGCGACGGCGGCGACGGCGGCAGCGGGTCCTTCGGCCACACCGCCGGCGGTGGTGGCGGCGGTGGCGGCCTCTTCGGCGGCGGCGGCGGCGGTCGGAACATCGAGCGGTCGGGTGGCGGCGGTGGTGGCGGCTCGAGCGCCGTCCCGGCCGGCGCGACCGGCGTGTCCTTCGGCACCAGCGCCCTCGGTGCAGGTCGCGTGACCATCTCCTGGGTCGAGCCCGACGTGGCCCCGGCCGCACCGACCGGCCTCCAGGCCGAGGCCGGGGACGGCACCGTCACCTTCTCCTGGACCCCGCCCGCCCCGAACGGGGGCACCGCGGTGGTCGCCTACACCGTGACGCTCACCCCCGGCGGCGCGTCCTGCACGGCCACCGCCCCGGCGACGTCCTGCGTCGTCACCGGCCTGGCCAACGGGACGGCCTACGACGCCGTGGTCGTGGCCAGCAACGCCCTCGGCGCCGGCGTGGTGTCGAGCGCGGCCTCGATCGCACCGGTGGCCGCCGCGGCGGTGCCGCCCGCGGTCGACGCCGCAGCCGCGGCCACCGATGCCGAGCCGGCCACGGCCACGCTGCCGGCCACGGGCTCGTCGCCACAGACCCTGCTCGTCATCGCCCTGCTCCTG
>JBFWQW010000139.1:0-6172 GCA_050249235.1 Acidimicrobiia bacterium | reverse complement strand
GCTCGCCGAGGAAGCCCGGGAGGGTCGGTCCGAGGCCGGGCTCCGGGCCGGCTACGCCGCCTACCTGCTGCTGGCCGCCGCCGCCGGGGTGGGGTCGGTGGTCGGGCTCCGGCGCCGTTTGCCCGTAGCCCCCCTGTTCGGCACCATCGTCCTCGTCGTGCTCACCGCCGCCGCCAGCTACGGGAACCAGCGGTTCCGGATGGCGGCGGAGCCGTCGATCGTCGTCCTCGCCGCCCTCGGGCTGACCACAGCGTGGTCGCACCTGACCGGTCGGGGCCGTGACGGGGGGCGGGCGTGAGCCGCCGCTTCCTCGTGGCCCTCCTGGCCGTCGCCGGCATCGGGCTCGCCGTGCGGGTGGTCGCCACCCATGCCTTCCTCCCGACCGATCCCCTCGGCGACAACTTCTACTTCCACGGCCAGGCCAACCTGCTGGCCGACGGGCACTGGTTCCAGAACCCGTTCCGCTACGCCTTCGAAGGGATCCTCGAGGACAGCGCCATCCACCCCCCGCTCTACGTCGTGGTGCTCACCGCCGGGTCGCTGGTCGGCCTCGACAGCTTCGCCGCCCACGCCTACCTCTCGTGCCTGCTCGGTGCCGCCACCGTGGTACTCGTCGGCCTCCTCGCCCGGCGGCTGGCCGGTGACCGGGCCGGTCTGCTCGCCGCCGGGCTGGCCGCCGCCTACCCGAACCTGTGGCTCCACGACACGATCGTCATGTCGGAGAGCCTCTACCTCCTCCTGATCGCGGCCGCCCTGCTGGCCGGCCTGGCCACCTGGGCGGCCCCGACCGTGCGCAACGGCGCCCTCCTCGCCGCCGCCATCGGTGCCGCCGCCCTGACCCGGGGCGAGGCTCTGGCCCTCGTGCCCCTGCTGCTCGGGCCGGCACTGCTCCGTCCCGGGAGCCGGAACTGGCGGGCGGCGGCCGTCGCCGCCGCGGTGCTGGGCTTGCTCCTCGTGCCGTGGTCGCTGTGGAACTCGGCTCGCTTCGGCGAGGCCGTGCTCGTGTCGATCAATTCCGAGGAGGTGCTCGCCGTCGCCAACTGCCCGGACACCTATGGCGGGCCGCTCCTCGGCTACTGGACGCCGAACTGCTACCGGGGCGAGCCGACGGGCAACGAGGCCGAGCGGGGCACGTTCTGGCGGGAGCGCGGCATCGAGTACATCGGCGACCACCTCGGGGAGCTGCCGAAGGTCGCCGCCGCCCGGGTCGGCGCGGCAGCCGGGGTGTTCCGTCCCTTCCTCAACGTCCGCTTCGGCTCGTACGAAGGGCGCGACTACGGCTGGGGGCTGGTCGGGCTCTGGGCCTACTGGGCACTGGTCCCGGTCGCGGTCGCGGGCGGCGTCGCCCTCTGCCGGCGGGGGGCCGCGCTCTGGCCGCTGCTGGCGCCCGTCGTCATGGTCGTGGCCGTCACCGCTGCCGTCTACGGCTCGATCCGGTTCCGGGTGGCGGCCGAGGTGCCGCTGCTGGCCCTGGCCGCGGTCGGCTTCGACCGCCTGCTCCCGGGCGGCGCCGGGGCCCGGCGATAGTGTCCGCGCCGGCCATGCCCATCCCGGACCCGGACCCGGCTGCGGTCCCGGACGCGGTCCCGGGCCCCGTCCCCGACCGCAGCCGGCCGCGTCCGTCGCCGGCGGCGGGGGCCGGGCGCGGCGCCGGGCCCGCCGGCGAGGAGCCGGGCGACATCGCCGCCTTGGCCGCCGGCGCCGGGGTGCGGCGGGTCCACCTGCTCGCGTGGCGCGACCTCGACGACCCGGAGGCGGGTGGGTCGGAGGTGCACGCGTCCACCATCGCCCGCATCTGGGCCGGAGCCGGCATCGAGGTGACGATGCGGACCTCCCACGCCTCGGGCGGGCCGGCCGAGGTGACCCGGGACGGCTACCGGGTGATCAGGCGGGCCGGCCGCCACCTCGTCTTCCCCCGGGCCCCCCTCGCCGAGCTGGCCGGTCGCCACGGCCCCCGGGACGCCCTGGTGGAGATCTGGAACGGCATGCCCTTCCTCTCCCCGCTGTGGGCCCGGGGACCCCGGGTGGTGTGGCTGCACCACGTCCACGACGAGATGTGGGACATGGTGCTCCCCCGGCCCCTCGCCGCCGCCGGCAAGCTCGTCGAACGCCGCCTCGCGCCACCGCTGTACCGCCGCACGCCCGTGGTGACCCTGGCCGAGTCGTCCCGGCGGGAGCTGGTCGACGATCTCGGGCTCCGGGCCGCCGACGTCCACGTCGTGGCCCCGGGCATCGATCCTCGCTTCTCGCCCGGCGGCGAGCGGTCGCCCCACCCCCTGGTGGTCGCGGTGGGGCGCCTCGTCCCGGTGAAGCGGTTCGACGCCCTGGTCGACGCCCTGGTGCCGCTGAAGGCCGCCCATCCCGGGTTGGAGGCGGTGATCGTGGGCGAGGGCTACGAGCGCCCCGCCCTCGAAGCCCGGATCTCGGCGGCCGGCGCCGGCGGGTGGATCCGCCTGCCCGGCCGCCTGGACGACGCCGAGGTGCTCGACCTCTACCGCCGGGCGTGGGTGCTCACCGGCTCGTCGGTCCGGGAGGGTTGGGGCATGACGATCACGGAGGCGGCCGCCTGCGGCACGCCGGCGGTGGTGAACCGGATCGGCGGCTACGCCGACGCCGTGGTCGACGGCGAGACCGGCCTGCTGGCCCCGCCCGGCCAGCTCGGCCCCGCCCTCGATCGGGTGCTCGCCGACGGCAGCCTCCGCGCCGGGCTGGGCCGGGCCGCCCTCGAACGGGCCCGCCGGTTCACGTGGGAGGCCACCGCCCTGGGCACGTTCCGGGTGCTCGCCGACGCCGCCCGCCGCCGGCGATGACGGGGGTTCGCGATGACGGGGCGCGATGACGGGGCGGCGATGAGGATCGGGAGGCGGGCGCCGAGGGCGGCACCGGCCGGAGCCGACGCCGAGCCGCCGGCGCGGACCGGTGGCCCCGGCGGCCCCGGCACGCCCGCCGACGGACGCACCGATCTCGACCGCGACCTCGACGACGAGCGCGACCTCGACATCGGGCGGGACCTCGATCCGGCCCGGCGGTGGGCGCTGACCCAGCACCTGCTCCTGGCGGCGATCAGCTTCACCTGCATGCTGACGACCGCCCCGGGGTGGGTGGCCGCCGACACCAAGGCCTACCTCTACCTCGACCCGGGGCGGCTGCTCTCGCGGGCCTGGTCGCTGTGGGACCCCAACGTGGCCATGGGCACGGTCACCCACCAGAACATCGGCTACCTGTGGCCGATGGGGCCCTGGTTCTGGGTCGCCGAGCGGGTGGGGGCGCCGATGTGGGCGGCCCAGCGGGTCTGGATGGGCACCCTCCTGCTCCTGGCCGGGGCCGGGGTGCTCCACCTGGTGCGGGTCCTCGGCTGGGGACGGCGCCAGCCGGCCGCGGCGCTGGCCGCCGCCGCCCTCTACGCCTTCTCGCCCTACGTCCTCGACTACGCCGCCCGCATCTCGGTCCTGCTGCTCCCCTGGGCCGGGTTGCCCTGGCTGCTGGCCCTCACCCACCGCTCGTTGCGCACCGGCTCCTGGCGCCACCCGGCGCTCTTCGCCCTGGTGGTGGCCACCATCGGGGGCACCAACGCCACCTCGCTGGTGCTGGTGGGGCTGGGCCCGCTGCTGTGGGTGGTCTTCGCCGTGTGGGTCCACGGCGAGGTCCGGCCGGCGGCCGCCCTGCGGGCCGTGCTGCGCATCGGCGCCCTCAGCATCGGCGTCTCGCTGTGGTGGATCGCCGGGCTCGCCGTGCAACGCGGCTGGGGGCTCGACGTGCTCTCGTACACCGAGACCGTCGAGACGGTGGCCCGGAGCTCGCTGGCCTCCGAGGTGCTGCGGGGCCTCGGCTACTGGTTCTTCTACGGCACCGACAAGCTCGGCCCCTGGATCGAGCCAGGCCGGACGTTCACCGAGTCGCCCCTCGTGATCGCGCTCGGCTTCGTCGCTCCGGTGCTGGCGGTGCTCGCCATCGTCGGCACGAGGTGGCGCTACCGGGCCTACTGCGCCGGGCTCCTGCTCGTCGGGACGGTCGTCGCCGTGGGCGCCTACCCGTACCGCGACCCGTCGCCGCTCGGGAGCGCCTTCAAGGCGGTGGCCACCTCGTCGACCGTCGGCCTGGCGCTGCGCAGCACCGCCCGGGTCGTCCCGCTGGTGTGCCTCGGCATCGCGCTGGCGGTGGGCGCCGGCCTGGCCGCCCTCGCCGCCCGGCTCCCCCGTTCTGGCCGGCTGGCGGCGCTGGCCGTGGTCGCCCTGGCCGTGCTGGCCAACCCCCCGCTGTGGACCGGCGGGTTCGTGGGCGACAACCTGCGCCGCCCGGAGGACCTGCCCGAGCACTGGCGCCTGGCCGCCAGCGCCCTCGAGCGGGCCGGCACGGCCGCGTCGAGCACCCGGGTGCTCGAGCTGCCGGGCAGCGACTTCGCCACCTACCGCTGGGGCAACACCGTCGACCCGGTCACCCCGGGGCTGATCGACCGCCCGGTGGTGGCCCGCGAGCTCATCCCCTTCGGCTCCGAGCCGTCGGCCGACCTCCTGATCGCCCTCGACCGCCGGCTCCAGGAGGGCGTGCTCGACCCGGCCTCGGTCGTCCCCGTCGCCCGCCTCATGGGGGTCGGCGACCTCCTCGTGCGGTCGGACCTCGAGTACGAGCGCTACCGGATCACCCGGCCCCGGCAGGTCTGGCGGCTCCTCACGGCCGTGCCGGCCGGCCTCGAGCGGCCCTGGGGCTTCGGCGCGCCCGCGCCGAACGAGGCGTCGAGCCGGCTCCCGATGCACGACGAGATCCACCTCGGCACCCGTGACGTCCCGGACCCCTCGCCCGTCCAGATGGTGCCGCTCACCGATCCGCTCCCGATCGTGCGGGCCCGCTCGGCCACGGCCCCGACGATCCTGGCCGGCGACGGCGAGGGCGTGGTGGAGGCGGCCGCCGCCGGGCTGCTCGACGGCGAGGGGGCGCTGCTCTACTCGGCCGGCCTGGCCGGGCGCGACGACGTCCGGCGCCAGGCCCTCGCCGCCGGGGCCGCCCTGGTGCTCACCGACACCAACCGCAAGCGGGCCATGCGCTGGGGCACGGTGCGCGACAACGACGGCTACACGGAGCGGATCGACGAGACCCCCCTGCGCAGGGACCCGTCCGACAACCGGCTCCCCGTCTTCCCCGACGCCGGGCCCGACGCCTTCACCACGGTCGAGCAACGGGGCGTGGCCAGGGTGGAGGCCACCGCCTACGGCAACCCGGTCACCTACACACCCGGCGACCGTCCCTCGCAGGCCCTCGACGGCGACCCGTCCACCTCCTGGGCGGTGGGCAGCCTCGGGCCGGTCGGCGGCCACCGGATCCTGGTCGAGGCGGACAGCCCCGTCACCACCGACCACGTCGACGTCCAGCAGGCCCGGCTCGGCCATCGGGTCATCACCCGGCTCGGCGTGCGACTCGACGGCCGCGAGGTCGCCACGTTCGATCTCGGCGCCCCCTCGTTCGAAGCCGGCGGCCAGCGCCTCGACCTCGGCGGGGCCCGCACCTTCACCACCGTCGAGCTCGTCATCGAGGGCGACAACGTCGGTCGCCAGCCTCGATACGACGACCAGAACGGCGTGGGCCTGGTCGAGATCGGCGTGGCCGGCCTGCGGGTCGACGAGGTCGTGCACCTGCCCACCGACCTGCTGTCGGCGGCCGGCCCGGGCTCCCTCGACCACCCCCTCACCGTCCTCTTGGCCCGCCTCCGGGCCGATCCGGCCGAACCGTTCGCCCGCGACCAGGAGACGGCCGTGGCGAGGTCGTTCCACCTGCCCACGGCTCGCACGTTCGGGCTCGGGGGCCAGGCCCGGGTGGCGGCCGCGACCGCCGACGACCGCGTCGACGCCCTGCTCGGGACGCCCGTCCCCGGCGTGACGGCGGCCCGGTCGTCGGGCCGCCTCCCCGGCCTGCTCGGGGCCAGGGCCTCCTCCGCCCTCGACGGCGACCCGGCCACGGCCTGGACCAACCACTTCGGCGACCAGCTCGGGAGCTGGCTGGAGCTCGACCTCGACGAGCCCCGCACGCTCGACCGCCTCGACCTGGCCGTGGTCGCCGACGGCGACCACTCGGTTCCCACCCAGCTCCGGATCGTGGCCGACGGCGTCACCGAGCAGACGGTGGTGGTGCCGCCGATCGCGGACGGCGAGGGGGTGGTCGTCGTGCCGATCCGTCTCGA
>JBFWQW010000138.1:0-6383 GCA_050249235.1 Acidimicrobiia bacterium | reverse complement strand
AACCGCATGCGCGACACCCGGTCGGCACCGGTCTGGGTGCTGCAGGCGAGGATGTTGACGTGGTGGTCGGACAGCGACGCCGACACGTCGCGCAGGAGGCGGGCCCGGTCGAGCGCCTTCACCTCGATCGACACCACGAAGACGCCGCTGGCACCGTCCTTGTCCCACTCGACCTCGATGTTGCGGTCGCCCTGGGCGGCGGCGAGCGACACGGCGTTGGCGCAGTCGGTCCGGTGCACCGACACGCCGCGGCCGCGGGTGACGAAGCCCATGATCTCGTCGCCGGGGACCGGCGTGCAGCACCGTGACAGCCGGACCATGACGTCGTCGAGGCCCTCCACGTGGATCCCGGAGACGGGCTTGCGGCGGCGGGGGGCTCGGGCCGTGACCGGCAGCTGCTCCTCGCCCTCGCCCGAGCGGAGGTCCCGGGTGATCTTCTGGGCGACCGACTGGCTCGAGAGGTGGTTCTCGCCGATGGCGATGAGCAGGGAATCGACGTCGGTGTAGGACATGGCCTGGGCCACGTCGGCCAGCTGGGGCCCGCTCAGGACCTTCTGCACGGGCAGGGCCTCCCGCCGAAGCGCCCGGGTGAGGTCCTCGCGGCCGGCCTCGAGGGCGTCCTCCCGGCGCTCCCGTGAGAACCACTGGCGGATCTTGTTGCGGGCCCGGGGGCTGGCCACCAGCTGGAGCCAGTCGCGGGACGGCCCGTGCTCGACCTTCGACGTGAAGATCTCGACCGTGTCGCCCGACGCCAGCTTCGAGTCGAGCGGCTGGAGCCGGCCGTTCACCCGGGCGCCGATGCAGGCGTGGCCGACGTCGGTGTGGATGGCGTAGGCGAAGTCGATGGGCGTGGAGCCGTCCGGGAGGGTGACGACCTTGCCCTTGGGGGTGAAGACGAAGACCTCGTCCTGGTCGAGGTCGACCTTCAGGGTCTTCATGAACTCGTCGGGGTCGCCGGTCTCCGACTGCCACTCGACGATCCGCGAGAGCCAGGCCATGTCGGTGGCGGTGACGCGGTCCTTGTAGGCCCAGTGGGCGGCCACCCCGTACTCGGAGCGGGTGTGCATCTCCCGGGTGCGGATCTGGACCTCGATGGGCTTGCCCTGCGGCCCCACCACCGTCGTGTGCAGCGACTGGTAGAGGTTGAACTTCGGCATGGCGATGTAGTCCTTGATCCGACCCTGCACCGGCTTCCAGGTGGCATGGATCGAGCCCAGGGCGGCGTAGCAGTCCTCGACGCGGTCGACGATCACCCGGATGCCGACCAGGTCGTAGATGTCGTCGAACTCCTTGCCCTTGACGACCATCTTCTCGTAGATGGACCAGAGGTGCTTCGGTCGGCCGCTCACCTCGCCGTGGATGTGCAGCTCGTCGAGGCGCTGGCGCACCTCGGTGAGGACCTGGCCGAGGAAGATGTCGCGCTCCGGGCTGCGGGTCGACACCATCTGCTCGATCTCGGCGTAGCGCTTCGGGTGCAGCGCCGCGAACGAGAGGTCCTCGAGCTGCTGCTTCATCTCCTGCATGCCGAGGCGGTGGGCGAGCGGGGCGTAGATCTCGAGCGTCTCCTGGGCGGTGCGGGCCTGGTTCATCGCCGGCATCGAGGCGATGGTCCGCATGTTGTGGAGGCGGTCGGCCAGCTTGATGAGCAGGACGCGGAGGTCCTTGGCCATCGCCACGAGCATCTTGCGCATCGTGGCGGCCTGCTGCTGCTCCCTCGTGTCGAAGCTGATCCGGTCGAGCTTGGTGACCCCGTCGACGATGGCCGCCACCTCGTTGCCGAAGGTGTTACGGATCTCCTCGACCGTGAGCGTGGTGTCCTCGACGGCGTCGTGGAGCAGCGCGGCGGCCACGGACACGTCGTCGAGGCCCAGGTCGGCCACGATCTTCGCCACCGCCATCGGGTGCTCGATGTAGGCCTCGCCCGAGTTGCGCACCTGGCCCTGGTGGGCGTTGGCGGCGTCGGCATAGGCCCGGCTGATCATCGCCGTCGGGCTCTTCGGGTGCCGGGCTCGGAACGAGGCCAGCAGCGGTGCGATCTCGTCGGCGGGGACGGCGCCCCGGCGCCAGGGCAGGACCCGGTCGACGGTGGCCATCAGACGACCACCAGCGAGTCGACGCGGCAGCCGGGCAAGCGGGCCCGGCCGTCGAGGTGGGCCAGCTCGAGCAGGAACGCGAGGCCGGCCACCTCGCCGCCGAGCCGCTCGACCAGCCGGACCGTCGCCGCCGCCGTCCCGCCGGTGGCGAGCACGTCGTCGACCACGAGGATCCGGTCGCCCGGGCCGACGGCGTCGGCGTGGATCTCCAGCCGGTCGTCGCCGTACTCGAGGGCGTAGGACTCGTGCTCGACGTCCCACGGCAGCTTGCCCGGCTTGCGGACGAGGGCCAGACCGGCGCCGACGCGGTAGGCGAGCGGGGCGGCCACGAGGAAGCCGCGGGCCTCGATGCCGAGCACCCGGTCGACGGCCAGGTCGGCCACCGCCGTCGCCAGCCCGTCGACCACCTCGCGGAGCGCCTCGGCGTCGGCCAGCGCCGGGGTGATGTCCTTGAAGAGGATGCCGGCGGACGGGAAGTCGGGCACGTCCCGGACCAGCGACGCGAACCTGGAGCCCGGCGCGAGGGTCGGGTCGACCGTCTCGGTTGCAGCCGTCTCCAGGCGGGCCGCCATGGGCCGACGCTACAGGCCGGGGCCGCGGGGTTCGACTACCGTCGACGCCCCTTCTTGCGGGCCCGGGCCCGGATGGCGGCCTGCTCGGCGGCGTTGCGGATGGGCTCCTCCCGCTCCGGGCGGCGGTCACGGCCGCCGGTGGCCGGGACCGGCTCGCCGACCGCGCCGGCACCCGGCCGGGCATCGGTCCTGGCGGCCAGGCGGCGCCGCAGGGTCGACCACCGCTCCTCGCGCTCCTTCAGCAGGGCGAGGGCGGGCGAGGCGATGAAGATCGACGAGTAGGCCCCGGAGAGCAGGCCGATGAAGAGGGCCAGCGCGAACTCCTCGAGGGCGCTCGCGCCGAGGACGAAGGACCCGACGACGAGGAGCGAGGCGATCGGGATCAGCGCCGTGATGGACGTGTTGAGGGTCCGCATCAGGACCTGGTTCATCGAGTCGTTGACCATCTCCGAGTACGTCGACGCGCCCGACGCCGCCAGCGCGGTGGCGTTCTCGTCGACGCGGTCGAAGACCACGATGCCGTCGTAGATCGAGTAGCCGAGGATCGTCAGGAAGGCGACGACGGTGGCCGGCGTGACCGGGAACTGGAAGATGGCGAAGACGCCGACGGTCACGAGCACGTCGTGGATCAGGGCGAGGAGCGTGGCCGCCGCCATGCGCCACTCGAACCGGAGGGCGATGTACAGCGTGACGAGCACGAGGAAGACGGCGAGCGCCCGCTCGGCCTTCTCGGTGATCTCGTCACCCCAGGAGGGTCCGACCTCGTTGAACGACACGTCGGCCGGGTCGGCCCCGGTGAGCTCGGCCAGGACCCGGGTCACCTCCTGGCGGTCGGCGTCGCCGACGTCCTCGGCCTGGACCCGGATGAGGTCGTCGCCGCTGCTGGAGCCGAGGCGCTGGACGTCGGGCTCGGCCACGCCGGCACCGGCGGCCGCGTCGCGGACGTCGCCGACCGACGCGTCGCCGGCCGGCACCTCCCACGCCACCCCGCCCTCGAAGTCGATCCCGAGGTTGAGGCCGTTGGCGAACAGCGCGGCCGTGCCCGCCAGCACCACGAGGCCGGAGACCGCGAACCAGATCCGCCACCGCGGGACGAACTGGACGTTCGTCTGCCCGTCGTAGAGCCGCGTCCAGACGCTCACGGGTTGGCCCCCGCGACCGCGACGCCGGGCTCCTTCGGGCCCCGGATGAACCGGGACGAGGCGAAGGCCCGGCGGCGGGCGAGCGCGCCGACCAGGGGCCGGGTGAAGAACCACGTGATCACGATGTCGAGCACGGTCGAGAGGCCGAGGTAGAAGGCGAAGCCCCGCACCGCCCCCACCGTCAGCAGATAGAGGGTCGCGGCACCGATGAGCGCCGACGTGTCGGCGATGAGGATGGTGCGGAAGGCACGCTTGAAGCTCCGCTCCACCGACGACCGCAGCGCCCGGCCCCGCCGCAACTCGTCCTTCAAACGCTCGAAGTACACGACGTAGGAGTCCACCGTCACGCCGACCGACACGATGATGCCGGTCACGCCCGAGAGGCTGAGGGCGAGCCCCTGCGTCTCGCCCAGGTAGCTGATGATCGACCACTGCAACGCCGACCAGACCCCCAGCCCGGCCACCACCACCAGCCCAAGGGCCCGGTAGTAGAGGACCATGTAGATGAGGACCAGGGTGGTGCCGATGGCGCCGGCGACGATGCCGGCCCGGAGGGAGTCGCTGCCGAGCGAGGCCGAGACGGTCCGCACCGACTCCTGCTCGAGCTGCACCGGCAGCGAGCCGTAGCGCAGGACGAGGGCCAGGTCCTTGGCCTCGCTCTCGCTGAAGCTCCCCGAGATCTGGATCTGGTCGCGCTCGTAGCTGGCCTGGGAGACGGAGGGGGCCGAGACGACGACGCCGTCGATCTCGATCGCCAGCTGCCCGGTGAGGCAGGTGTCCTGCCCGGCGTTGCACTGGGCGGCGAGGGCGTTGAACGCCTCGATGCCCTCCGAGGTGAGCGTCAGGCTCACCGTCCACTCGGACAGGTCGAACTGCGCCCGGGCCGACTCGACCACCCGGCCGAGGACGTTCGTCGGGCCGAGGACGTAGCGGGCGACGACCTCGCCGTCGTCGTCGAGCTCCTCGAGGACGACCTGGGCGTCGGCCAGGTTGTCCTCCCGGCTCGTCGTCGGCAGCGCGGTGGTCGTGGTCGTGGGCGCCGTCGTGGTGGTGGTGTCGCCCCCGGCCACCGTGGTCGAGGTCGTCGAGGTCGTGGTG
The DNA here is from genome assembly GCA_050249235.1 of Acidimicrobiia bacterium. Lineage (GTDB taxonomy): Bacteria > Actinomycetota > Acidimicrobiia > Acidimicrobiales > CADCSY01 > JAEKLB01. The sequence goes on along the minus strand of JBFWQW010000138.1, from coordinate 1,478 downwards.
GTGGTGGTCGTGGCTCCCACCGGCTCCACCGCCAGCACCGGGCGGAAGCGGAGCTCGGCGGTGTCGCCCACCAGCTCGACGGCCCGCTGCTGGTCCTTGACGCCGGGCAGCTCGACGACGACGGCGTTGCCCTGCCTGGTGATGTCGGGCTCGGCCACGCCCAGCGCGTCGACCCGGTTCCGGATCACCTCGATCGCCTGGTCGAGCGTGTCGGCCGGCGTGCCCGGCGGCGGCTGGAGCACGACCGACGCCCCGCCCTGGAGGTCGAGGCCGAGCGAAGGGGAGTTGCCGGCGAGGAAGGTCCCCACCAACGACCCGAAGGCGACGACGACGATGCCGACGAGCGGCCAGAGCCGCGAGCGGCGCATCAGTCGGTGGCGATGTCCCGGATGCGCTCGGTGACCGCAGCCCGGGCCATGCGCACCTCGCAGCCGCCGACATCGAGCCGGATCTCGCGCTCGCCGAGCACGGTGATGCGGCCGATCAGCCCGCCCAGGGTCACCACCTCGTCGCCGACGACGAGGGACATGACGAGCTCGCGTTGGGCCTTCAGGCGGCGCTGCTGGGGCCGCAGCGTGATGAAGTACATCGCTCCGAAGAGCACGAGAAGGAAGATCGGCCCGGTCATGGCGGCGAGCACCCTAGTGGCCCGACCGGCCCCCACCGGGGCGCTCCGGAACCGGCTCGCCCGGCGGGGCGCGGCGGCGGCCGGGCTCAGCGGTGGATGCCGGCCGCCGAGGCGTCCGGCTCGCCCGAGCCCAGGCGGGCCCGGACCGTGTCCATCAGCCGGGCGGAGACGGCATCGGGGGTGCCGGTGCCGTCGACGTGCACGAGCAGGTCACGGGCCTCGAGCCACTCGATGAGCGGACCCGTCTCCGAGTCGAACGTCGCCAGGCGGCGCTCGATGGCATCCGGTGTGTCGTCGGCCCGCCGCTCGGTGTCGCCACCGCAGGCGGGACAACGGGCCGCGGTGCCGGGAAGGCCGCAGTCGAGGCACACGACCCGGAGCGAAAGGCGTTCGAGCGCGAGCGCCCGGGGCACGGACAGGTGCAGGGCGAGGTCGATGCGGCCGGCCGCGTCGACCAGCAGGGACGCCTGCCGGCGGGTACGGGGGAACCCGTCGAGCACCACCGCCCAACCGGCCCGGCGGTCCTGGTCGAGGCGGTTGGCGACCAGGTCGACCACCAGCTCGTCGGGCACCAGGTCGCCGGCCGCCACGTAGGGCTCGACCGCCCGGCCGAGGGTGCTCCCGGCCCTGATGGCCAGGCGCAACAGGTCGCCGGTCGAGACGTGGTCGGCCGGCAGGCGGCTGGCCAGCCGGGCGCACTGGACGCCCTTGCCGGCGCCTTGGCACCCGAGCACCAGCACCACGGGTGATCCCGCTGCGCCTCCGCCCCCACCGCTCATGATCCGGCCTATCTCCCCATCCAACCACGGCGTGAAACCACCGCGCCCGCCCCGCCGGTCATCCCCAGATG
>JBFWQW010000137.1:0-6706 GCA_050249235.1 Acidimicrobiia bacterium | reverse complement strand
CGGGTCCGGGGAGAGGGCTGCTACCCTCACCCACCCACGCGGACGTGGCTCAGCTGGTAGAGCATCACCTTGCCAAGGTGAGGGTCGCGGGTTCGAATCCCGTCGTCCGCTCCACTCGAAGTCCCTGCTGAGCAGGGACTTCGTCGCGTCGGTGTCTTCGTGGCCACGCGGGAGGTCGGCGAGATGGTCCTCGTGCTCGCCCGGCGCTGCCCAGCCACCGGCTCACCACGCGCGCATCGTCTCCGCCCTCCGCGAGCTCGACCACGCCTCGGCGATCGTGCTCCCGTCACCTCCCCGCTGACGGCCGCGCCAAGGAACTGTCAATACCGGGCCGGTAGCTGCTAACAGGGCCGTAAGTCCGTTCCCGATCGGCTCTCGGGGTGCGCAGGATCGCGGTCAGCGCACCGGCATCCGGCCGGCGCCGGATCGGCAAGGAGCACCGGACATGGGTGACATCGTGTTCATCGCGGTGGCGCTGGCGTTCTTCGCGGTGTGCGTCGCGTACGTGCGAGGCCTCGACCGCATCGTCCGCTCGTCGGAGGAAGCCGAAGCGGCGAACGAGGTCACGGCGTCGTGACCGCAGAGAACGTCATCGCTCTGATCATCGCTGTGCTGCTCGCCGGGTTCCTGGTGGCGGCGCTCCTGTTCCCGGAGAAGTTCTGATGTCGGCCGCCAGCTGGTTGCAGCTCGTCGCCCTCGTCGCCGTGCTCGTCGTCACGGCGGTGCCGATCGGCCACTACATGGCCCGCGTCTACGGCGACGAGGAGAAGGCGCCCGGTGATCGCCTCTTCGGACCCATCGAGCGAGGCATCTACCGGGTCTGCCGCATCAACCCGGACAGCGAGCAGCGCTGGACCACCTACGCGTACTCGCTGCTCGGCTTCAGCATCTTCTCGTTCCTCGCCCTGTACCTGTTGCAGCGGGTGCAGGGCTCGTTGCCGCTGAACCCGGCCGACCTCCCGGGTGTGGTTCCGCACCTGTCGTTCAACACCGCGGTCAGCTTCATGACCAACACGAACTGGCAGTCCTACGGCGGCGAGTCGACCATGAGCCACCTCACGCAGATGGCCGGCCTATCGGTGCAGAACTTCGTGTCGGCCGCGGCCGGCATGGCGACCGTCGCGGCGCTGATCCGCGGTCTGTCCCGGCGGCGGGCGTCGACCATAGGCAACTTCTGGGTCGACCTCACCCGCACGACGGTGCGGATCCTGCTGCCGCTGTCGTTCGTGGTCGCACTCGTCCTCGTCAGCCAGGGCGTCATCCAGAACTTCAACGGCTTCACCGAGGCGACCACCGTGGAGGGGACCACCCAGCTCATCCCCGGTGGTCCGGCCGCGAGCCAGGTGGCGATCAAGCAGCTCGGCACCAACGGCGGCGGCTTCTTCAACATGAACTCGTCGCACCCGTTCGAGAACACCGGCGGGTTCAACAACTTCGTCGAGACGTGGGCGATCCTCGTGATCCCGTTCGCGTTCGCGTTCACGTTCGGTCGGATGGTGCGTGACAAGCGCCAGGGCCGCGCTGTGTTCGCCATCATGTTCATCGTCTGGGCCGGGATGTCACTGGCCGCCATGGGCCTCGAGAATGCAGGCAACCCGCGTCTGGACGACCTCGGCGCCGACCAAGCGACGACCTCCCTCCAGGCCGGCGGCAACATGGAAGGAAAGGAGATCCGGTTCGGCCCGTCCGCCTCGGCGCTGTGGGCGGCGTCGACGACCGGCACCTCCAACGGTTCGGTCAACTCGATGCACGACAGCATGACCCCGCTCGGCGGCGGCGTCGCCATGAGCCACATGATGCTCGGCGAGGTGAGTCCCGGCGGCGTCGGCGTCGGCCTGTCGGGCCTGCTGGTGATGGCGATCCTGTCGGTGTTCATCGCCGGGCTGATGGTCGGTCGGACCCCGGAGTACCTCGGCAAGAAGATCCAGGCACCGGAGATGAAGATGGTGGCGCTCTACGTGCTGGTCATGCCCACCGTCGTGCTCGGGTTCACCGCGGCGTCGATGTTCGTCGACTCGGTGATGAACACCACGATGTGGAACTCGGGCGCCCACGGCTTCAGCGAGATCCTCTACGCCTTCACGTCGGCGGGGAACAACAACGGCTCGGCGTTCGCGGGCATCACCGCGGCGACGCACTGGATGGACACGACGCTCGGCATCGCCATGCTCGTCGGCCGCTTCTTCCTCATCATCCCTGTGCTCGCGCTGGCCGGCTCGCTCGCCCAGAAGCGCGTGATGCCAGCGACCACGGGCACCTTCCCCACCCACTCCCCGCTGTTCGTCGGCCTGACGATCGGCGTGGTGGTGATCGTGGGTGGGCTCACGTTCTTCCCCGCGCTGGCCCTCGGCCCCATCGTCGAGCACCTGTCCCTCTAGGAGCCCCGGAGATGCAGACACAGGTTCCCACCCCCCCGGCACCGGCGCCTCGCGATCGGGGCTCGGCGCGGCCGCTGTTCGAGGCGGCGATCGTGCGCCAGGCCGTCGTCGACAGTGTCCGCAAGCTCGACCTCCGCGTCCAGGCCCGCAACCCGGTCATGTTCGTCGTGCTCGTGGGCAGCGTGCTGACCACCGTCCTGTTCCTTCGGGATCTCGGCGATGCGACCCGCGAGGAGAACGTCTTCGGCGGTCTCGTCGCGGCATGGCTGTGGTTCACCGTGCTGTTCGCCAACATCGCCGAGGCGATGGCCGAGGGCCGGGGCAAGGCGCAGGCGGCGACGTTGCGCAAGACCCGGGCCGAGACGATGGCCAACCGGCGCCGCCCGGACGGCAGCACCGACCCGGTCCCCTCGTCGCAGCTGGCCGTCGACGACCTCGTGGTCGTGTCGGCGGGGGAGATGATCCCCTCCGACGGCGAGATCGTCGAAGGGATCGCCTCGGTCGACGAGTCGGCCATCACCGGTGAGTCGGCCCCGGTCATCCGCGAAGCCGGTGGCGATCGTTCGGCGGTCACCGGCGGCACGCGCGTGCTGTCCGACCAGATCGTGGTGCGGATCACCGCCCGGCCCGGCGAGACGTTCCTCGACCGGATGATCGCCCTCGTCGAGGGCGCCAGCCGGCAGAAGACGCCGAACGAGATCGCCCTCAACACGCTGCTGGCGGTGCTCACGATCATCTTCCTGCTGGCGACGGTGACGCTCCAGCCCTTCGCCATCTACGCCGATGCCGAGCAGCCGGTGATCGTGCTCGTCGCGCTGCTCGTCTGCCTGATCCCGACCACGATCGGTGCGCTGCTGTCGGCCATCGGCATCGCCGGCATGGACCGCCTCGTGCAGCACAACGTCCTGGCCATGTCCGGTCGTGCGGTCGAGGCGGAGGGGGACTGCTCGACGCTGCTGCTCGACAAGACCGGCACCATCACTCTCGGCAACCGCCGGGCGGCCGAGTTCCTGGCCATCCCCGGCGTTCCCGAGCACCGGCTGGCGGCGGCGGCGCAGCTCGCCAGCCTCGCCGACGAGACCCCGGAGGGTCGCTCGATCGTGGTGCTGGCCAAGGAGCGGTTCAACCTGCGCGAGCGCGACGTGAGCCACGCCACGCTGATCCCGTTCACCGCCCAGACCCGCATGAGCGGCCTCGACCTGCCCGACGGCCAGTCGGTGCGCAAGGGAGCCTCAGACTCGGTGAAGCGCTACGTCACCGAGATCGGCAACACGGTGCCGGCGGCGCTCGACGCCATCGTCGAGGGCGTCGCCACCGCCGGCGGCACCCCGCTCGTCGTGACCGAGGGGACCGAGGTGCTCGGCGTCGTCCACCTCAAGGACATCGTCAAGGAGGGCATCCGCCACCGCTTCGAGCAGCTCCGGGCCATGGGCATCCGCACGGTGATGATCACCGGCGACAACCCGCTCACCGCCCAGGCCATCGCCACCGAGGCCGGTGTCGACGACTTCCTCGCCGAGGCCACTCCCGAGGACAAGATGGACCTCATCCGCCGGGAGCAGGCCGGCGGGCGCCTCGTGGCGATGACCGGCGACGGCACCAACGACGCGCCGGCGCTCGCCCAGGCCGACGTCGGTGTCGCCATGAACACCGGCACCCAGGCGGCCAAGGAAGCCGGGAACATGGTCGACCTCGACTCGAACCCGACGAAGCTCATCGAGGTCGTCGAGATCGGCAAGCAGCTGCTCATCACCCGCGGCGCCCTCACGACGTTCTCGATCGCCAACGACGTCGCCAAGTACTTCGCCATCATCCCGGCGATGTTCTCCGGGGTCCTCCCGGCGCTCGATCGGCTCAACGTGATGGACCTCGATACGCCGCGGTCGGCGATCCTGTCCGCGGTCATCTTCAACGCGCTGGTGATCATCGGGCTCATCCCGCTGGCCCTGCGCGGCGTGCGGTTCCGGGCCCAGAGCGCGGCGGCGATGCTCCGCCGCAACCTGCTCGTCTACGGGCTGGGCGGCCTCGTCGCCCCGTTCGTCGGCATCAAGGCCATCGACCTGCTCATCACCACACTGGGAGTGTCGTAGATGCGTCGTCAGCTGCTTCCCGCCCTCGGGATGGTGCTCGTGTTCACCGTTCTGACGGGCCTCGCCTACCCGCTCCTGGTCACCGGTGTCGCCCAGGCGGCGTTCGCCGACAAAGCCGACGGGTCGCTCATCGAGCGCGACGGCCGGATCGTCGGCTCCAGCCGGATCGGCCAGTCGTTCGAGGGCGCCGAGTACTTCCACCCTCGCCCGTCGGCCACCGGTTACGCGCCGGGGCCCGGCGCCGCCTACGGCTCCAACGAGGGTCCGACGAGCGAGCGGTTCCTGCTCGGTGAGGACGACCCCGAGACGACCGACGTCGACGAGTCCGAGACCACCGGCGTCGACGACCGCATCCGCGTCTACCGGGAGGAGAACGGCCTCGCCGACGATGTCGCCGTCCCGGTCGACGCCGTGACCGGTTCGGCCAGCAGCCTCGACCCGCACATCTCGGTGGCGAACGCCCGCATCCAGGCCCGGCGCGTGGCCGGCGAGCGCGGGCTCGACCTCGACACGGTCCTCGCGCTGGTCGAGGACCACACCGACGGTCGGGCGCTCGGGTTCCTCGGCGAGCCGGGGGTCAACGTGCTCGAGATCAACCTCGCCCTCGACGAGCTGTGATGGGCTGAGCGCAGTGAACCGCGGTGAGCTGCGCATCTACGTCGGGGCCGCGCCGGGCGTCGGCAAGACCTACGCCATGCTCAACGAAGGGTGGCGGCGCAAGGAGCGCGGCACCGACGTCGTCGTCGGCTACGTCGAGACCCACAACCGGCCCAGCACCGCCGCCCAGCTCCGCGACCTCGAGATCGTTCCCCGCCACACGCTCACCTACCGGGACCAGGAGTTCGAGGAGATGGACCTCGACGCCCTCCTCGCCCGCAAGCCGAGCGTCGCGCTCGTCGACGAGCTCGCCCACACCAACGTCCCCGGCAGCCGCAACGAGAAGCGGTGGCAGGACATCGAGGAGCTGCTCGCCGCCGGGATCAACGTCATCTCCACCGTCAACATCCAGCACCTCGAATCCCTCAACGACGTCGTCGAGCAGATCACCGGGATCGTCCAGCGCGAGACCGTGCCCGACGCCGTCGTCCGCGCCGCCGACCAGGTCGAGCTGGTCGACATGGCCCCCGAGGCGCTGCGGCGGCGCATGGCGCACGGCAACGTCTACGCCGCCGAGAAGGTCGACGCCGCCCTCGCCAACTACTTCCGGGTCGGCAACCTTGGCGCCCTGCGCGAGCTGGCGCTGCTGTGGGTCGCCGACCGCGTCGACGAGGGCCTCGAGGAGTATCGCGAACGGCACGGCATCACCCGTCCGTGGGAGACGCGGGAGCGGGTCGTGGTCGCCCTCACCGGCGCCCCCGAAGGCGACCAGCTCATTCGGCGGGGCGCACGGCTCGCGGCCAAGGGCCATGCCGAGCTCGTCGGCGTCCACATCCGCTCCACCGACGGCCTCACCACGCCGAACCAGGACCTCCTCGAGCGCCACCGCGAGCTGCTCGAGCAGCTCGGCGGCCGCTATGCCGAGGTCACCGGCAGCGACATCGCCGATGCGTTGACCAGCTTCGCCCGAGCCGAGAACGCCACCCAGATCGTGCTCGGTGCCTCGCATCGATCGCGCTGGGCCGAGCTGACGAAGGGCTCGATCATCAACCGGGTCATCGCCAGGTCCGATTCGGTGGACGTCCACGTGATCTCGCACGAGTCGTCGCAGCCCGAGCGGCGGCCCCTCCGGTTCGTGGCTCCTCGCCGCCAGCACCCGTCCAGGCCGGCCCGTGCCATCAGGCTCGCTTGGGCGGCCGCGCTCGTCGGGATACCGCTGCTCGTCCTGGCTCTGCTCCCGTTCGAGGACACCGTCGGGACGTCGGGCGCCCTGCTCCTGCTCCTCCTCGGTGTCGTCGGCGTCGCCCTCGCCGGCGGCCGGGCTCCGGCGCTTGCCGCGTCGGTGCTCGCCTTCGTCTTCGCCGACTGGTTCTACATCCCGCCGACGTACAGCCTTCGCTTCGACAAGGCCGGCGATGCACTCGCGCTCGTCGTGTTCGTCGCCGTCTCCGTGGTCGTCAGCGGCCTCGTCGACCGGCTCGCCCGAAGAACCGCGGAGCTGGCGCGGGACCAGGCCGAGTCCGCCGCGCTCGCCCAGCTCGCGCAAGGGGCTGCGATCCTCGACGGCCAGGCGTTGCAGCATCTCGTGTCCGAGCTGCGCGCCACGCTGTCGTTCGATGCCGGCGCCGGGCTCACACCGGG
>JBFWQW010000136.1:0-6741 GCA_050249235.1 Acidimicrobiia bacterium | reverse complement strand
CGCGCGCATCACGCAACGTCAGCTTTCGACAACTGCAACAAGCGGCCGGCGGGACCGTGAGGTGCCTGGCTTCCCGCCGCCTTCGACCACGGCGAGGTGCCGCCGTCCGCTGGCGCGCTTGTAATCTTCAGGCGCCGGGTTCGAGCCCCGGGCGGCCCACCCACCACGAAGTACTCGGGCAGGATCTTCGAAGAAGTCGCCTGGATGGACCCCAAGCAGGCCGGCGAGCTTCGCCAGCTCGAGGGCTCGGAACTCGACCTTGCCGGTCATGCGCTCGCTCACCTGCCCAGGCGAGAGGTGGAGCACCGCTGCGATCTCCTTGCCGCTAACACGGCGGAGACGGGCCAAGAGGCGGACCATCCCGGCGACGTCACTGGCGAGGGGGTCACCCAAATGTCAAGGGAAGAGACAAATTCTTTAGGGTGTGATCTTGACAACGTTCGGAGCCGAACTCAGAATGGCCCGGTGCCCCCGCCTCAACCAGCGCTCTATCGCCTGGCCGACAACCTCTTCGAGGGTCGCCTGGCGGCCTGGCTGGCAGAGAGGCGCGCCGCCGGGGACTCCTGGGACCTGATCGCCAAGAAGCTCTGGGTCGAGACCGACCAGCAGATCGACATCAGCACGCAGACGCTGGCTACCACGTGGGCCCGAGCTGCTGGCCTCACTTCAAAGCGGGCGGCCTCGTGACCGAGCGTCCCCTGACCCTGCTCCCTCCGCTGGACGTGGAGGACGACGAACACCGGGCCTTCCGCGAGCGCGCGGAGCTGCTGGTGTTGGCCGAACTGGCCTCTTGGCGGAGGGCGTCATGAGGACGCGCGAGGAGATCGACGCCGAGATCCGCGGCATCCTCAAGTTGCCGGCGGACTACAGCGACCACCGCGTCGACTGCGTGGCGCTCGGCTACCTGGCCTCGTACGTCAGCGGGGGCCACCAGCACGATGCAGGGCGGCGCCTCGCGTCCCTTCTCATCGACCGCCTGGCGGCTCCCACCTCGCTCGAGCAGCGCGTCGAGGCGCTCGAGGCGACCCTCGCTCCCCGTGGCGTCCAGTCGGGCGCGTGGTCGAGCCCGGGCGATCCGGGCTACCTGCCCGCAGCGGCCAGGGACGAGGCGCATTGCGCCGCCGGGTGGGATGGCTTCGAGTGCACCCGCCGGGACGGCCATGACGGCGACCACGCCGCTCACGGACCCAAGCACGAGCAGGTGGCCCGGTGGTGACCCGCTCAGCGTCGCAGCCGGTCGACGATCTCCTGGAGCTCCTCGAGCAGCCGCCGCCGGCGGGGTTCGGTGTGGAGGGTGGCGCGCAGTTCGGCGACGTGTTCGAGCGCGATGGCGCGGTCGGGTCGTTCAGTTCGTTCGGTCATCAGGGGTGTGCTCCCTCGTGGTCGGACAGCCCCGGGGGTCGGTCAACCTCCGGGGCAATCTCGTGTGCGGAAGGCTCTGCTCGAGTCGCGGCCAGCGCTGGGCAGTGCGGCGGCCTTGGCGTCGAGGGGGGCCAGCGTTTCGGTCATCCGTCCGACGCCTGCCTCCGTCGTAGCCGCGGCGTGTTCCACGGTGGTGGATCCCGGTGACCGCCTCGACCGCGGTTCGGGCCCGCTGCCCGCGCTGCCGCGCCTCGATGGACGTGGAGACGATCGGCGGCCGCTTCGCGTTCGTCGACGATCACCTGGAGACGGTCGGCGCGCGTGAGGTGTGGGCGTGTGGCCCGTGCAACGTCACCTTCTCGCTGGACGATGTGCCGGGTCTGCGGGTGGTGCGCGACTTCCCGCGCTCGTCGCAGGACGCGGCGGAAGATCGAGAGGTCCGGCTAGCCCGCATTGCTCCGGGCGAAGGGGAACCTGCTGACACCCGTCCCATGGGCGCGGGCGAAGGTGCCCCGCCGGACCTCTCCAAGTTCTCAGCGGCCGGGCCGCGGGGGAGCGGCCCCGTCCTCGTGACGGACAACGCACCCGGTAGCAGGGTGGAGACGTCGGTCCGGCCGCTGAACGTTCGCAGGAGGGCGCGGTGAGCTTCCCGATCGACTGGTACGTCCTCGGCGGGATCACCGTGCTGGCGGTCGTCGTGGTGTTGGCCGTGGCGATCGTCGGTGCCGCCTCCCGCAAGGCCCCGGCAGCGCCGCCGCAGGAGTCGTGGGTCGACGACCCGATCACCCTCGGCGCCACACTCCTCGCCGCTGCGAGCGCCAGAGCCGACTTCGCCGAGGCCTGCCAGACGATCGAGCAGATGCGTCTCCGGCACACCCGGGAGAAGCTCGTCATCGCCGAGCACTTCGGGGTCACGCCGCTCGAGCTGGCCAAGGTGCTCGAGCAGGCCCCCGACGAGGGGCCCTCTCTTCGGGCCGAAAACGGAACTACAGGGACGTAGTTACACGAATGGGACAACCCGAGGGGGATCCGATGTCCACCGCACTCCCGCCGATCCGCATGACCCGAGAGCAGCTGATCGAGGCGCTCGAAGCCCGCCGCCCGATCCTCAAGGCAACCGATGCCGACCGGCTCCGGCAGCACAAGGCCGACGAGGCCGCCTGGCTCAAGGCCTACCGGGCCCGCCTCCGGGAGATGCTGAAGCTCCCCTACGAGCAGGCGAAGCACCGCCGGGACGTCAGCTGGGAGGACAACCGCCGCTACTCCTCGCCGCCGTCGTGCCCGGCCTCGCTCGAGGTCCGCCTCGACGAGCTCCTCCGCCACCTCGCCACCATGCGCCAGGAGCGCATGGTGCTCTCGGCCGACGGCGCCTGGCGCTCGTGCTTCGAGCTCCTCACCTTCGACCCGAACCCGGCCCCTGCGGCGGTGTGCTGATGGCCGACCTGGTGCTGCGCACCCCGGAGGGCATGACCCTCGCCGGGATCAACGACTACATGGGCGAGGTCGAGCTGCTCATCGCCGACCTCGACACCCTGCCGGCGCTCCAGGAGGTGGGACTCCGTCTGGAGATGTTCCGCACCTACGTCGAGGGCCACTCCCGCGAGGGCGTCGCCAGGATCGAGGCGGCCCGCCGCCGACTCGAGCTGCGCATCGGCCAGATCGCCGACCCGCCTGCCCCCGGGTCTCGGACCGACCTCGAAGAGGACGAACCGAACCTTGCCGGCGCGCCGGCAAGGTTGAGCCGCCCCGACCTGACGGACAGGCGGGCCCTGGCCGAGCACCCGGACGTCGTCGAGGACGTGATCGCCGGCTCGACCGACGAGTCCCCGCCGTCGCGCCGGAAGACCATGGACGCCATCCGGCGGCGCAAGGAGAAGCCGCCCACCGAGCCGGCGTCGCCCGACCCGGACGTGGCGCTGATCCAGCGCCGCCGGGTGATCACCGAGCAGCTGGTCCGACTCGATCGGCAGTGGGACAAGGTCGCCGCGCACCCGGCGGCCGACTTCGACAAGCACCACGCCGCGGTGCTCCAGACCCTCGGCCGGGCGGTCCTGAAGCTCTACGCCGAGATCGACCAGCGACCCCGGGCGGCTACCACCCCACCGGCCCGCCCGCCTGCGGAGCCGATCGATGTCCCGTCGCGCGAGGCCGAGCCCGCCGACCCGAAGCCGGACCCGATCGCCGAGACCCGGGCAGCGCTGGACGCGCTGGGGTCGGCGGCCGAGGTGCCGGACGAGATCGTGGAGGAGGAGGCGATGCTGGGCAGCGGATCCCCCTCCTCCACGTCATCCGAGGAGGGCGGGACCGAAGTCCCGGCCGAGCCCGTCGACCCCCCCGACGTGGTTCCCGAGGCTGCGTCCGCCGACGCCCCGCCCTCCTCGTCGGTCGAACCCGCGGGAGCACCCGAGGTGCCCACCGGCGACCCGGATCCGATCGCGGGCTTCGCTTCGGCCGTGGAGGCGGCCGTGGAGGCGCCGGGAGAGCCGGGGTCGCCGTTCGTGGTGTTCCTCGACGCCCGCCAGACGCTGATCCGCGGCCCCCGCTCCGACGTCCTGGTCGACGCCTTCGAGGACGCCAAGGCGGTCCTGGTCGACTGGCTGGCCGGGTTCGTGGCCGACAAGGCGCCCCGTCTGGACGAGCTGGTCGAGGAGCACTGGGACGCCGTCGACGACGACGCCCGGGAACGCGCGGTGGGTGCGATGCGGGGGATCCTCCGGGCCGGCGCCGCCCTCGCCCACCGCTCCCTCCCCGGCGGGCTCGACCACTACCTGAAGCTCGACCCCCGCCCCGCCACCACGCACCGCGGGTCGGTGCTCGACGTCCACGTCAACGAGATCACCGCCCTCCTGCGGCAGCGAGCGGCGGCGGCCTGATGTCCGACGGGGGATTCGCGCGGATGCTCGTTCAGCACCCCAACAAGGCGGCGCGCCTGCAGGCCCGTCGCCGGGCCCGCATCCACGAGCTCCGCCGTCGCCCCCAGGTGTTCGCCGTCCGCATCCAGCTCGAGGAGCTCGAGATGGCCTTCGAGCGCTACGAGAAGGCCTTCGTCGAGACCGGCCGCTGTTCCGAGTGCGGCAGGGAGCTCTCGGATCCGGCGTCGGTCGCTCGGGGCATCGGCGGCGACTGCTGGTCGGACCTGCTCCGCGCCGCCCACGAGGAGCTCGCCCGCCGCTCGACCGCCACCGACGAGGACACCTTCTGATGGCTGCCGACCTGATGCCGCAGACCGACATCGAGGACGAGCTCATCCGGCTCTCGAAGCTGCTCGACCAGGCCACCCGGAAGATCCTCAAGCGCGCGCTCGCCTCGGCCCGGGCCGACTCGTTGTACAAGCGGGAGTACTCCAAGGCGCTGCTGCTGGTGGAGGGCAAGAACGCCGAGGAGCGCGAGGCAAAGGCCCTCACGACCCCAGGGATCTGGGAGCTCTACGACCAGCGGAAGATCGCCGAGGCCGTCCTTCAGTCGGCCACCGAGGCGGCCCGCAACATCCGGGCCCAGCTCGAGGCCATGCGGTCGATCAACACCAATCAGCGGTTCTTCCTGGAGCGCGGCTGATGGGCGCCACGACCGCGATCGCCTGGACCGACCACACCTTCAACCCGTGGTGGGGCTGCACGAACGTCTCGCCAGGCTGCGACCACTGCTACGCCGAGACGTTCGCCAAGCGCACCGGGCATGACGTGTGGGGCAAGGACGGCGAGCGCCGGTTCTTCGGTGACAAGCACTGGGCCGAGCCGCTCCGCTGGGACCGCCAAGCTGCCGAGGCCGGCGTCCGCCGGCTGGTGTTCTGCGCCTCGATGGCCGACGTGTTCGAGCCGCGCTCCGATCTCGACGAGGAGCGGTGGCGCCTCTGGCGGCTCATCGTGGCCACGCCGCACCTGACCTGGCAGCTGCTCACCAAGCGCCCGGAGCAGGTCATGCGCTTCGTCCCCATCGACTGGCAGGGCTCCTGGCCGGCCCACGTGTGGATCGGCACCACCGTCGAGGACCAGGAGCGGGCCGACCTCCGCATCCCCCGCCTGCTCGCCATCCCGGCCCCGGTCCGGTTCCTCTCCTGCGAGCCGCTCCTCGGCCCGGTCTCGCTCGCGGCCGCCACCCCTGCGGCGGTCGTCGACGGCATCGGCTGGGTCATCGCCGGCGGCGAGTCCGGCCCGGGCCACCGTCCGCTCGACGTCGACCACGCCCGCTGGCTGCGCGACCAGTGCAAGAGCGAGGGGATCCCGTTCTTCTTCAAGCAGCACGGCGGCCGCACCCCGAGCGCCGGCGGCGACCTCCTCGACGGCATGCAGTACAAGGACCTCCCGGCGTGAGCGCCATCCCCACCAGGTCCCGCCGCGCGGTGGTCGAGCGGTCGGGCGGCCGGTGCGAGGCGCGGATCCGGGGCGTGTGCCGCGGCCGCGCCTCGGTGATCCACCACGTGCAGCGCCGCCGTGATGGCGGCCACGACCCGAAGAACCTGCTCCACCTGTGCGCCGGCCCGCCGCGCGACGGCTGCCACGAGTTCATCCACGCCCACCCGGCCTGGGCCCGGGAGCACGGCTTCATCCGCTCTGCGTTCGCACCCACCGAGGAGGCCAGCTGATGTGCAGGATCGACTACGCCGACGACGAAGGTGGCTTCTGGCGCGAGGAGCCCCACGAGGTCACGGCCCGCAAGGACCACCGCTGCGGGGACTGCGGCCGGACGATCGCCAAGGGCGAGCCCTACACCCGCGGCGTCTGGCTGATGCCCGGCGAGGGCCACATGGCGGTGTCGATGTGCTCGCAGTGCGTCCACGCCGGCCGGTGGCTCCGCAAGGTCTGCGGCGGCCACTTCTGGCCGGGCGTGATCGAGGAGCTCCAGGAGCATTGGGACGAGGAGTTCGAGCTCCGGTCGCCCGGGCTCGCCCGCCTCCTCGTCGCCACCGGGAAGTCGAACCACACGATGGGCCGCAAGCCCTGGGAGTGGAAGGGTGCCCTCGTCCCGGTCGAGACGGTCGACCGCTGGGTCGACGCCGCGCTCGCCAAGGTGCCCGCTGGGGCGATGCACTGATGGACGACCTGTCCGCGTTCGAGGTGATCGCCCACGAGTGGCTGTCGTTCGCCCCCTGGCTGGCGCTGCTGGGCGTCGCGGCGTGGCGGTGGCGGTACGAGCTCCTCGAGCTGGTGGCCCGCCTGGCGGGCACCACGTGGGACCTGATCGACCCCGACCCTCCCGCCGAGGTCGAGCGCCGGCCGGTCCCGCCCCGCCACGTCCGGGTGCTGCCGAAGGACGCCGTCGAGTGAGGGCCCTCGACCAGGTGGTGACGCTCCCGGTGGACCGGCTGCACCTCGGCCTCGACTTCCGGCTCGACGACGACCCGGAGGCGTTGGCTGAGCTGGCCGTGTCGATCGGTGAGGT
>JBFWQW010000135.1:0-6909 GCA_050249235.1 Acidimicrobiia bacterium | reverse complement strand
GGTGCTCGACTCGGTCCACTCCTTCACCGAGTCGCCCATCGGCGTGTGGCTGCTGAGCGCCTTCGCCGTGGTCGTCGCCGTCTCGCTCGGCCTCGTGGCCTGGCGGGGCGACCGGCTGCGGTCACCCGGCCGGATCGACTCGCCGCTGTCCCGCGAGGGCGCTTTCCTCACGAACAACGTGCTCTTCGCCGCCTTCGCCTTCGTGGTCCTGCTCGGCACGGTCTTCCCGCTGCTCACCGAGGCGCTCCGGGACGAGCGGATCACCGTCGGTCGGCCCTACTTCGACCGCATGACGACGCCGATCGGGCTGGCCCTGCTGCTGACCATGGCCGTGGCGCCGGTGCTCCCGTGGCGCAAGGCGTCGAGCGGCGTGCTGCGGGAGCGCCTCCTCTGGCCGGCCTGGGCCGGCGTGGCCGCCCTGTTCCTGGCCCTGGCCGTGGGTGCCCGGGGCCTGGCCCCCCTGCTCGCCTTCGGCCTGGGCGGGGTCGGCGCCGGCTCGGCCGTCCGCCAGGTGGTGCTGGCGGCGAGGGCGGCCCGGCGCAGCGGCACCTCGATCGCCAACGCGGTGGTGGGCCGCACCAACGGGGGCATGGTCGTGCACCTCGGCGTGATCGTCGTGGCCATGGCCTTCACCGCCGCCCAGGGCTTCACGACGTCGGCCGAGTTCCGGCTGGCCGAGGGGGAGACGGCCCGCCTGGCCGGCCACACCATCACCTACCTCGGTGCCGAGACGGTCGACACGCCCCGCCGCACCGCGGTGCGGGCCCTGGTGCGGGTCGACGGCGACCGCGTGCACGCCCCGGCGCTGAGCCGGTTCAAGCCCAGCGCCAGCAGCACCATCGGCACGCCGTCGGTGGCGTGGGGCCTCCGCACCGACGTCTACCTCACCCTCGTCGCCGCGCCGGAGGAGACCGGGGGCGAGGCGGTGATCGGCATGGCCGTCGAGCCGCTGGCCAGCTGGCTCTGGATCGGCGGGGGGATCATGGCCCTCGGCACGGTGCTGGCTCTCGTGCCCGGTCGCCGCCGCCGCCCGACCGCGCCCGTGTCGGCCCCGCCGTCGGCGGCGCCACCCGCCGACGAGCCCGTGCTGGAGCCGGCGTGAGGTCGCGCACCGCCCTCGTCAGCGCCGGGGCCCTCGGCGTGGTGCTGGCCGTCCTCGTCTTCGTCCTCGCCACCAGCGACTCGGCGGCCGAGCGCCAGCCGAAGAGCAAGCTGCTCGGCGAGCAGGCCCCCGCCCTCGACGGACCCCTCCTTATCGGGGATCCCGGCTTCGTGGCCGACGGGGTCGCCACCTACGACGTGCCCGACGCCGGGGGCCGCTGGCTCCTCGTGAACTTCTTCGCCACCGACTGCATCCCGTGCCGGATCGAGCACCCCGAGCTGGTCCGCTTCGCCGGCGCCAACCCCGACGAGGCCCGGGTGGTGAGCGTCGTCTTCGGCGACAAGGCCGAGAACGTGCGGGCCTTCTTCGAGGAGAAGGGCGGCGACTGGCCGGTGGTCGACGACCCCGACGGCGCCATCGCCGTGCGGTGGGGCGTGGTGAAGGTCCCCGAGTCGTACCTGGTGGCCCCGAACGGCACGGTCGTCTCGAAGATCACCGGCGGCGTCGACTACGCCCGGCTCCAGGACCTGTTCGTCCGGGCCCGGGGCGGGTCGTGAGCCGTCGCCTGGCCTGGGCGGCGGTGGGCGTCGCCGTCGTCGTCGCCCTCGCCATCGCCGTCACCGACCGGGCGCCCCGCACCGACGCCGAGCGGGTCGACGCCATCGCCGCCACGGTGGCCTGCCCGGCCTGCGCCGGCGAGTCGGCCCGTGACTCCGTGGCCCGGGCGGCCCAGATCGTCCGGAACGAGATCGCCACCCGGGTGGCGGCGGGGGAGTCCGACGACGAGATCCGGGCCGCTCTCGCCGACTCCTACGGCGACTCGATCCTCCTGACCCCGCCCCGCAGCGGTGCCGCCTCGCTGGTCTGGGTCCTGCCGGTGGCCGGCCTGGTCGTGGCCCTCGCCGGGCTCGGCTTCACGTTCCGCCGGTGGCGGTCGACGTGACGGCCGGCGGCGGGTTCGACCCGGACGAGCTGGCCCGACGCGAGGAGCAGCGCCAGTTCCTCCGCCGCTCCCTCGCCGACCTCGACCGCGAGCTGGCCGCCGGCGACCTCGACGGGGCCGACCACGCCGCCCTCGCCGAGGACTACCGCCGCCGGCTGGCCGACGTCGACGCCGAGGTGGCGAGGGGCCGCCTCGCCCTGCCGGCGGCCCGCCGCCGCCCGGCGCGAGCGGTCGCCGCGGTCGTGCTCGTCGGTGTCGTGGCCCTCGGCGCCGGCCTGGCGGTGGCGGCCGGGGCCGGCGGGCGCCGGCCCGGCGACACCATCACCGGGTCGGTGCCGCAGACGACGCTGGGACGGCTCACCGAGGCCGCCCGCCTCGCCAACGAGGGCAAGGTGACCGCCGCCCTCGAGGTCTTCGACCAGATCCTCGAGGACGACCCGGCCAACGTCGAGGCCCTCGGCGAGCGGGGCCTCCTCCTCGTCAGCAGCGGCTTCGCGGCCGAGAGCCAGGCCCTCGTCGACCGGGGCCTGGCGTCGATCGAGGAGGCCATCCGCGTCCGCCCCGCCGACCCCCGGGCCCGGTTCTACCTGGGCCTCACGCTGCGACTCCTCGAACAGCCCGACGCCGCCGCCGAGGCCTTCGCCACCGCCCTGGCCAACGACCCGGCCCCCACCCTCCGCCGCCAGATCGAGGCGGCCCAGGAGGACCTGGCCGCCGAGACGTCGGGCTCGACCACCACCACCACCCGCTAGCGCCGCCCCGCCTCGTGCATGCCCGACGACCGCCGAGGTCGTCGATGTCGTCGATGTCGTCGATGTCGCAGGAAGCGGATCAGCCGGGGCGGAGGACGAGGACGGCCCGGAGGAAGCGGCCCGACGGGTCGGTCTCGAGGCGCCAGACGGAGCCCTTCCGGCACGACCACTCGTCGGCGACCACCTCGACGCCCCGCCGGTGGACCCGGTCGAGCAGGGCCGACAGCACGTTCCCGTGGCTGCACACGACGGTGTCACCGCCGGTTTCGGCCAGCTGCTCGAGCAGCTCCCAGCTGGCGCCGACGTCGGCCTCCTCGGCCAGGGCCGGGTGCACCTCGACGGCGACGTGGAGCCGGTCGGCGAGGGGCCGGACCGTCTCGAGGCAGCGGGTGTAGCGGCTGGAGACGATGCGGCCGACCGGCGCGTCACGGAGCGCGTCCCGGACCGCCTTGGCCTGCTTGCGACCCCGGTCGGAGATGGGCCGACCCTCGTCGTCGTGCCTGCGGTGGGAGCCGGCGTCGGCGTGGCGCACGAGGTGGACGGCCATCGTGGCGCGGGATCCTAGGCGGGGGGGAGCGCGCTCCCGCCGAGGGCGAGGAGCCCGTGCAGCACCGGCGGGAGCGCGGCGCGGAAGGCGTCGACGTCGGCCTCGGTGCTCGACCACCCGACCGACACCCGCAGCGACCGCGAGGCGTCCACGCCCATCGCCTCGAGCACGGGCGACGGCTCGAGCGACTCGGACGAGCAGGACGAGCCGGAGTGGACGGCCACGCCCGCCTGGTCGAGCCCGAGGAGCACGGGCTCGGCCTCCACCCCCTCCATGCCGAGGCACACGAGGTGCGGCACCCGCCCGGCCGGGTCGGGATCGCCGAGGAGGTGCACGCCGGGCCCGAGGCCCCCACCGAGGTCGTCGCCGAGCAGGCGCCCGAGCAGGGCCCCGGCCCGGGCCGCCTCGGCGCCGACGTCGAGCGCCCCGCAGGCGGCGCCGAAGCCGACGATGGCGGGCACGTTCTCGTAGCCGGCCCGCCGGGCCCGCTCCTGGTCTCCCCCGAGCAGCAGGGGCCGGAGCCGCAGGCCGCGGCGCACGAGGAGGGCGCCGATGCCGGGGGGACCGCCGAGCTTGTGGGCCGACACGCTGAGCAGGTCGGCGCCCAGGCCGGCGAAGTCGACCGGCACGTGCCCGGCGGCGGCCGCGGCGTCGACGTGGACCAGCACCCCCCGGTCGCGACAGGCCGCCACCACCGCGGCCACCGGCTGGAGCGTGCCGACCTCGTGGTTGGCCCACTGGAGGTGCACGAGGGCGGTGTCCGGCTCGATCGCGGCCAGCACCTCGGCCGGGTCGACCCGGCCGGCGCGGTCGACGCCGACCGGCGTCACCCGGTGGCGGCCGGCGGCCTCCCGGACGCAGGAGTGCTCGACGGCGGGGACGACCACGTGGTCGCCCCGCGCGGTGGCCATCCAGGTGGCGGTGGCGCAGGACTCGGTGGCCCCGCTGGTGAAGACGACCTCCCGGGGCCGGGCGCCGAGGAGGTCGGCCACCTGCTCCCGCGCCGCCTCGATCACGACCCGGGCCCGGTGGCCCTCGGTGTGGATGCGCCCCGGGTCGGCGCTGGCGCCGAACCAGGGGAGCATGGCCTCGACGGCCTCGGGCCGCGTCGGCGAGGTCGACGCGTGGTCGAGGTAGTGGCGGGTCACCCGACGACCCGGCGCCGGCTCAGAGCGAGACGGGGACGGCGGTGACACAGGTGTCGTCGCCCTGCGCCCTCGACCGGGAGGTGGCCGGCGACGTGTCGCCGTAGAGCGCGGCCAGCATGCCCTTCACCATCCCGCGGTCGACGGCGCAGATGACCGGTGAGGTGAGCGAGCCGCCGAAGGGGCAGTGGTCGGTGACGATCACCCCGTCGTCGCCCATGCCCTCGGCGTGGGCGGCGAAGCCGTGGGCGGTGAGGGCGTCGGCCACGGCGTGGAGAGCGGAGCGGAACGAGCGTTGGGTGTCGCCGCCGGGCGAGATGGTGGCCGCCATCACCCGGCCGTACTCGATGCCGACCTCCTCGGCCATGGCCTCGGCGGCCTCCCGGGGCAGCAGCTCGAGGGCCCGTCCCAGGAGGGAGAGCACGAGGTCGTCGCGGCGGACGGGCAGCTCGGGGGCGAGGGCGGCCCCGGTGGCCACGAACCGCTTCGAGGGGCGACCGGCGCTGCCGCTGCCCTTCCCGGTGCGGGCCTCGAGGTAGCCGCCGGCGGCCAGCTTGTCGAGGTGGTGCCTGGCCACGTTGGCGTGCAGCTCGAAGCGCTGCGCCACCTCCGACGCGGTGACGCCCTCGTCGCCCTGCTCGCGGGCGAACAGGTAGATCTGGCGGCGGGTCGGATCGCCGAAGGCGGACGTGATGGCGGTGACCGCCGACGAGAACTCGTCGGCGCTCAGGGCCCGTCGGTCGTCGGGCACCTGGCGCGCCGGGGCGTCACCGAACGCGAGCCCATCCCCGGTCGCGGCCTCCCCAGACATGGCTCGTAGTGTACGTGGGGTCATGTCGAGCCCCCCGGGAAGTGCCGAAGCGGCGGCCGCCGTCAACGGCGTCATGGAGCCCATCCTGCACCGCACCATCGGTGAGCTCGGGCTCCTCGAGGACGTGAAGGTCGACGGCAACCGGGCCGACGTCGCCGTCGCCCTGATCGTCGAGGACCATCCCGAGGTCGGCGAGCTCGACGCCCGGATCGCGGCCGGTCTGGCCGCCATCGGCCTCCCCGACGTGCGCATCCGGCACCTGGTGGTGGACGACGAGGAGCGGAGCGCCATCGTCGAGCGGCTCCACAGCGACGGCCGGGTGCCCTTCACCGACCCCGGCTCCCGCACCCGGGTGCTGCTCATCTCGTCCGGGAAGGGGGGCGTCGGGAAGTCGTCGGTGACGGTGAACGTGGCCGTCGCCCTAGCCGGCCTCGGCCGGAGGGTGGCGATCGTCGACGCCGACGTGTGGGGGTTCTCGATCCCCGCCATGCTCGGCATCGACCACCCGCCCACGCTGGTCGACCAGCGGATGATCATCCCGCCGATCGCCCACGGCGTCGGCTGCGCCTCGATCGGCTTCTTCGTGCGCGAGGACCAACCCGTCGTGTGGCGCGGACCGATGCTGCACAAGGCGCTCGAGCAGTTCCTCACGGACTTCTACTGGGGCGATCCCGACTACCTCGTGGTCGACATGCCCCCCGGCACGGGCGACATCTCGATCTCCCTCGCCGGGTTCTTGCCCGTGGCCGAGGCCTACGTGGTCACGACACCGCAGGCCGCGGCCCAGCGGGTGGCCCAGCGGGCCGGGCTGATGTTCCAGGGCGACAACATCCGCATCCCGGTGCGGGGCGTGATCGAGAACATGAGCTGGTTCACGGGCGACGACGGCAAGCGCTACGAGCTGTTCGGGGCCGGGGGTGGCGACGACCTGGCCGCCCGCCTCGACGTGCCGATGATCGGCCAGGTGCCGCTGGTGGCGGCGCTGCGGGAGGGCGGCGACTCCGGGCGCCCCATCGTCGTGGCCGAGCCCGAGTCCGAGGCGGCGGCCGCCTTCGTGCGGATCGCCACCTGGATCGACGAGCACCGCCCCACCCGGCGCCGCAACAGCGCCCTCCGGGTCGGCTGACCCCGTCCGGCGGTCGTCGCCCCGGCGGTTGAGTCGGGGCCCGGTCGTGCCGATGCTCCGGGCGTGGATCGGTGGCCGAGCCGGCGTCGCGACGTGGTCGCGCTGGCCGGCTGCGGGCTGCTGGCCTGGCTCGGGATGCGGGGCGGGCGGGTGCCGCTGCTCTCGATGGCCGACCTCGGCTTCCACGAGCTCGGCCACCTCGTCTGCTACGTCCTCGACGCCTTCCTGCCCTGGCCGGAGCTCGTCACCGCCGCGGCCGGGTCGGGGTTCCAGGTCGGCGTCCCCCTCGGCCTGGCCGCCTACTTCCTGCTGGCGCCCCGGGACCGCCTCGGCGGCGCCCTGTGCCTGGCCTGGGCGGGCACCGCGGCCGCCGACGTGGCCCGCTACGTCGCCGACGCCCCGTACCAGGCGATGCCGCTGATCGGCGGCCAGCACGACTGGGCCTCCATCCTCGGACCGGAGCAGCTCGACCGCCTCGACGAC
>JBFWQW010000134.1:0-7038 GCA_050249235.1 Acidimicrobiia bacterium | reverse complement strand
CCCGGCCACGCCGTCGCCGACCCGGCCGACACGTTCGGGATGCTGCTCCGCCTCACCGACCGGGACGTCACCGCCTGGTAGCCGCCGGGCGCCTCGCCGTCAGATCACGCGGTGCTCGACACCTCGACGGCGCGTCGAGGTCCCGCCGAGTCGGGGAGGTGGGATTTGAACCCACGACCTCAGCCACCCAAAGGCTGTGCGCTACCACTGCGCCACTCCCCGCGGAGGCACGGAGCGTAGGCCCGATGGGTGGCGCCGCCCGGCTCGTGCCGGGCCGGTCCGCGGCGCGAGCCGGAGAATCAACCCGAGAAGAGGTGCACCACGTAGACGGTGCCGTCGGCGGCCCGGGCCACGCCGACGCTCTGGCTGATGAAGGCCGGGTTGAGCATGTTGGCCCGGTGACCCGGGGAGGCGATGAGCTTGTCGGTGACCTCGTGGATGCCGGGCCCCCGCCCGAGGTTCTCGCCCGCCGTCGCCCACGAGAAGCCGAACTGGCGCAGGTCGGAGTGGGCCAGCTCCCGGCGGGCGGCGAGATCGTCGGCGAGGTGCTGGGCCCGCCGGGTGAGCGAGTCGTGCACCAGCAGGTCGGGCAGCCCGGCCTCGTGGCGGAGCTGGTTGGTGCGGTCGTAGAGGTACTGCTCGTCGCCGTCGAGGGGGATGCACGCCGATGCCAGGGCGGTGCAGAGGAGCACCAGGAGCAGGGCGCCGCGGGTGCGAGGGGCTCGTCGGGGCAGGGCGGGCGACGACATCGAGAAGGGCGCTCCGTGCGGCTCGGGCCCGCCGATCCGGCTGCGTCCAGCGGGGACCCGGCACGACGGGGCGGTGCAATATGTTGCGAAATGGTTACCGTCGCTGGTGGCCAAACGCAAGCATTTGGGCGAATTGGGGCCGAGAAATGCTGCGAGCAGCGATCGGGGCAACGCCGGCCGTGGTCGAGGCGGCGTCGCGCCGGGCGCCCCGGCCCGTGCTGTCCACCGTCCGGCGGGCGGAAGGCCGGGACGGGCCCACCGGTACACTCCCGCCCCTGTGAAGTCCTCCGTCGAGGCCCTCGAGGGCAACAAGGTCAAGGTGTCGGTCGAGGTCGAGGAGGTCGAGCTCGACGGCGCGATCGACGCGGCCTTCAAGCGCATCGCCCAGGAGGTCCGCATCCCGGGGTTCCGGCCCGGCAAGGTGCCGCGCAAGATCCTGGAGGCCCGCATCGGCGTCGAGGCCGCCCGGCAGGACGCCCTGCGGGAGGCGCTGCCCGAGTACTACGTGCAGGCCGTCGACGAGCACGACGTCGACGTGATCGCCCCGCCGGAGATCGACATCACGAGCGGGCAGGAGTCCGGTCCCGTCACCTTCGAGGCGGTCGTGGAGGTGCGGCCGCAGATCGTCGTCGCCGGCTACGACGGCCTCCGGGTCGAGGTGCCGAGCCCGTCGGTTTCCGACGAGCAGATCGAGGCACAGCTCAACCGGCTGCGCGACACGTCGTCGACGCTCGAGGACGTCGACCGCCCCGCCGCCGACGGCGACCACGCCACCATCGACATCGCCGGCTCGCTCGGGGGCGAGCCCGTCGAGGGGCTGACCGCCGACGACTACCTCTACGAGGTCGGCAGCGGCACCGCCGTCCCCGAGCTCGACGAGCACCTGCGGGGCGCGAGGGTCGGCGACATCCTCGTCTTCGACGCCGCCCACCCCGATCCCGAGGTCACCGATCTGCTCACCTTCCGGGTGCTGGTGAAGGCGGTGCAGGCCAAGGTGCTGCCCGACGCCGACGACGCGTGGGCCGCCGAGGTCTCCGAGTTCGAGACGCTCGCCGAGCTGCGGGACGACCTGCGGACCCGCCTGGGTGCCGTCACCCGGGTCCAGACCGTGATGTCGATGCGCCAGGGCGTCGTCGAGGCGCTGGTCGGCCTCGTCGACGACGAGCCGCCGGCCGCCATGGTCGACGGCGAGGTCCAGCGCCAGCTCGAGGATCTCGCCCACCGCCTGTCCCACCAGGGCGCCACCATCGAGCAGTACCTCGAGGCCACCGGCAGCTCGGCCCAGGAGCTGCTCGACGGGCTGCGGGTCGAGGCCACGTCGGCGGCCAAGGCCGATCTCGCCATCCGGGCGGTGATCGCAGCCGAGGGCATCGAGCCCGACGAGGCCATGGTCAACGACGAGCTCACCCGGATGGCGGCGCAGCTCGAGACCACCGTCGACGACGTGCGGTCCCAGCTCGAACGTGCCGGACGGATGGCGGCGGTACGCTCCGACGTGCAGCGGCGCCAGGCGTTCGACTGGCTCAGTGAGCGGGCCGAGATCGTCGACCCCGACGGCAACCCCGTCGATCGCAGCCTCCTCGAGCCTCCGGCCACCACCGACCCCGAGGCCATCGATTCCGAGGCCATCGACTCCGAGGCCACCGATCCCGATCCGGACGACGGAGCCACCGAGCAAGACGGACAGCCCGACGACGAGGGAGAGCAGGAGCAGGATGACTGACCAGGTGCGGGCCATGCAGGCGATGGCCGGCGGCGACGACCGCCTGCGGGTGATGAACTACCTGGTGCCGACCGTGGTCGAGCAGACGAACCGGGGCGAGCGGGCCTTCGACCTGTACTCCCGGCTGCTCAAGGAGCACATCATCTTCCTGGGGACCCCGATCGACGACACGATCGCCAACCTGGTGTGCGCCCAGCTGCTCCACCTCGAGTCGGAGAACCCCGAGAAGGACATCTCCCTCTACATCAACTCGCCCGGCGGCGACATCACGGCGCTCTTCGCCATCTACGACACGATGCAGTACATCAAGCCGGAGATCTCGACGATCTGCTTCGGCCAGGCCGCGTCGGCCGCTGCCGTGCTGCTGGCCTCGGGCACGCACGGCAAGCGCCTGGCCCTGCCCCTCGCCCGTGTGTTGCTCCACCAGCCCTACGCCCAGTTCGGCGGCCAGGCCGTCGACATCGAGCTGGCGGCCAAGGAGATCGATCGGATGCGGACCCAGCTCGACGGCATCCTGGCCCACCACACCGGCCAGCCGGTCGAACGGATCCACCGCGACACCGACCGTGACTTCATCCTCTCCGCGGCCGAGGCCAAGGAGTACGGCATCATCGACGAAGTGATCGAGGCCCGCCAGTCCGCACCTGCCGACGCCGCGGCGACGGCGTAGGACCGACCAGGGGAACGGGGCAGACCATGGCGAGGATCGGCGAAGGCGGGGGCGGCGACCTCCTCAAGTGCTCGTTCTGCGGGAAGTCGCAGAAGCAGGTGAAGAAGCTCATCGCCGGTCCCGGCGTCTACATCTGTGACGAGTGCATCGATCTCTGCAACGAGATCCTCGAAGAGGAGTTCTCGGAGACCGCCGAGCTCCAGTTCGACGAGCTGCCGAAGCCCCGTGAGATCCACGCCTTCCTCGACGAGTACATCATCGGCCAGGACCACGCCAAGCAGATCCTGTCGGTGGCCGTCTACAACCACTACAAGCGGGTCGAGTTCGGCGCCACCGCCAGCCACGACGACGAGATCGAGCTGGCCAAGTCGAACATCCTCCTGCTCGGCCCCACCGGCTGCGGCAAGACGGAGATGGCCCGCACCCTGGCCCGGATGCTCAACGTCCCCTTCGCCATCGCCGACGCCACCGCCCTCACCGAGGCCGGCTACGTGGGCGAGGACGTCGAGAACATCCTCCTCAAGCTGATCCAGTCGGCCGACTACGACGTGAAGAAGGCCGAGACCGGCATCATCTACATCGACGAGATCGACAAGATCGCCCGCAAGAGCGAGAACCCGTCGATCACGCGCGACGTCTCGGGCGAGGGCGTGCAGCAGGCGCTGCTCAAGATCCTGGAGGGGACGGTGGCATCGGTGCCGCCCCAGGGTGGGCGCAAGCATCCCCACCAGGAGTTCATCCAGATCGACACCACCAACATCCTCTTCGTCTGCGGTGGCGCCTTCGCCGGGCTCGAGAAGATCATCGAGAACCGCATCGGGCGCAAGGGCGTCGGCTTCGGTGCCGACATCCGCCGGGCCGGCGACAAGGAGCTCGGCGAGATCCTCTCGAAGGTGCTGCCGGAGGACCTGCTGCGCTTCGGGCTGATCCCGGAGTTCGTGGGGCGCCTGCCCGTGATCGGGCCGGTGTCGAACCTCGACAAGCATGCCCTCGTGCGCATCCTCGTCGAGCCGAAGAACGCGCTGGCCAAGCAGTACCAGCGCATCTTCGAGTTCGAGGACGTCGCCCTCGAGTTCACGCCCGATGCCCTCGAGGCCGTCGCCGAGCAGGCGCTCCTGCGGGGCACGGGCGCCCGGGGCCTGCGGGCCATCCTCGAGGAGGTGCTCCTCAACGTGATGTACGAGCTGCCGAGCCGCACCGACGTCGGCAAGTGCGTCATCACCCGCGAGGTGGTCGAGGAGAAGGTCAACCCCACGCTGGTGCCCCGCGTCGAGGAGCCCAAGGCCACCCGCCCCCGCCGGGCCGCGTCCTGACCCTGGCCACCGGCCCGGCCCGGTTCCGGTCGGGTTGGCGGGCCGGGCACGGGGGGTAGCGTCGGCTCATGCGCAAGCTCTGGAAGGGTCTCGTCCTCGGTGCCGCGGTGGGCATGGGTGTCAAGGCGGTGCGGGAGCTCCAGCTCGAAGGCGAGGTCGACGCCGGGGCGGTCGTGAAGACCGGCGCCCAGGCGGCCGCCGCCGGCGCCGCGCTGGGCTTCGTGCTCGACCGCCGGTCCCGGCGGCGGGCCAAGCGCCTCGCCGCCCGGAGCGGCGGCTTCGGCTCGATGCTGGCCCAGGCCGGTGCGCTGGCCGAGGCGGCCCGCCCGGCGGTGACGGCGACGTTGGAGCGGGCCGTCCACGCGGCCGAGGCGGCTCGTCCGCACGTGCAGGCGGCGGCGGAGTCGGCGTTGGAGCGGGCTGCGCATGCGGCCGAGGCGGCTCGTCCGCACGTGCAGGCGGCGGCGGAGTCGGCGTTGGAGCGGGCTGCGCATGCGGCCGAGGCGGCTCGTCCGCACGTGCAGGCGGCGGCGGAGTCGGCGTTGGAGCGGGCTGCGCATGCGGCCGAGGCGGCTCGTCCGCACGTGCAGCTCGCCGCCGAGTCGGCGCTCGATCGGGCCGCCCGGGCCGGCGAGGCGGCCCGGGCCCGGTTCGCGGCCTGACGGCGCCCGCAGCCCGACGGCGCCTGCGCCGTCCGCTCTGCGCCATCCGCCCTGCACCGTCGGCCCTGCGCCATCCGCCCTGCGCCATCCGCCCTGGGTGTCGACCCCCTGCGGACCGACCCGGTACCCGTCGGCGGCAGCTAGACAGGACCGGTGAGCTGGTCGCACGAAGACGCCGTCGCCTGGTTGCGGCGCCACGTGAACCACGAGTCACTGGCATCGGGCCGGCCGGCCGCCGACGACAGCGGTCCCAGCCTCGACCGCATGCGCGAGCTGTGCCGCCTGCTCGGCGACCCGCAGCTGGTGGCGCCGGTCGTCCACGTCACGGGCACCAACGGCAAGGGTTCCGTGGCCCGGATGGTCACCGCCCTGGTCGGCGCCCACAACCTCACCGTCGGCACCTACACCAGCCCCGACCTCGGCCTGGTCGACGAGCGCCTGAGCCGCAACCTCGAGACCATCGACGCCGGGGAGTTCGCCGCCCAGGCCGAGGCGGTCGCCGCCGTCGAGGCGTTGCTGGACGGGCCGCCGACCTACTTCGAGCTGCTCGAGGCGATGGCGTTCCGCTGGTTCG
This sequence comes from Acidimicrobiia bacterium, assembly GCA_050249235.1. Taxonomy (GTDB): domain Bacteria; phylum Actinomycetota; class Acidimicrobiia; order Acidimicrobiales; family CADCSY01; genus JAEKLB01. Next base: position 1,347 of record JBFWQW010000134.1, on the reverse strand, counting down.
CCGACGTCGCCGTCGACGCCGCCGTGATCGAGGTCGGCATGGGTGGCCGGTGGGACGGCACCAACGTGGTCGACGCGTCCGTCGCCGTCGTCACCAACGTCGCCCTCGACCACGTGGAGGTGATCGGGCCGACGAGGGCCCACATCGCCCGGGAGAAGGCCGGGATCGTCAAGCCCGGCTCGACCCTGGTCCTCGGTGAGACCGACCCGGCGCTCCTGCCCATCTTCGAGGAGGAGCCGGCGGCCGCCCTCTGGCTGCGGGAGCGCGACTTCGGCTGCGAGTCGAACCGCGTCGCCGTCGGCGGCCGGCTGCTCGACCTGCGCACGCCGGGTGCGGAGCACCGCGACGTCTTCCTCTCGCTGCACGGCGCCCACCAGGGCGAGAACGCGGCGGTGGCCCTCGCCGCCACCGAGGCCTTCTTCGGCCGACCGCTCGACGACGACCTCGTCCGGGAGGCGCTCGGCGCCGTCACCGTCCCGGGGCGGTTCGAGGTCGTCGCCCGCAACCCCCTGGTCGTGCTCGACGGGGCCCACAATCCCCACGGGGCCAGGGCCGTGGCCGCCACGCTCGACGACTTCGGGGTTGCCGGTGAGCGGATCCTGGTGGTGGGCGTGATGCGCACCCACGACCCGCTGGAGATCCTCGAGGCGCTCGACGTCGGCAAGGCGCGACTGGTCGTCGCCACCGCGGCCGACTGGCCCCGGGCCCTGCCGGCGGAGGAGGTGGCCGCCGCCGCCCGCCGGCTCGGGGTGGAGGTCGACGTGGTGCCCCGCGTCGCCGACGCCCTCGACCGGGCCCGGTCGCTGGCCGCCCCGGAGGACCTCGTCCTCGTCACCGGGTCGCTCTACGTCGTCGGCGAAGCCCGCCGGAAGCGCTGACAACGGAATGCCGGGGTCGCGACCGCGCCCGCCGGCCATGCTCCGGAGGTGATCGGGGAGTCCGAGCTCCGCCGCATGCAGGCCATCGTCTCCCTGGCGTGGGGGCCGGCCCAGCGGTGGACGCCGGGAGAGGTGGCCTGGGCGGTGCGGACCGAACCCGGCGGCCATGAGGTGTCGTTCGTCGACGATGGCTTCGTGTGGCGGCAGGAGGACTACCTGGTCGTCGTCGGTGTCGTCGATCCCTCGGCGCTCGACCGTGCGGTCCTGGGCGCGACCGGTGCCGTCCAGGTGCACGACCACGACGGGGCCCTGCTCGCCGCCCTCGCCCGGGCCGGCTTCGTCGAGGACGGCGACGCGCCCGTCGAGCTCGACCTCCGGCTCCGGGCGGCGAGCGCCGGGCCGCCCCGGGTGGCGCCCGGCTACCGGGTCAGGTCGGCCGTCGAGGGCGAGGACCTCGTCGGCGTGCATG
>JBFWQW010000133.1:0-7075 GCA_050249235.1 Acidimicrobiia bacterium | reverse complement strand
ACGGCGCTCACGGAGCTCGGCCGACTGCGACCGGAGCACATTGGCGATGGGCAGGCCGTAGCGGCCGGCCTGTCGCAGGGCGGTCAGGAAGCGCTGGAGATCCTGGACGCCAGTGCGCTCGGCCATCGAGTCGAGGGCGTCCGCCCGGTCCATGCCGAGCTGGATGTCCTGCATCGTTCGGCGCAGCTCCTCGGCGAGGGGACCGCTGCCGTGGCCGGCGACGTGGGCGAGGGCGGACTCGAACCCCAGGCCGGCCTCGACGGCGATCGTCAGCTGGTCCATGGTGTCCGGGAGGGCGTGCTGGATCTCGCGCCGCCGCTCGTCGACCCGCTGGCTCACCACGAAGTCCGGCAGGTACCAGAGCCCGTACGTGAGCACGACGGCGAGCACGACGTTGAACAGCGAGACGGAGCCGCTCAGGAGGTTGGCGCCGAACAGGGCGCCGACGGCGCCCATGGTGACCTTCGCCGCCAGCAGCCGCTCGACGGTCCAGCTCGCCTGCAGCCCGGCCGACGCCAGCCTGGACTCGAGCTTGACCAGCATCGCGTCGGGGGTGGTCCGCCGACCGACACGGGCGAGCGCCCCGAGCGCCGGGAGGAAGAGACGGTCACCCGACGACCGGGCCAGCTCCTCGGCGCGCCGGTCGAACCGGGGCCCGCTCCGGCGGAGGGCGATGCCGGTGGCCGCCTGGGGACGGCCGACGGCGAGCCAGGCGATCGGCAGCGCGGCGGCCACCATCAGGGAACCGAGCACGATCTGGATCGACATCGGGTCTGCTCCTCTTTCGCTGCGATGGGAGGTGAGTGGAGATCAGTAGATGGGTCGGATGAGGCGCCGGAGCCAGAGCGCGCCGGCCACCATCAGGAAGCCCATGGCGCCGATGAGCAGGAAGCCCCGGAGGTCCGCCAGGAAGGGATCGAAGTAATCCGGGCTCGAGAGGGTCACCAGCACCGCGACCCCCGGGGGGAGGGCGAGGAGCACGACCGCAGACACCCGGCCCTCGGCGCTGAGCGCCTGGACCTGACGGACGAGGCCGGCACGGGTCCTGATCGTCTCGGCGACGGCGTCGAGGACCTCCCCGAGGTCGCCACCGACGGAGCGGTTGATCTCCATGGCCTGGACCGCCCAGTGAAAGTCCACGCTGTCCATGCGCTCGGCGGTCGCCGACAGGGCGTCACCGAGCTCACGGCCCATGCGGGTCTCCGCCATCACCCGGCTCAGCTCGTCCGAGGTGGGGGACTCCGTCTCCAAGGCAGCCATCTCGAGCGCCTGCTGGAGGCCGTAGCCCGACCTGAGGCTCCCGGCGAGGAGTTGCAGGAGGTCGGCCAGCTGCTCTTCGAACTTGGCACGACGGCGGTTCCGACGCATCCGGAGCGAGAGCCACGCCCCGCCGACCACGAGGGCGGCGAGCAGCAGGCCGGTGAAGAGGCCACGGAAGAGCGTCCCGACGAGGAAAGCGCCGGCGGTGGCCGCGGCCGCCGCGACGACGGCTTCGCTGGCCCGCATCGGGACGTCGGCCTGCTCGAGGAGCGTCTCCAGCGATGCCCGACGTCCGTTCCGGTCGAGGGCCTCGTCGGCGGCGGCGGTGGCCCGGGCGCGGAGACCCGTGACGCCGTCGGCGAGCGAGCCGGGGCGCTTGGCCCGGGCCGCCGCCAGGCGGTTCTTCGTCTGCCGGGGGGCCAGGAGCGAGCCGGCCACGAGGAACAGCGCCCCGAACAGGGCGGCAGCACCGACGACCAGTGCCAGGCCGTTCATCGGGCTTCCACCAGGGTCAGCTCGGCCCGCTGGAACACCTCGACCGGGACGACGATCCCGTTGTCGGCCAGCTTGTCCACGACCGACGCCCGGATGCCCGTGGGGACGAGACGCCCGGCATGGCGACCGTTCTCGTCGAGGCCGGCGGCGTGGTCGAAGTCGAAGATGTCCTGGGTCGTGATGACGGATCCCTCCATCCCGACGACCTCGGCGATCTTGACGACGCGGCGGCTGCCGTCCCGCAGGCGGGCGATCTGCACGATCACGTCGAGGGCCGAGGCGATCTGCTCGCGGATGGCCCGGGACGGCAGGTCGAAGCCGGCCATCAGGACCATCGTCTCGAGCCGGTTGAGCGAGTCGCGGGGAGCGTTGGCGTGCACCGTGCACAGCGAGCCGTCGTGGCCCGTGTTCATGGCCTGGAGCATGTCGAGGGCCTCGGCGCCACGGACCTCGCCGACGATGATGCGATCGGGTCGCATCCGCAGGGCGTTGCGGACGAGGTCGCGGATCTCGACCTTGCCCCGACCCTCGAGGTTGGCCGGTCGGCTCTCCAGGCGAACCACGTGGTCCTGCTGGAGCCGGAGCTCGACGGCGTCCTCGATCGTGACGATGCGCTCGTCCTCCGGGATGAACGAGGAGAGGACGTTGAGCAGCGTGGTCTTCCCGGTGCCCGTGCCGCCGCTGACGAGGACGTTCAGCCTTCCCGCCACGCAGGAGGCGAGGAACTCGGCGACGGATGCGGTCATGGTGCCGAAGCCGACGAGGTCGTCGCTGCCCCACCGCTCCTTCGAGAACTTCCGGATCGTCAGGGTCGGGCCGTCGACGGAGAGCGGCGGGATGACGGCGTTCACCCGGGAGCCGTCGGGCAGCCGGGCGTCGACCATCGGCGAGGACTCGTCGACCCGGCGCCCGATGGCGCCGACGATGCGGTCGATCACACGGCGGAGGTGGGCCTCCTCGGTGAACCGCACGTCGGTCTCGTGGAGCTTGCCCTTCCGCTCGACGTAGACGGGCCGGGTGCCGTTGACCATGACCTCGGTGACGTCGTCGTCGTCGAGGAAGGGCTCGAGCGGCCCGAACCCGAGGACGTCGTCGACGACCTCGGCGTGGAGTCGCTGGACCTCGTCGGGCGTGAGCGGCGCACCCTCGGCGAGCAGGAGCTCCTCGAGGCTCGTCGCGACGAGGTCGCGCAGCTGGGCGTCGGTGAGCGACGCGTCGTAGAGGCGAGCGCCGAGGCGCCCGTAGAGGGCCGTGCGCAGGCGCCGCTTGAGGTCCGCCTGCGGGTCCGCCGCCTGGCGGGCCGTCACGAGGGAAGCGAGCGGATGGGCCGTCGCCGTCGGTTCGGGCGCCTCCACCTCGGCGGCGTCCTCCCGGCCCGGCCTGCCCACCCCGTCCCCGCCGGCAGCCGCCTCGGCGGCAGCGGCCTGGAGGCGAAGTCGATCGCTGAGGTTCATCGTGCACTCCTCGAGAGCGGGCGCCGGAACCAGCTGGTTGCCGGGGCGGTCTGGACAGGGGCGTCGGCGAAGAGGCCGACGAGCTTCTTGAAGGCGGCCGCCGCGGGCGACCGGGGGTCGGACAGGACGACGGGGGCACCGCCGTTGAGGGCGGCGGGGACGGCCGACGAGCTCGGGACCTCGACTGCGATGGGCAGGCCGAGCGTCTCGGTGACGTCGGTGGCGCTCACGCCCACCCGGCTGTCGGCCCGGTTGAGCACGACGTGGCGGCGGGCCCCGGTGAGGCCGAGGCGGTCGAGGGCGTCGATGAGCTTGCGGACGCTGCGGATGCTGGGCACGTCGAGCGAGCCCACGAACACCAGGTCGGTCGAGCGCTCGACCGCCAGCAGGGTGGCGGCGTCGATCCCGGCACCCGTGTCGAGGATCACGTAGGGAAGGTCCCGGGTGAGGGTCTCGATGGCGCCGATAACGGCGTTGGCCGGCACGTCCTCGCCGGCGGCCGGGTCGTCGGGGGCGCACAGGGCGAACACCGACGACGACGTGGCCGTGAGCATGAGCTTCAGGGCGGCGGCGTCGACGGGCCCGGCCGGGAGGTCGGCCATGGTGTGGGCCGGGTCCAGCAGGAACGAGTCGGCCACGTCGCCGAACTGCAGGTCGAGGTCGACGATCGCCACCTCGTGGGGGTGGATGGCGGCCAGGCCGGCGGCCAGGTTGGTGGCCACGGTGGTCTTGCCGACTCCACCCTTGGGCGAGAGCACGGTGATCACCCGGTGCTGGCGGGCAGCCGCTGGCGGTGCGGCGTCGTCACCGGTCGTGTTGACCCGGGTCCGCTCGACCCGGTCGAGGAGCCGGCGCACCGTGGCGCTCAGCTCCTCGTCCGAGGCGGTGGGCGGGACGACGCTGCGGACGCCGGCTTCGAGGGCGTGCTTCCACACCTCCGCGCTCGGCCAGGCCACGAGCACCATGGCGATCTCGGGGTGCCGCCGGTCGAGCTCGGTGGCGACCTCCAGGGCGTCGATGGCGCCCATCTCCGGACCGAGCACGACGACCTCGGGTCGCCGGGCGCCGATCTCCTCGGCGAGCGAGCCGGCCGACCGGCCGGCCTGGTCGCAACGAACCACCCGGCTGCCGAACTCGGCGGACCAGGACGCCCGCTCGGCAGCGACGAGATCGACGAGGTCGGTCATCGAAGCACCGAGTCCCGGGTCTGCGTCTGGCTGCCCTCGGTGCTGGCGTCGTCGGGCTCGGCGGCCAGCCAGAGGTGGCCCTGCTCGGCGGCGAACACGATCTTCTCGACGCTGGGCCCGTCGACGGCGAGCGTCACGAGCAGGTTGCCCGTGGGGGCCGACTTGGCGTCGTCGCCGTCGGAGACGACGTCGTCCTCGGCGACCTGGACGGCCGTCACGACGATCTTGTGGAGCACCAGGCGGGTGGCGGCCTTGCCCGACCCGTCGTCGTCGATCGTGATCACGACGGCGACCTTCTCGCCGGGCTGGAGCTGACCGCCGAGGGCCCGGTGGGGCTCGAGCGGCACGGTGACCTCGAGGAGGCCGTCGGGCGCGGCGGCCCGGCCGGACTCGGCGACGGTGGCGAAGCGGGTGCTCACGACCTGCTCGCCGTGGACCAGGTCGACGGCGGCGATCTTGCCGATCAGGGACTCGACGCTCGTGACGGCACCTTCGGCCTTCACCTTGGCGGGCACCTTCTCGGTCTTGACGTGGTCGGCGAGGTCGGCGGCCGGGGTGCCGGCCTTGACGTCGCTGGTGAGGACGAGGACGGGGACGAGCTCCTCGCCGGCGACGGCGCGGTCCTCGGCGGCCCGGACGTAGGTGACGAGCAGGATGGTGCCGACGAGGGCGAGGACCACGGCGGCGAGGAGCGCAACCGGCTTGCGAGTCATGGAAGTCCTTTCGAGTGCGACGACTGCGGGTTGACGGTCTCGGCGCCGGCGGCGCAGCGGGATCGCGAGCGAGAGCGGGGCGGAACGCCGTCGACCCCCTCCGGGGCCTCCGGAGGGGGGTCGACGGTCGGCGGGTCAGATGGCGACGACGACGTCGTTGAAGCGGGCGACGAGGTCGAGGCCGAGCAGGCGCACGGTGGCGATGATCGCCACGGCGATCAGCGTGACCATGAGGCCGTACTCGACGGCGGTGGCACCGGTCTCCTCGTCACGGAGACGGGCGACGGCGTTCTGCAGGGAGACGAGCAGGTGGAGCATGGGTGTGACCTCCGGGTGTGTTGAGCCGCACGTTGCGTCTCTGGACACCCACGTTGGGCGCATGCCCCGCCCGCTCCTTGGGACTTTGCTCCCCAAATGACTAGGACTTACCTAGGACTCCCCACCACGATCCGAACGCCGACCCAACCACCGCCCACCCAGCGCGCGCGGGGCCGGCTCACCCACCGAGGGGACCGCAGCGGGTGGCCGCACGGATCGTGGCCGCTGCCACCATCACCTCCCGTTCGTTGTCGACGCCGGCAGGGTGGTTCCCAGCGGTCGGCAGAGAACGGGACGCGTGTGGGTCCCGGGGCCGTACCGGTCGCGGCCGTACGCTCCCGGCGTGCCCGCCGCGCCGGTCCGTGTCCTCTTGGTGGACGACCACGAGGTGCTGCGCCGGGGGGTGGCGACCGTGCTGGCCGAAGCCGGGGGCTTCGAGGTCTGCGGCGAGGCCGCCACCGCCACCGACGCGGTGCGCCTGGCCGGCCGGCTCCGTCCCGACGTCGTGCTCATGGACATCCGCCTCGACGGGTCGTCCGGCATCGCCGCCACCCGGGAGCTGCTCGCCGACCGGCCCGGCACCCGGGTGCTCGTCTACACCGGCCACGGCGACGACGAGTCGCTCTTCGCCGCCATCGCGGCCGGGGCGGCCGGCTTCGTGCGCAAGCAGGCGCCGGCGGCCGAGCTGGTGCACGCCCTGGCGGAGGTGGCGTCGGGCCGCAGCCTGCTCGACACCACGGTCACCGCGGCCGTGCTCGACCGGCTCCGCCGCGGCCCCCGGACGCCCCGCGACGAGCGGTTGGCCCGACTCTCGCCCCGGGAGCTCGAGGTGGTGCGCCTCGTCGCCGACGGCATGGCCAACGCCGAGATCGCCGACCGCCTGCACCTCTCCGACAAGACGGTGAAGAACCACCTGACCAGGATCTTCGCCAAGCTCGAGGTGGTTCGGCGGTCGGAGGCGGCCTCCTACTTCCACCGCCACGCCGGCCCCGACTGACCCTTCCGGGTTCACGGATCCACGTCTGTGCAGGAACCGTGAACCCGGAACGGGAGCGCACTCCTCAGCCGCGGCCGGCCAGGCGCTCGACGGCCGCCGCCACGAGCTTGGCGGCCCGGGCCCGCTGGCGGACGGCCACGACCTGTTCGGCCACCACCTCCGTGCGGCTCTGGATCACGCCGCCGGCGCGGAAGAAGCGGCGCCGCACCCGGCCGGCCACCACGACCTCCTCCCCCGCCCCGATCCCCGTGGCGCCGGCCGGAGCGGCCGGCCACACCACGGGCACGGTCTCGGTGCGGTCGGCCCCGCCGCTCCCCGCCCCGACGCTCACCTCGTAGGCGACGAGCACGTCGCCCGACGGCAGCTCCCGGGCCTCGGGCGGGCGGGACACCCGCCCCCGCAACACCACCACGTTCATCCCGCCGCTCGGCGCCGCCTCGGCCGACTCGCCCGCCGGACCCGACTTCGTGCTTCCCATCCCGCACCTTCCCTCACTCGAGATCACCTTCGGCACGGGGAAGTGCGGACCCGGACCTTAGAGGCCCCGCCCAGGGGCGCATCCGTGGCCCGAGCGGCCCGGCGCCGGAGCGGTGGGCACCGCGCTCGCTCGGCGACGAACGCGCCGGGAACAGCACGGGCGTGACCGACGGG
>JBFWQW010000132.1:0-7389 GCA_050249235.1 Acidimicrobiia bacterium | reverse complement strand
CGCGGTGACAAGTTCATCCTCGAGATCGCCGACAAGTCCGGCGCCACCGTGTTCTCCAACGACTCCTTCCAGGAGTTCCACGGTGAGTACGACTGGCTCTTCGACGCCGGCCGGCTCGTCGGTGGCAAGCCGGTGCCGGGCGTGGGCTGGGTCCTGATCGAGCGCACGCCGGTCCGCGGGGCGAAGAGCCGGATGGCCACCCGGGCCGCGACCAAGCGCAAGGGCAAGGCCGACCCGGCACGCGACGCCCCCCTCGGCAGCGGGGTCGAGCTCGGCCCGATGCCTGTGCCGAAGGAGCCGCCGCCGGGACGCCGGGCCCGCAAGGCGCCGGCCGCAGCCGCGCCGGCCGCACCGGGACCGTCCCGGCGCGGCCGCGGATCGTCGAGCGACGCCGCGGGGCCCGCGGCCGGGGAGCCCGGCGGCGACCGGCGGGGCCGGCGGAGCGGGCCGGCGCCCAGCGAGCCGCTCAACGCGCCCCTGCCGTTCATCGAGTTCGTCGCCGAGCACCAGCCGGGTGCCGTCGTCGTCGGCGCCGTCACCGAGTTCTCCAGCCACGGGGCGACGGTCGAGGTGGCCGGCGTCCGGTGCTACGCACCCCTCCGCTTCCTCGGCGACCCGCCACCCCGGGCGGCGCGCGAGGTCCTCACCAGGGGGGAGTCGAGAGAGTTCGTGGTGGCGGCGATCCACGCGGCCCGACGGGGCATCGACCTCGGACTGCCGGGCGTCGTCGCGGTCGAGGTCGCCGACCTCTCGCAGAGCACTCGGCCGGTCCGGCGCACTCGCCGGCCGGACGGACAGACCGCTTCGGAGCCGCCCTCGGGTGGGCCGTCCGTCGCGGACCAGGCCCCGGGAGACCCCGGGGCGGAGCAGCCCGAGAGTGAGGTCACCCTGGCACCAGTGAAGAAGGCCCCGGCGAAGAAGGCGCCCGCCAAGAAGGCGCCCGTGAAGAAGGCGCCCGTGAAGAAGGCGCCCGCGAAGAAGGCCCCGGCGACGAGGGCGCCCGCCAAGAAGGCGCCCGCGAAGAAGGCCCCGGCGACGAGGGCGCCCGCCAAGAAGGCGCCCGTGAAGAAGGCCGTCGCCGTCAAGAAGGCCCCGGCCAAGAAGGCGCCGGTCACGAAGGCCCCGGCCAAGAAGGCGCCGGCGAGGAAGGCCGTCGCTACCAAGGCCCCGGCCAAGAGGGCGCCGGCCAAGAAGGCCCGCTGACCGAGCGGCCGGGCTGGTCCCGGCCGCCGACGGTCGTTTCCGGCGCGTCGTAGCGGCTCCGCCCCTGCGCGCGCCGGGAATGACAGTCCCCGCGCAGGAATGACAGTCCCCGCGCAGGAATGACAGTCCCCGCGCAGGAGTCACACTCCCCGCGCCAAGGTGATGGTCCCCGGGATCGGCGTCGCCGGCTCCTAGGGTGCCGCCCGATGGGGTCGGTTGCGTTCCGGCACGTGACCAAGCGGTTCGGCACGGTGACCGCGGTCGACGACGTCGACTTCGAGATCGAGGACCGCGAGTTCCTGGTGCTGCTCGGTCCGTCGGGGTGCGGGAAGTCGACGGCGCTGCGCCTGCTGGCCGGTCTCGAGCGGCCCACCGCCGGCAGGATCGAGATCGACGGTCGCGACGTGGCCGAGGTCGACGCCAGCGAGCGCGACCTGGCCATGGTGTTCCAGAGCTACGCCCTGTACCCCCACCTCTCGGCCCGGGCCAACATCGAGTTCCCCCTCCGGTCGAGGAAGGTGCCTGCCGACGAGCGGGCCCGGCTGGTGGCCGACGTGGCCGGTCAGCTGGAGCTCACCGAGGTCCTCGACCGCCGGCCCCGCGAGCTGTCGGGCGGCCAGCGCCAGCGGGTGGCGCTGGCGCGGGCCATCGTGCGCCGGCCGTCCGTCTTCCTCATGGACGAGCCGCTGTCGAACCTCGACGCCCGGATGCGCTCGGCCACCCGCACGGAGCTGGTCGACCTGCACGCCCGGCTCGGCACGACCTTCGTCTACGTCACCCACGACCAGGTCGAGGCGATGACCATGGCGACCCGGGTGGCCGTGCTCGACCGGGGCCGGCTGCAGCAGGTGGGCCCGCCGCAGGAGGTGTACGACCGGCCGGCCAACACCTTCGTGGCCCGTTTCGTCGGGAGCCCACCGATGAACCTGCTTCCCGGCTCGAGCGGGATCGTCGAGGGTCCGGACGACGCGGTGGTCGGCATCCGGCCCGAGCACCTCGAGCCGTCCGTCGAAGGGTTCGCGGTGCGGGTCCGCGCCGTCGAGTCGCTCGGTCACGAGCGCCACATCGAGTGCGTGGGTCCGGCCGGCGAGGAGCTGGTCGTGCGGGTCCCGGCCGCCCGGCCCGTGCCGGCGCCGGGGGAGGAGGTCCGCTTCCGGGTCGACCCGGCAAGGGTCCACCGCTTCGACGGGTCCACCGGCGAGCGGATCGAGCCGTGACCGTCGCCGTCCCGCCGGTCAGCAACGCGGGCGACGAGGCGCCGCTCCCCGGTCAGCGCCACGAGTGGCGGCTGGCCGTCCTGCTCCTCGCCCCGTCGCTGCTGATCTTCGGCGTGTTCGCCTTCTACCCGCTCGTCCAGACGGTCGTCCTGGCCCTGCACCGGAGCGACCCCTTCGGCGGGCTCGGTCGCTACGTGGGGGTCGAGGCGCTCACCGACGTCCTGGGTAGCGACGACTTCCGCCACAGCCTCTGGGTGACGGTGAAGTTCGCGGTGCTGACCGTGCCGACCGGGCTCGCCCTCGGCACCGGGCTGGCGGTGCTGGCCCACCGGTCGCTGCGGGGGATCGGGATCTTCCGCACCATCTTCTCGTCGACGATCGCGACCAGCGTGGCGGTGGCGTCGCTCATGTGGCTGATGCTGCTCAACCCGTCGCTCGGCCTCGTCAACCAGCTCCTTCGGGAGCTCGGCCGCGACCCCGTCGTGTTCTTCCAGGACGAGACCTGGGCCCTGCTCTCGGTCTCGATGGCGACCATCTGGCAGCACCTCGGCTTCACGTTCATCGTCGTGAGCGCCGGCCTCACCCTCGTGCCCGACGAGCTCCTCGAGGCGGCCCGGCTCGACGGGGCCGGGCCGTGGATCCGCTTCCGACGGGTGATCCTGCCGTTGCTGTCGCCGTCGCTGCTGTTGGCATCGGTCGTGCTCATGATCAACGCCTTCCAGTCATTCGGCCAGATCGACCTGCTCACCCAGGGCGGGCCGATCGACAGCACCAAGGTGCTCGTCTACGCCGTGTTCCAGGACGTGTCGAGCGATCCCAGCACCGCCGCCGCCCAGGCGCTCGTCCTCTTCGTGATCGTCCTGGTGCTGACGCTGGTCCAGCTGTTCTTCCTCGGCCGCCGGGTGACCTATGGATCGTGACGGCGGCGGACCCCGCCTCGGTCGCTACCTCCTGCTCGTCGCCTGCGCTGCCGTCGTGGGCTTCCCGATCTACGCCGCGGTGGCGGTGTCGATCCAGCCCGGCGCCCGGCTGGTCGACTTCCCGGCCGTCCTGTGGCCCTCCGACCTCGATCTCCAGCCCATGCGCACCGCTTTCCGCGAGGCCCACATGGCCCGCTACCTCGTCAACAGCGCCATCGTCACCGGCATCGTCGTCGTCGCCCAGGTCGTCACCTCGGTGCTGGCCGCCTACGCATTTGCCTTCGTGCACTTCCCCTTCAAGCGCACCATCTTCGTACTCTTCCTAACGACGCTCATGGTTCCGGCCGAAGTCTCTGTCGTGGCCAACTACGACACCGTGCAGAAGCTGCACTGGCTCGACAGCTACCAGGCCCTGACCGTTCCCTTCCTGGCCACCGCGTTCGGGACCTTCCTGCTGCGCCAGGCGTTCCTCCAGATACCCGGCGAGCTCCGGGAGGCGGCCGTCCTGGACGGCTGCCGGCACTTCGGCTTCCTCCGACGGGTCGCCCTCCCGCTGGCTCGTCCCGCGGTGGCGTCGCTGGCGGTGTTCGCCTTCCTCACCTCTTGGAACCAGTACCTCTGGCCCCTCGTGGTGACCAACGACGACCGGTACCGCACCGTGCAGGTGGGGCTGAAGTCACTGGCGTCGTCGAATATCGACCAACTCAACCTGATCATGGCGGGGACCGTCATCGCGGCCCTGCCCATCTTCGTCCTCCTGGTGCTCTTCCAGCGGCAGCTGGTCCGTGGCATCACGTCGGGCGCGGTGAAGGGATGACCATGCGCAGAACCATGTTCGCCATCGTGGCGGCGACCTCGCTCGCAGCCGCGGCTTGTGGTGGGGGTGACGACGACCAGCCGGTCGCGGCGTCGGGTGTGACCTGTCCCGTCGACGCCCTCGACGACGTGACCTCGCCGGTCACCATCCGCTTCTGGCACGAGATGCCCGTCGCCAACGGGGACACCCTGGTAGCGCTCACGAACGCCTACAACGCCTCGCAGTCGAAGGTGAAGGTGGAGCTCGCCTACCAGGGCACCTACGACGAGGGCGCCGACAAGTACCTCACGTCGCTTCGGGGGGGTGACCCCCCCGAGCTGGTGATGATCGAGGACACCCGCACCCAGCTCATGATCGACAGCAAGAGCGCGATCCCGGCCCAGGCCTGCATCGCCGCCGACGACTACGACCTCGGAGACCATTACCAGTCGGCGCTCGACGAGCTCACGGTGGACGGCGAGCTCTGGCCCATGCCCTTCAACGTCTCGAACCCGGTGCTGTTCTACGACCGGCGGGACTTCGTGGCCGCCGGGCTCGACCCGGACAAGCCGCCCCGCACCTTCGCCGAGGTCCTCGCCGCGGCCAGGAAGATCAAGGCGTCCGGCGCGGCCGGCGCCGGCTTCGCCCTCGACCTCCAGCCCGGCTACGTCGAGCACTGGCTCAACATGGCCGGCGAGAACGTGGTCGACAACGACAACGGCCGGTCGGCCCGGGCCGAGCGGTCGACGTTCGACAACGCCACGTCCCGCCAGGTGTTCGAGTTCCTCGCCCAGCTCGTCGCCGACGGTGCCATCAACGTCGGCCGGAACCCCTCGGAGGCCGACCAGCTCCTTGCCATCGGCAGCGGTGCCGCCGCCATGGGCATCGGCACCTCGGCCGCCCTCGGCTCGGTCTACGCCGTGCAGGCGGCCGGTCAGTTCACCGACCTGGAGGTCGGCGTGGGCCCGATGCCGATCCCGGACGAGAAGGCCACGGCCGGGGTGATCGCCAGTGGCTCGGCCCTCTACATCGTGGGCAAGGGCCAGTCCGACCAGGAGATCGCCGCCGCCTGGGACTACGCCAAGTACCTGAACGCTCCCGAGCAGCAGGCTGCCTGGCACGCAGGCACCGGCTACCTGCCGATCCGCAAGTCGGCGGCCACGGCACCGGCGGTGGCCGACCTCTGGCGTCGCCTGCCCACCTACAAGGTCGGTTTCGACCAGTTCGCCTCGGCGACCGGCGGTGGCGGGCCGGTCGTGGGACCGTCCCGTGAAGTGCGGGAGGCGGTCCTGGTCGCCATCGAGAAGGTGCTCCTCCGCGGCGAGGACCCGGCCAGGGCCGTGACCCAGGCGTCGGCCGAGATCGACGCCGCCCTCGACTCCTACAACGACCGCGTGCCCGGCTGATCGGCGGCCCGGCCCGCCTACCCTCGGCGAGTGCGGATCGCGACGTGGAACGTCAACTCGCTGAAGGTCCGGCTGAGCCGGGTCGAGGAGTGGCTGGCGGCGGCGTCACCCGACGTGCTCTGTCTCCAGGAGACGAAGCTGGCGGGTGACGCCTTCCCGTCCATGGCCTTCGCCGCCGCCGGCTACGAGGTGGTGCACCACAGCGAGGGGCGCTGGAACGGTGTCGCCATCGCCAGCCGGGTGGGCGTCGAGGACGTGGTCGACGGCTTCGCCGACGGGGGGGCGGTCGACCCGGAGGCCCGCCTCCTGACGGCCACCTGTGGCGGGGTGCGGGTGGCCACCGTCTACGCGCCGAACGGGAGGGAGCTCGGCCACGAGCAGTACGTGCACAAGCTGGCCTGGTTCGAGCGGCTGCGGCGGCACCTCGACGCCGTGGCCGACCCGACCACGGCAGTGGTGGTGACCGGCGACTTCAACGTGGCGCCCGACGACCGCGACGTCTGGGACCCGACCGCCTGCAACGGCGGTACCCACGTCAGCCCACCCGAGCGGGCCGCCCTCGCCGGGCTGCTCGACTGGGGCCTGGTCGACACCTTCCGGGCCTGTCACGACGAGGACCGCCTCTACACCTGGTGGGACTACCAGGCCGGCGCCTTCCACAAGCACCTCGGCATGCGCATCGACCTCCTCCTGGCCAGCCCGCCCCTCGCCGACCGGCTGGCCTGGGTGCTGGTCGACCGCAACGCCCGCAAGGGCACCAAGCCCTCCGACCACGCCCCGCTCTTCGCCGACTTCTGTTGACGGGCAGCTCCGGCAGCTGTGTTGATGCGCAGCTCCGGCTCGGCTGGCGCCCTGCTGATGCGCAGCTCCGGCTCGGCTGGCGCCTCGCCTGCGCAGCTTTGCGTGCACGCAGCCGTACGTGCTGGGGAGGCTCGCTTCGCTGGCGCTCCGCAGCTCTGGCAGCTGTGTTGATGCAGCTCCGGCTGCCGGGTCAGTGGCGGCGGACGCCGCCGTACTTCATGCGGGTGTCCTGGGTGGTGGCCGGGCGGGCCGTGTCGTCGGGGATCGAGGCGTCGACGACCTCGCCGACGAAGAGGGTGTGGGTGCCGAGGTCGAGCTGCTGGCGCAGGGCACAGTCCAGCCAGGCGATGGCTTCGTCGAACACCGGGGCACCGGTGGTGGCGGCCCGCACGGGCCGACCGTTGAGGGTGGTGCCGTCGTCGGTGGCCGGCTTCGAGAACTTTACGAAGACCTTCGTGTCGTCCGACGACCAGAGGTTGACCGTGAACGAGCCGCCCTCCCGGATGAGGCGGTGGGTGAGGGCGGTGTTGTCCACGCCGATCCCGATGAGCACAGGCTCCATCGAGAGCTGCGTCACCCACGACGCGGTCATGGCGTTGCGCTCGTCGCCGGCCCGGGAGCCGACGAGCACGAGCCCGTTCGGGATCTTCCAGGTCACCCGGTTGCGGAGCTCGTCGTCGAGGGCCATGCCGGGAGGCTAGGAGGCCCGGTGCTCGGCCACGACCCGCAGGAGATCGTCGCCGTAGCGCTCGGCCTTGACGGGACCGAGACCGGGCAGGGCGAGGAGCGTGGCCCGGCAGTCGGGCTGGGCCTCGGCCACGGCGGCCAGAGTGGTGTCGTGGAAGATCACGTAGGCCGGGACGCCGGCGGCCCGGGCCGCGCCGGACCGCCAGGCCTTCAGGGCGGCCAGGACGGCTGGATCGGCGTCGTCGCCGACCATGGGCCGCCCGGGCGTGCCGCGGCGGCGGCCGTCGGCGGCGCGGAGCCGGCGCCGCTCCTCGCCGATGCGGGCCACCTGGTCGGCCATCGAACCACCGCCAGCGAGG
>JBFWQW010000131.1:0-7462 GCA_050249235.1 Acidimicrobiia bacterium | reverse complement strand
CCGCCACCGCACTCGGCGGCCGCCACGCCGGCTGTGGCTCAATGTCACGGGGGGCCGCGTGCGGCCGTCGGCGCAGCCGACACGGAGCGCAGCGGCGTGCCCTTGATGTTGAGGGCCGGCGTGGCAGCCTCCGGGCCGGCAGGACCGCCCGCCGAAGGCGGGTCCATCAAGGTTCTTGGCCGCGCGGCCTTGAGCTGCCCCGGGCAGGCTGCGGGGTCCGCGGCGGGGACCAGCCGCCATGCCGGGCAGGCGACGTGCGTCAATCCCCTGGGCGGATCAGCGGGTCACGCTGCGGACGAACGTCGCCGCCGATGAGTGGCACTGGCGGCCGCGGGCGGGCTGACCCGTGTGCTCGGCCGCGGCCACCGAGGCGCACACGGTGGCCAGCCGCCCCGCGTCGATCCGCGGGGAGGGTGTTCACGACTGCAAACCGTGGTCGCGGGTTCGGCCGCGCGCGGGCCGGGTTTCGGCGAGCCTGCCTCCCGTTGACGACGCTCGCTGAAACTCCCCAGACCTGCTCACTGAAATTCCCCACCCATGGGGCGGCTGGTCGGCGTGTCGCCGGCCTGCGCAAGGGGGTCCCTTCGACGCTCCGGCTGCCAGGCAGGAGCTGTCGAAGGGACCCGGGCCAATGCTCACATGGGAGGAAGAGTTGGAAGCCGAAGCCTTGTTCAAGCGGGGTTGGACGATCAGCGCGATCGCCCGCCATCTGGGCCGGGACCGCAAGACGGTCCGGGCGTATGTGTCCGGGGAACGGACCCCGGGGGTGCGCCGGCGGTCGACGCCGGAGGTGTTCGAGCCGTTCGCCGGGTATGTGACCCAGCGGTTGGCCGATGACCGGCACGTGTGGGCATCCACGTTGTTCGACGAGGTGGTCGAGCTGGGTTATGCCGGCTCGTACCCGTCGTTCACCCGTGCGTTGCGGGCTCGGGCGCTGCGCCCGGCGTGCCCGGCGTGCACCGCCGGCGCCCATCGGGAGTCGGCGATCATCGCGCATCCGGCCGGGGAGGAGACCCAGTTCGACTGGTTGGAGCTGCCCGACCCGCCGTTGGGGTGGGGGCTGTCCGGCCCGGCGCATCTGCTGGTCGGGTCGCTGGCGCACT
Organism: Acidimicrobiia bacterium; assembly: GCA_050249235.1. Lineage (GTDB taxonomy): Bacteria > Actinomycetota > Acidimicrobiia > Acidimicrobiales > CADCSY01 > JAEKLB01. The sequence goes on along the minus strand of JBFWQW010000131.1, from coordinate 6,359 downwards.
CGAGCCGGTGGCGGGCGGTGCTGGCCGAGTCGGAGGATCAGGCGCACCTGATCGAGGCCCTTGACGGGGTGGTGCGCCGGCTGGGCGGAGTGAGCCGGTACTGGCGGTTCGACCGGATGGCCACGGTGTGTCATCCCGGCTCGGGGCGGGTCACCGCGAGCTTCGCCGCCGTGGCGAAGCATTACGGCGCCGCGGTGACGGTGTGCCCGTCGCGGCGGGGGCAGCGCAAGGGGGTGGTGGAGAAGGCCAACCACAGCGCGGCGCAGCGGTGGTGGCGCACCCTGGCCGACGAGCACACGATGGTCGGCGCGCAGGCTGATCTGGACCGGTTCTGCGCCCGGGTGGGCGACGCGCGCACCCGGCGCCGCGACGACGGGAGCAGGGTGACCGTCGCCGAGCTGGCCGTCGCCGAGCAGCTGGTGGCGGCGCCGACCACGCCCTATCCGGCCGTCATGGCGGTCACGCGCACGGTGTCGGCGCAGGCGCTGGTGGCCTTCCGCGGCAACGCCTACTCGGTGCCGCCGGGGATGCCGGGCCGGGAGCTGATCGTGTCGTCCCGGCTCGGGTCCGGGCTGGTGGAGGTGGCCACCGAAACGGGGGTGGTGCTGGCCCGGCACCACCGCACGCCGGACGGCGCCGGCGCGGTGGTCCGCGACAGCGGGCACGTCGCCGCGCTGGAGGCCGCGGTGCTGGCCGGGTTCACCGACCGGGTCGCGTGCCGGGGCAAGACCCGCCGCCCCCCGTCGCCGGCGGCCCGTGTCGAGGCCGCCCGGCTGCGCGGCGACCCCGCCCCCGACGCCGCCGCCGGTGACGGGCAGGTGCTCGACTTCGCCGCCTATGCCGCCGCCGTGCGCCCGATCACCGGCCCGGGCACCGCGGGCACCGCGGGCACCGCGAGCACCGTCGAGGAGAGCTTGTGAACGCCTCGATGCCCAGCGGCGCGACCGCCGGGCCGGTCGCGCCGCGTTCGGGTGCGGAAGCGGCGCTCTACCAGCGGCTGCGTGAGCACCTGGCCTACCTGCGGCTGCCCGACGCCGCCGCGGCGCTGCCCGGAGTGCTCGACGACGCCCGCGCCCGCTCGCTGTCACCGACGGCCACCCTGGAACGGCTGCTCGCAGTCGAGGTCGCCGCGACCCAGGCCCGCCGGCTGGCCTCGCGCACCCACTTCGCCTGCCTACCCGCCGGCTACACCCTGGCCGACTACGACTACACCGCCCAACCCGGGGTGGACGAGGCGTTGATCCGCGACCTGGCGTCACTGCGGTTCCTCGACGAGGCCGCCAACATCCTGTTCATCGGCCCGCCCGGGGTCGGCAAGACGATGCTCGCGATCGGGCTGGCCCGGGCCGCGATCGAGGCCGGGCACCGCGTCTACTTCACCACCGCCGAAGACCTCGCCGCCCGCTGCACCCGCGCCGCCCGCGAGGGCCGCTGGAGCCACATGCTGCGCTTCTACGCCGGACCGAAACTGCTGGTCATCGACGAGTTCGGCTACCGCCGCCTGGACGCCGACGCCAACGCCGCGCTGTTCCAGGTGATCTCGGCGCGCTACCTCAAAGCCAGCGTGATCATCACCAGCCACGCCGGGATCGCCACCTGGGCCGACCGCTTCGCCGACCCCATGATGGCCGCCGCGGTCCTGGACCGGCTGCTGCACCGCGGCATCGTCGCCGCGATCGAGGGCCCGTCCTACCGGATGCGCGCCCACCAGGCCCGCGCCGAAGCCCTCCGTCAGGCGGTGCGCCCATGAGCACCGGCAACTGCCCGATCTGCGGGCGCAGCTTCAGCACCACCCACTACCAGATACCGCGGCGCCGCTACTGCTCCGAACGCTGCCGCAAGACCGCCTGGCGGCGCCGCCACCCCGGACGCCGGCCCGCCGCCGGCCCGCCCGCCGTCCCGCGTCCTGTCGACGTCGTCGACGCCGTCGCCGCCCGCGCTGAACCAGCCGCCCGCTGCCCGCACTGCGCCCGCCCGGTCGCGGTCATCACCCTGCTCGTCGCGCCGGCCGCCGCCCAGGTCCCCATCCCCGGAGCCGCTCATGACTGACCCCGATCCCCGGCTCGTCCGGGCCGCGGCCACCGACCCGGCCGAGCCGGTCACCGTCGCCGACATCGCCGCGTTCACCGCCCGACTCGCCCGGCTACGCCCACCGGCTCTCGGCGGCGACCCCGCCGAATACACCGCACTGCTGGCCCACAAGGCCACGCTGCTCGCCCGGATCGCCGATCAGCACGCCCGCACCGACCCCGCACACGCGGGCGAAGCCCGCGAGATCGCCGAACGCGCCCAGCGCACCGTCACCGCCCGACACGCCGCCGATGCACAAGACACGACCAATGTCAAAGACCTACGATCCCCCTCGTTCCCAAGGTGGGGAACTTCGCTGAGCAACACCGGGGAATTTCGGCGAGCGTCATCATCGGCCGCGGCGAGCAGCTCGTTGAGCTCGGCCAGGCTGCCCACCGACGGCACCGGGGTCAGATGCCGGCGGCGGAACCGGCCGACCTCGCCCTCCACGCCGCCCTTCTCGTGCGCACCCTCCAGCCCGGGCTGGCAGTAGAACGCGTCGAAGCCGTAGGCGCTGCGCAGCAGCACGAACCGGGTGTTCTCCAACCGGGCCCGGCCCAGCAGCACCCGGATCACCGCAGGCTTCAAGTTGTCCAGCCGGACCCGGCCCGGGACCCCGCCCAGCGTGTCGAACGCGGTGACGAACCCGTCGAAGAAGCTCTCCTGGGTCTCGTTCGCATACGCCACGTGCACCGCCTTGCCCGAGTGCGACAGCCGCAGCACGAACATCCACAACCGCACCAGAACCCCCGCGATCCGGGCCTTGAACTCGCCGAAGTCGACCTCGGCCTCCTCGGCCGGCGGGTGCGTCTGCGGCACCATCACCAACCCGACCCCGCCGCTCAACTCGCGGTGCACCTCGGCGACGAACCCGCGCACGGTGGACTCGGCCACCTGCGCGCCCTGCTCGTCGACCAGCCGCTGCCAGACCCGCCGGGCGGTATGGCGCTGCTTGGGCGGCGCCGACCGGTCGGCGACCAGCCAGCCGCGCACCGTCGCCCGATGCGCCGCAGTCAACGCCGTCGCCATCCGCTGCGGCGTCTTGCGCTCCGCCGGCACCGCACTCGCCAGCGCCTCCCGCACCATCCGCCGATGCACCCCATGCCGGTGCGCCAGAGCCCGGATCGACAACCCCTCCAGCCGGCTGTCCCGCCGGATCCGCTCGAACAGCTCCACCTTCGATCTCCTCTGCATCCCGTCCCTGCCTCCGTGATGCCGCTCTGCGCGACGTCACGGAACGTAAGAACCGGCCGACGGAGGTGGGGCCAGATCAGGCCAGGCGGATTCCAGTGATCGTCGCAACGCAGTGGCTGTGACGGCCGCGGATCGTAGCGGGTTCAGCGGATCATGGTGGTGGTCAGCTCGGCGGGTTCGGTGCCGGTATGGCGGGCCCACGCGAGCGTGGCTGCGGCCAGCGCGAGCGCGCTGCCGTAGAGCAGGTGGTGACCGCCCTGGCGGATGGTCAGGGTGTGCAGGCTGCGGAACGCTCTGCCCTTGGCGGCGAGGGCGAGCACGTCGGTGGCGGCGCGTTGGCCGGTCCAGTGCCCAGCCGGCAGCCGGATGCGGGCGGCGAGGTGGGCGGGTGCGGCCGGGTCGCGCCCGGACAGCCATTCATCCAGCAGCCCCAAGGCCATCCCGGTGCACCCGGCGACGGTCGCGACGGTGTCGTCCGGGGACTCGGGCACCACGTCGTCGTCCAGCACGACCGCGGCGGTGGCGGGATCGCCGGCCGCGATGGCCTCGGTCACCCGTCGCAGCGCGGTGGCGGCCAGCTCGCGGGCGTGGCCGGTCGGGGTGAACAGTGCCAGGTTCTGGCGCTCGACGGCCCGGTCGAGGGCGCGTTGCAGGGCCCGCAGGTCGGGCACGTCGACGTCGCTGAGCTCGCCGTTCTCGTCGACGTGGATGCCCTCCTCGGCCAGCAGCGGCGCGAGCTCGCGCAGCATGTCTCGGGCCATCCCCTGCCTGAACGCGATCTCCGGTCCGCTCCAGGGCGGCTCGGGCCCACGCGGTCGCCTGTCCACCACGCCCTCATCGTGGCAGCGCCCGCACCCCACGGCGGCGGCGGCGTCAGGGGCTGGCTGGGTGCAGCTGGGTCAGCCGGTGGGCCGGGGTGTGCCAGTCGAGGGTCTTGCGGGGCCGGGTGTTGAGTTCGGCGGCCACCGCGGCCAGCTGCTCGAGGCTGTGCACGCGCAGGTTGGTGCCCTTCGGGAAGTACTGGCGCAGCAGCCCATTGGTGTTCTCGTTGCTCGGGCGCTGCCAGGGGCTGGCCTTCTCGCAGAAGAACACCGCCATCCCCAGCCTCTGGCTGATCTGGCCGTGGAGCGCCATCTCCGAGCCTTGATCCCAGGTCAGCGAGCGGCGCAGCGATGCCGGCAGCGCCGAGAGCGCGGCGATGACCGCGTCGTGCACCGCCTGGGCGCCGTGGTCGATCGGCAGGTGCAACAGCATGGTGAACCGCGAGGTGCGTTCCACCAGCGTCCCGATCGCCGACCGGTTGTGCGCCCCGGTGATCAGGTCGCCTTCCCAGTGCCCGGGAGTGACCCGCTCGGCGACCTCGGCCGGCCGCTGGTCGATCATGGTCATGTCCCTCAACCGGCCGCGTCGCGCCTGCGGATGCCGGCGTGGCCGGCGCCGCGATCGCCCGGTCCTCAGTACCCGGGGCGGCAGCTGGCGGGTCAACCCGCCCCGGCCGGGCCGGTAGACCGCCTGGTAGATCGTCTCCGGGACGAGGTGGCGGTGGGGCTGGTCCGGGAACTGCTCGCGCAGCGCATGACAGATCTGCTCCGGACTCCACCGCTGCGCGAGGCGCTGCTGCACGAACTCGGCGAGCTCGGTGTCGCGGACCAGCTTGCCCCGGCCCGGTCGGCCCCGCCGACCGACCGCCATCCGCTGGGCGGTGAACGGCCGGTACTGCCCGCTCGCCTCGTCGCGGTTGCGGCGCAGCTCTCGGCTGATCGTGGCCGGGCTTCGCCGGGTGGCCGCGGCGATCGCACGCACCCCCACACCCCGCCGATGCAGATCGGCGATCACGACCCGCTCGTCCTCGGCCAGAAACCGCGCCGACACCTCCCGCTTCGACCTGTTGATCACGGGCGGATAGTGCAGCCGTCGGCCGCTACTGCTGGTGATCGTGCGGCCGTGTCGCCACCGTTTCCCGGTTCGAGGGTTGACGCCCACGATCCGGCATGCCTGCGCGCTCGACACCCCGCTGGCGATCAGCCGTGCGTACTCCTCACGCTTGGCCGTCTGCGGTGCGGCACCCGGTTGACCCCGACCCGCCATCGCGACTCCCGATGACCTCGGGCGTTGCAACGATCACTGGAATCCGCCCCATCACAGTGGGGCCAGATGGGGTTGACATTCCCAGCCAGGCGCCGCAACAGGGTGTCGATGCCCAGCCGATGCCACAGCCGATCCAGCAGCCACGCCCCACCCAGCGGGCGAGACTCGACGAACTCCAAGCCGGGCACCCCGACCATCCGCACCCGATCCGGACCAGTGGAGACGGCGTCGACGCCCACGACCCGGGTCAGGGCGGTGATCAGGCGTTCGATCGCGGCCCGGTCGAGCTGATCGGCCCGGCCGAAGGAGTACAGCACCTTCGTCCGGGAGGTCTTCGCCGTCGGGTCCCACTCGTTGTGCGCTAATCCGAAAATCAAGGGGGGACGGGCGAACGGGACCACCGACTCGGCGTCAGGCCGTGCCTGGTCGGGGACGGGCGAGGTTGAGCGTCAAGCGACGGGTTCGAGGGTGACCTTGAAGCCGAGGGCTTCGAGTTGACGAATGTGGGCGCGCTTCTTGCGTTCGGGGCCGATGCGGTTGTCGTGGAAGTCCGAGCCGAGGTCGTGGTAGCGGGTGTCGGGATCCGACAGCAAGTGCCAGACGATGACCAGGATCGAGCGGCCGACCGCGACGATCGCCTTCTTCTTGCCGCGACGGCGAGCGACGCGCCGGTAGCGCTCGCCGAGGAAGGTGTCGGTTCGGCTCGCACCCAGGGCGGCCTCGCCCAGGGCCCGGGCCAGGTAGCGGTTGCCGTGACCGCTGGACCCGTTGCCCTTCTTCTTGCCCGCGGATTCCTTCACGCCGGGGGCAAACCGAGCCCAGGAGCACAGGTGCGCGGCGGTGGGGAACCTGGTCATGTCGAGTCCGATCTCGGCGATCATGGTGTGCGCGCCGGTCACCCCAACTCCGGTGATCTCATCAAGGCGGGTCACCGCTGCGGTGAAAGGGGCGATCAGTTCCTCGATCCTGGCCTCGACCGCGGCGATGTCGGCGCTTGCCTCATCGAT
>JBFWQW010000130.1:0-7476 GCA_050249235.1 Acidimicrobiia bacterium | reverse complement strand
CGACGGCGACCCGGCCACGGCCTGGACCAACCACTTCGGCGACCAGCTCGGGAGCTGGCTGGAGCTCGACCTCGACGAGCCCCGCACGCTCGACCGCCTCGACCTGGCCGTGGGCGCCGACGGCGACCACTCGGTTCCCACCCAGCTCCGGATCGTGGCCGACGGCGTCACCGAGCAGACGGTGGTGGTGCCGCCGATCGCGGACGGCGAGGGGGTGGTCGTCGTGCCGATCCGTCTCGAACCGATCCGGGGCCGCTCCTTCCGCGTCGTCGTCGACGGCGTCCGCCCGGTGACGACCGTCGACTGGTTCGGCGGCGGCCCGATCGACATGCCCGTGTCGATCGCCGAGCTCGGCATCGGCACCAGTCGGCCCGGGCTGACCGGCACCAGCACCGCCGGCCCGGTGGTCGACACCTGCCGCGACGACCTGCTGACCATCGACGGCCGCCGGGTCTGGGTCCGCATCGTCGGCCCCACGGCTGCCGCCAGCGGCCCGACCGGCCTCGACGTCGCCGCCTGCGGGCCGGATGCCGCCGGCATCGCCCTCGGGGCCGGCCGTCACGAGCTGCGGGCCGTGCCCGGGACTCGGTCGGGCTTCGACCTCGACCGGATCGTGCTGGCGTCGTCGCCCGGGGGGGCCGCCGCCCAGCCGCCGGCGGCCCCGCCCACCGGTCCGACGGCGTCGGCCGACCACGGGGTCGAGGTGCGCGACGAGGGGCGTACCTCCTTCGACCTCCGGGTCACCGGTGGGGCCGGGCCGGTCTGGCTGGTCCTCGGTCAGAGCTGGTCGACCGGCTGGGAGGCCTCCGCCGATGGCCGCGACCTCGGCCGGCCGGTGCTGGTCGACGGCTACGCCAACGGCTGGCTGGTCGACCCGGGCGCCGACGGCGTGGTGGACGTCGAGCTCCGCTGGACGCCCCAGCGGCTCGTCACCGCCGGCCTGTGGTCGTCGGCCGCCGGCGTCCTGCTCTGCATCCTCATCGTCCTGCTCCCGGGCCGGCGCCGGCGGCCGGCCGGTGCGCCCGCCCCGGGGCCCCGCCTGCGGCCGCTGCTGGTTCGGAACCGGCGCCGGCCGAGCTGGCCCGCGACGCTCGTCGCGGCCGGGGCGGTCGGCGCCGGCGCCGGCCTCACGATCCACCCTGCCGTCGGGCTCGGGGTGACCGTGGTCGCCGTCGCCGCCCTCCGCCTCTCCTACGGCCGCCTGGTCGCCGCCCTCGGCGCGGTCGGCGGCGTCGCCGCCGCCGCCGCCTTCACCGCCGGCCGCCAGCTCCGCAACGACTACCCGGCCGACTTCGGCTGGACCGACTTCTTCCGGCCCGCCCACCTGCTGGCCGCCGGCGGCCTGGCCCTGCTGGCGCTGGTGCTCGTCGTCGACCGCCTGCGGGCCGATCCGGCCCCGCCGGAAGGGACTCTGACGCTCGGCGGCGTCCCTGCCCGGGAACCCACCCCTGCGACCGGTGGTTCAGTGGCCGGTGGTTCAGCGGCCGGTTGATCAGCGGCTGGCAGCCAGGCCCCGGACGCGCCGACCGGGGCCTGAGTAGCGGACGATGCAGACCATGGCCCGCACGCCGTCCCGCCACCCGATCTTCTTGCCCTCCTCGTACGTCCGGCCGTTGTAGGCGATCCCCACCTCGAAGATGCGCCAGCCCCCGGCAGCGACCTTGGCGGTGATCTCCGGCTCGATCCCGAAGCGGTCCTCCTCGAGCGTGATGCTGTCCAGGACGTCCTTGCGGAAGGCCTTGTAGCAGGTCTCCATGTCGGTGAGGTTCAGGTTCGTGAAGGCGTTCGACGTGAGCGTGAGGATCCGGTTCCCGAGGCTGTGCCAGAAGTAGAGGACGCGGTGGGGTTGGCCCGACATGAAGCGGGAGCCGAAGACGACGTCGGCGGAGCCGTCGATCAGCGGGCCGACGAGCTGCTCGAAGTCGGCCGGGTCGTACTCGAGGTCGGCGTCCTGCACCACCACGAAGGGGCCTTTGGCCAGCTCGAAGCCCCGCCGGAGGGCGGCGCCCTTGCCCCGGTTCCGGGGCTGGCGCACGAGCAGCACCCGGTCGTCGCCGATGCTCTCGACGAGGCCGGCGCTGTCGTCGACCGAGGCGTCGTCCACCACCACCAGCTGGCGCGTGTACGGCGACGCCAGCACCCGCTTGCAGGCCTCCAGGACGGTCGCCGACTCGTTGTAGCAGGGCATCACGACCGACAGGACGGGTTCCGGCACGGCGCCGGACGTTACTCCGGGCACGACCCGGGCGGTTCGTCGTAGCGGGGATCGAGGGCCCAGTCGCCGGCCCGCCACGACGGGTCCGGCGCCGGGAGCGACCAGGCGGGGGCCAGCGCGTCGACGGCGGCCCGGCCGATGCGGGCCGCTCCGGCCGGGCACAGGTGGTGGCCGTCAAGCTTTCGGACCCGTTCGAGGCCACCGGGCCCCTCGAGGTGGGAGCGGAACGTGGCCCCGGGCGTGAGGACGGGGTCGAGGTCGAGGAACGCCGCCATCGGGGCGAGACGGTCGACGGCGGCCTGGAACGAGGCCCGGGTCTCACGGGGGTGCTGCACCCCCTCCCGGTTCACGTTCACGGGCACGCCGACGACGAGGAGGCGGGCCCCACCCGAGGAGAGGATGCCGAACGCCTCGTCGAGCAGCCGGGCGTAGGCCTCGGGGCCCTCCCGGGCGAGGAACGTCTCGTCCCAGTCGCCGAAGAACGTGATCACCACCTCCGGCCGCACGTCGCGGACGTAACGGGGCCAGTCGGTCCGCCAGTCGACGAAGTGGGACGTGAGCCCGAAGCCGAGCCGGTTCTCGGCGTCGACCGTGACCGCGCCGGTGGCCCGCAGCGCCGCCAGCAGACCGGGCTCGGCGTCGTAGCTCACGCTGTCGCCGACGACCAGCACCCGCAGTGGGTCGGCCGCGGTGGCCACCCGCACCGGCCCGCCGAAGGGATCGGGTCGCGCCGCCGGGGCCGGGCCCGGTTCCTCGGCCGCCAGCCGGGCCGGCGGCCCGGGCGGCACCGTGACGGCGACCAACACCAGGGCGACCACCGCGGCCGCCACCGGGGCCGCCACCAGCGCCCGCCGGCCCGGCAGGGCGCCCTTCCGGACGGGCTGCTCGACCAGCAGGTAGGAGGCCACCGCCACGGCGAGGGTCACGCCGAGGCGCAGCCCGAACAGCGGCACCCCGCCGAACCCGACCCGCGCCGGCGTGAGGACCAGGAAGAGCGGCCAGTGGTACAGGTACACGCCGTAGCTGATGAGCCCCAGCCACCGGAGCGGGGCGAAGGCCAGCACCCGCCGGACCGGGCCGGGGGCGACGGCCGCGGCGACCAGTGCGGTCGACACCAGGCCGTAGGCGGCGAAGCCGCCGACGTAGAGCCAGTCGCTGGTCTGGTCGACCGTGACCCACGCCACGACCGTGACGGCGGCGGCGGCCACCCCGAGCCCGGCGACCGCCGGGCGACGCCGTTCGGCCAGCCCGGTCGAGGGCCCCGCCGCCCAGATGGCCAGCAGCGCGCCCACGAGCAGCTCGGCGACCCGGGTGTCGGTGCCGTAGTAGACGCGGGTGTGGTCGTCGTGGAGCGCCACGGAAAGGGCGACGGACGCCACCGCCAGCGCCCCGAGGACGATCGCCAGGCCCCGGCGGCGGCCGCCGGTGAGGCCGAGGACCCCGGCCACCAGGAGCGGGAAGAAGAGGTAGAACTGCTCCTCGACGGCGAGCGACCAGGCGTGCAGCACCGGGCTCGGCGCCGCGAACAGGTCGACGTAGCTCTGCCCGCTGGCGATGAACCGCCAGTTGGCCACGTAGCCGAGCGTGGCCAGGGCATCGGTCCGGATGCGGGCCAGCTGGTCGCCGTCGGCCACGAGGGCGGCGAACAAGGCCACGCCGACCAGGGCGGCGAGCATGGCCGGGAGCAGCCGCCGGAAGCGCCGGGCCCAGAAGCGGGCCAGGTCGATCGCTCCACGGTCGGCCCGCTCGTGGACGAGCAGCCCGGTGATGAGGAAGCCCGACAGGGTGAAGAAGGTCGAGACCCCGAGGTAGCCGCCCTTGGCCCACCCGTAGCCGCCGTGGAAGAGGAGCACCGCTGCCACGGCCGCGCCCCGCAGCCCGTCGAGGCTGGGGTGGTGGGGTTGGCGACGCCTCGGCGGCGACGGGGCGACGCCCGTCGGGCCGGTCGCATCAGTCGGACCGGTCGCATCGGCCGGATCGGAAGGCGGGGCGGCCGCCCCGGGACGACGGGCGACGGGTGGGCGTGAGGCGGGCACGGGAGAGGCGGGCACGGGAGAGGCGGGCACGGGTGGTCGCCCGCTCAGCTTGCCGGCCGGAGGCCCCGCGACCGGCGCGGCCACCTCCCGACGGCGAGGATGCGGTCCCGAACCCCCCACCACGTCACCAGCAGGAGGGCCTCGGCCACGATCCGGCCGGACATCTTCGAGGTGCCCTCCACCCGGTCGTAGAAGGCGATGGGGATCTCGCGGATCACGCCCCCCGTGCGGTGGGTGGCCCGCGTCATCTCGATCTGGAAGGCGTAGCCCTCGGCCCGGATGTCGGCCAGGCCCAGTCGGGGCAGGAGGTCGGCGGCGTAGGCCCGGAACCCGGCCGTCGAGTCGCGCACGTCGAAGCCGAGCAGCAGCTGGGCGTAGCGGTTGCCGGCCCGGGAGAGCAGCGATCGGTTGCGGGGCCAGTCGGGCGTCGACCCGCCCGGCACGTAGCGAGACCCGATCACGAGGTCGGCGCCCTCGCCGAGCGGGGCCAGCAGGGCGGGGAGGACGGCCGGGTCGTGGGAGAGGTCGGCGTCCATCTCGACCAGGGCGTCGTAGCCCCGGGCCAGCCCCCAGGCGAAGCCGTCGCGGTAGGCCGACCCGAGGCCCCCCTTGCCCGGGCGGCGCAGCACGTGGACGTCGCCGAGCCGCTGGGCCGCCTCCGCCGCCAGGTCGGCGGTGCCGTCCGGGCTGCCGTCGTCGACGACGAGGATGCCGGCAGGCGGTACCGCCGCCCGGATGCGCTCGAGCGCCTCGACCACGTTCTCCGCCTCCAGGTAGGTCGGAAGCACGACGAGGGGTCGGGACGGGGCGCACCGGACATGTTCCACGGGCTCAGGACCCGTAGCCGTCGGGGTTGGCCTGCTGCCAGCGCCAGTGGTCGACGCACATGTCGTCGAGGGTCCGGGTGGCCCGCCACCCCAGCAGCTCGGCGGCCCGGCTCGGATCGGCGCACGACACGGCCACGTCGCCCGGCCGGCGGGGGCCGACGCGGTACGGGATGGGTCGTCCCGACGCCCGCCGGGCGGCCGCCACCACCTCCAGGACGGAGCTCCCGGTGCCGGTGCCGAGGTTCACGGGGACGGCCCCCTCGATGCGGTCGAGGGCCTCGAGGGCGGCGAGATGGCCCGTGGCGAGGTCCTCCACGTGGATGTAGTCCCGGATGCAGGTGCCGTCGGGCGTCGGGTAGTCGTCGCCGAACACCACCAGCTCGGGCCGCCGGCCCACCGCCACCTGCATCACGAACGGCATGAGGTTGTTCGGCACGCCGACGGGGTCCTCGCCCAGGCGCCGGCTGGGATGGGCGCCCACCGGGTTGAAGTAGCGGAGCATGAAGGCCCGCCACCCCTCCTCCGAGTCGGCCACGTCCCGGAGCAGGTGCTCGACGTGGAGCTTGGTCCGGCTGTAGGGGTTGGTGCCCCCGGCGGCGGCGTCCTCCGTGAGCGGCACCGCCTCCGACGTGCCGTACACCGTCGCCGACGACGAGAAGACGATGTCGCGCACCCCCGCCGCCCGCATGGCCCGGAGCAGGTTGACCGTCCCGACCACGTTGTTCTCGTAGTAGCGGAGGGGATCGGCGACGGACTCGCCCACGGCCTTCAACCCGCCGAAGTGGATCACGGCCGACACCGGCTGCTGGGTGAGGGCGTCCTCCAGGCGGGGCCGGTCGAGGAGGTCGACCCGTTCGAAGCGCAGGTCGCCGGGCGCCAGCTCCCGGATCCGGGCCACCGCCTCCGGGCTGCTGTTCGACAGGTTGTCGACGACGACCACCGACCAGCCGGCCTGGAGCAGCGCCACGCAGGTGTGGCTGCCGATGTAGCCCGCGCCTCCGGTGACGAGGACGGTTCCCTGGCTCGGCACGAGGAGTCTTTCTACAGCTCCGGGGCCCGCCGGGAGCGCTTCAGGTCGCCCCGGCGCCGCTTCTCGTCGAGGCGGCGCCGGGTGGCGCCGGCGGTCGGGCGGGTCGGGCGCCGGGGTGGGTCGACCCGGAGGCCGTCCGCCAGCCGGGCCCGCAGCCGCTCGAGGGCGATGCCCCGGTTCCTCGCCTGCGACCGCTCGTCGGCGGCGACCACCCGGATCTCGTCGCCCAGGCGCTCCTGCAGGCGGCGGCGCTGGACGGGCCCGAGCGACGGCGAGCCGGCGATGTCGAAGACGACCTCGACCCGGGTGTCCGACGTGTTGGCGTGCTGCCCTCCCGGTCCCCCGCTGCGGCTGGTCCGCCAGCGCAGCTCGCCGAGCGCGATGGAGCAGGAGCGGGTCACCACCAGGCGGCTGCCGTCGGGGGTCTCGCCCGTCACAGCCAGGCCCGGGGGTCGGTCGGCCGGCCGTGGTCGCGCACCTCGAAGTGGAGGTGGGCGGCGGTGGCGAAGCCGGTGGTGCCGACCGTGCCGATCGCCTGGCCCCGGGCGACCGTCTCGCCGGGCGCCACCGCCACGGCGGCCTGGTGCCCGTACACCGTCGCCAGGCCGTTGCCGTGGTCGACCACGGTGGTGAGGCCGTAGCCCTCCCGGTTGGCGACCTCGACCACCACCCCGTCGGCGGCGGCGAGGATCCGGCTCCCACCGGCCAGGTCGAGGCCGGTGTGGAACTGGGGGCGACCGAAGATGGGGTGCGTCCGCCAGCCGTACGAGGTCGTGGTGCGGGCCCCGGCCAGCGGCGGGGCGAGCTGGCCGGATCCGGCCGCCGGGGCCGGCTGGCAGCCCTGGCGGAGCCGGAGCACCGTCGCCAGCTGCTCGCTCTCCCGGGCCACGGTCAGGATCGGGTCGACCGACGGACGGGCCGGCGCCACGGGCGACGACGCCAGCCAGGCACCGCCCCCGGGGCGGGCGGCCACGGCGACCACGGCCTGGTCCTTGCACGCCGCGGCCAGGGAGCCGACCGGGGCGGTGCCGAAGGCGGCCACGTCGCCGTCGGCGGCGACGACGAGGTAGCCGCCGGCGGTCGGTGCCAGGCCGACCACCGGATCGTCCCGGTCGTCGGCCGCGCTCCCGAGGAAGGGGGCGTCGCCGAAGGTGAAGACGCCGCCGTCGGCCGCCACCAGCCGGTACCCGGCCCCGGACGGCGTCGCCGCCATCCCCACTACCGGCTGGTTCAGCCGCACCGCACCCGTCGAGCCCCGGAACACCGCGTCGCCGAAGGCGAAGACGCCGCCGTCGGCGGCCACCAGCCAGTAGCCGGCCCCGGACGGCGTCGCCGCCATCCCCACCACCGGATGGTTCAGCCGCACCG
>JBFWQW010000129.1:0-7609 GCA_050249235.1 Acidimicrobiia bacterium | reverse complement strand
CGCCGCCTTCCACGGCTCGACCGGCGCCATCGCCCTCAACCAGCCCATCGTCGGCATGGCCACCACCCCCTCGGGCAACGGCTACTGGCTCGTGGCCAGCGACGGCGGGGTGTTCAGCTACGGCGACGCCGCCTTCCACGGCTCCACCGGCGCCATCGCCCTCAACCAGCCCATCGTCGGCATGGCCACCACCCCCTCCGGCAACGGCTACTGGCTGATCGCGCGGGACGGCGGGGTGTTCAGCTACGGCGACGCCGCCTTCCACGGCTCCACCGGCGCCATCGCCCTCCTCCAGCCCATCACCGGGGGAACCGCCACCCCCTCGGGTCGGGGGTACTGGCTGGTCGCCGCCGACGGCGGCATCTTCTCCTTCGGCGACGCCCCCTTCCACGGCTCCAACGGGGGCGGGTCGCTCGGCCAGGCCGTCGTCGCCATGGCCCCGACCGGTGACGGCCACGGCTACTGGCTGGCCGGCGCGGCCGGCGCCGTCGGCGCCCACGGCAACGCCCCGGACTTCCCGGCGACATGGGCCCCCGCCCCGATCGTCGGCATGGCCCCGACCGCCAGCGGCCAGGGCTTCTGGCTGGCCACCTCGGCCGGCGACGTCCTGAGCGGTGCCAGGTCGGCGCCCGCCATCCCCACCCCGGTGAGCGGCCCCGGGCACGGCGCCTACGTGTCGTCGGTGAACGGCGGCGGCATCGAGGGCATCACCCGGTTCGGCGACGACGTGGGCCGCCCGGTGCAGTACGCCATCGCCTACCTCGACGCCACCAGCAGTTGGAGCGACTTCGCCAGCAACTGGTGGGCGCTCGATCCGTGGGCCGACTGGCTCCGCGCCGACCAGAGCCGCCGGCTCGTCCTCGGCGTCCCGATGCTGCAGACCCACGCCGCCGGCGACTTCCACAACACCAGCCTCGACCAGTACTTCGTCGGGTTGGCCCACTCCATCAAGGGCCGGGGCATCGCCGACCAGGTCGTGATCCGGCTGGGCTGGGAGATGAACGGCGACTGGATGCCGTGGGGTCGCCAGTACTCGACCGATGGCTCCGGGTTCCGGGCCATGTGGCGGCGGATCGTCCCGAAGATGAAGGCCGTCCACCCCTTCGCCTTCGACTGGTGCATCGTGCCCGACTCGAGCCAGCAGGCGGCCGGCGCCGGCTACGGCGAGAAGTTCTACCCGGGCGACGACGTCGTCGACGTCATCGGCCTCGACCTCTACGACCACTGGGTGTTCGGCACCCCCCAGGAGCGCTGGCAGCAGACCCAGGCCAAGCTCGACTGGGCCGCCGGCTACGCGGCGTCGAAGGGGAAGCCCATCTCGATCGACGAGTGGGGGCTGTGGAGCTCGGGCAACGCCCACGGCGGCGGCGACAACCCCACCTACGTCACGGGCATGCTCCGCTGGGCGCGGGACAACAACGCCCTCTGGACCAGCTACTTCAACTCCCGTGAGGGCAGCGTCAACACCATCCTCCAGGAGAACCCGAACGGCCTCGCCGCCTACCGTGCCTACCTGAACGGGGGCTGAGCGGCCCCGACCACCCGCCGGCGGCCGGTCCTAGAGGCCGACGGCGCCGGCGCTCACCGAGGGGTGCCACGGGACGAGGAGCCGTCGCAGCCCCCGGAAGGTGGCGTACAGCGTGAAGCCCAGGACGGACAGGACGAGGATGACCGCGTACAGCCGGTCGACCTGCAGCTGGTTCAGCGAGCTCACCGCCATCCAGCCCAACCCCTCGCCGCCGGCCAGGTACTCGGCCACGATCGCCCCCACGGTGGCGAGGACGATGCCGATCTCCATGCCCGTGAGGACCGACGGCAGGGCGCTCGGGAGGTCGACGAAGCGGAGCCGCTGCCAACCGCTGGCCCGGAGCGTGGCGGCCAGGTCGCGATGGCGGGGCTCGACGGCCCGCACCCCGGCCTGCGTCCCGGCCGTGATCGGGAAGTAGGCGAAGATGGCCGCCACCACCACCTTCGACGAGGTCCCGAAGCCCATCCAGAGCAGCAGCAACGGGATCACGGCCACCTTGGGGATCACCTGGATCGCGACCAGGTAGGGCCACAGGACGCGGTCGAGCAGCGGGATGCAGCCGATCGCCACGCCGGTGGCGACGCCGGCGACGCCGGCCACGCCGAACCCGGCCACGATCTCGAACAGCGTGACCCAGAGGTGGTGCCAGGTCCGGCTCTCCCCCAGCACCTCGACCGTGGCCCGCACGACGTCCTCCGGCGGCGGGAGCACGAACGGGGAGACGTCGCCCACCTCGACGTAGAGCTTCCAGCCGGCGACGAGCACGACGAGCAGCGAGAGGCGCAGCCCGAGGGTGACGACGGCCCGGCGCACGTCAGGCCGCCGCTTCCAGCAGGGTGCGCACCTGCGCCGCGAGCTGCTGGAACTGGTGGGTGTACGTGAGCGCCAGCGACCGGGGCCGGCCGAACGGCACCTCGGTGATCCCGGCGATGCGACCGGGCCTGGCGGTCATGGACACCACCCGGTCGGCCAGGAACACCGCCTCCGAGATCGAGTGGGTGATGAGGAGGTAGGTGCACGGCTGCCGCAGCCACAGGCGCTCGAGCTCCATGTTCAGACCCTCACGGCTGATGGCGTCCAGCGCCGCGAACGGCTCGTCGAGCAGGAGCACCCGGGGTGACTCGACGATGCTCCGGGCGATGGCCGCCCGGTGCTGCATCCCGATCGACAGCTCCGACGGGCGATGGTCCTCGAACCCGTCGATCCCCACCAGCGCGCACATCTCCCGGGCCCGCTCGACCTGCTCGCGCCGCCGTGCCCCCCGCAGGCGCAGCGGGAGGGCGATGTTGGCCGCCACCGACAGCCACGGCAGCAGGTTGGCCTCCTGGAACACCACCGCCATGTCATGGCGCCCGGCCGGCCGGGCCCGGGTCCCAGCCCAGAGGTCGGCGCCGTCGACCAGCACCCGGCCCTCCGTCGGCGGGGACAACCCGGCGAGGATGCGCAGCAGGGTCGTCTTCCCGCACCCCGAGGGGCCGACCACGGCCACGATCTCGTCCTGGCTCAGGGTGAGGTCGACGGACTCGAGGGCGACGACCTCGGCGGGCGCCCGGCCGAACCGCTTGCCGATGCCCCGCAGCTCGATCTCGCCCACTCAGCCCTTGGCTTCGTCGATCAGCTCGTTCGTGTAGAAGCTGGTCGGCTTCGAGCCGGCCGAGATGACCTTGAGCCGCTCGAACTCGGCGATGCCGCTGGCCCACCGCTCGGGCACGTTGCGAAGCAGGTTCTTCTCACCGGCCGCGACCCACACGTCGGTGATCGCCTTGATGACCGGCTTGGCCTCGGCCGGCTGGTCCAGCTGCGGCAGGTCCCACTCCTTGCGCACCTCGGCGAGCAGGGCGTCGATCTTGGTCTGGTCGCGCACCGCGACCATGGCGTCCTCCAGGCCGCGGAGGTACCGCACCAGCAGGTCCCGCTTGGTCGCGAGGTTGTGCCGGGTCGTGACGATGCCGGTGCCGAGCAGGGGGTTGGCGTCCGGCACCTCCGCGACGTTCGGCTTCAGCCCCTTGGCCACCATGCTGGCGGCGGCCTCGCGGGTGGCGAACACGACGTCGACCCGGCCCTGCTCGATGAACTCGAGCGAGGCGGCCTCGTTGCCGACGGCGACCCGCTTCACGCTCTCGGGGTCGATCCCCTTCGCCCGGAGCACGAGGTTGAGGGTGTCCTCGGCGTTGCCGGCCAGGGTGGCCATCCCGACGGTCTTGCCGACGAGCGACTGGAGCGTGCCGTAGGGCTCGTCGGCGGAGGAGACCAGCACGTAGAGGATGGTCTGGTTGGCCATGGCGATGGTGACGAAGTCGCCGCCCTCGTTGGCGTTGGCCTTGACCGGGCCGAGCGGCGCGTTGCGGATGACGGCGACGTTCCCGGCGGCGAGCTGCTGCAGCGCCTGGGGCGCGCTGCGGGCGAACTGGAGGTCCAGGTCGATCCCGGCCTTCCGGAAGTACCCCCCCGTCTTGCCGGCGACGTCGGAGATGAACGCCAGGTAGAGGGTGAAGGGCATCATCGCCGACAGCTTCTGGACGTCGATCGGGGTCGTGGTGGCCGCCCGGTCGTCGTCGGCGTCGTCCGAGTCGTCGTCGCCGCCGCACGCGGCGAGCCAACCTGCGGCCCCGAGGGCGAGGGATGCGGCTGACGCCGTGCGGAGGAACTGGCGTCGGGACAGGCTCATCTGCTGCTCTCTCTCCCCGCCTCGGGCGGCGAATCGTCGATGGTACCGATGCGTTCGAAGGCCAGGGACTTCCCCGCCCTGGTGACGACGGGGGTGTCGCGGACCAGCCGGAGGTGGTCCTCGCCCCAGACGCCGCGGGCCAGGGCGCCGTTGTCGGAGCGGGCCAGGACGGCACGGATCGCCTCCCGCAGAGCGGCGCCGTCGACGTCGCCGAGCCGGGGGTGGACCCGCAGCGTCAGCGTCGTGCCGGCCTCGCCGTCGACCTCGACGAACTGGTAGTCGCCCGGGCCGCCGCCCCCGGCCGCGGGGAGCGCGGTCTCGGTCAGCTCGTCGAAGGTCTCGCCGTCCAGTGTGATGCCCGCGGCCACCACCTTGCTGATGCCGCGTATGTCCCGTAGCCGGGCGGTGAGGCCGAGCCGGCCGAGCTCGCAGTCGCACTCCTGGTGCTGCACGAGGGTGCCGTAGTCGTCGTTCTCGACGTTGAGCAGCACCCGGGGTGCCTCCAGGGCCAGGCTGGTCCAGAGGAACGCGGGCACGACGGCGTGGTCACCCCGCGAACGCGCTCGAGTGATCACAGCCATGTCCTGACCCCACAGGTGGTAGTCCTCGTCGCCACAGTGTTCGCAGGCGAGGGCCGCGGTTCCTTCCGGGACGAACGCGTATTGCGGGAAGGGCCGCATGCCCGAGGCCCTGATCGTGCGCAGCTTGCCCGCCGTCACGGGCTCGCTCCCCGGGTAGACCACCACGCCGGTGAGGACGATGCCACGCTCGAGCGCCCACCGGGCGGCGGCTGTGATGGAGCTGGCGTAGCCGGTGAGTACGGCCCGGCCCTCCCGGGCCACGGCGTCCTGCATCCAGGCCACGACCGGTGCCGGATCCGTCGAGGGGACGTGCTCCGGCCTCGGGAGGCCGGTGCGGGCCATGGCGTTGAGGGCGGGGAGGAACCGGTTGGCGAGCTGCTTGTGGGCGGCGACGCCCTCCATGACGCTCGGCACCTGGGAGAACCACCGCTCGGGTCGGTTTCCCCCGGCTGCGTTCTTCATCACCGCGCCGAAGCCGGCCGCCGACGGGAAGACCGGGAGCCAGACCGCGCCCGGGCTGCCGGCCCGACCGGCCATGGCCAGCTGCACGGCCCGCTGCACGCCCTGGCGTCGTTGCCAGGCGAACGAGAGCTCGACCGGCGTGCCCGCGCTGCGCGACCCCCCGGTGGTGGCCAGGTAGTCGGCCGGCGTCTCGGGATTGAAGAAGTCCTCCGGCCGGAAGGTGAACGTCCGGCTCCCCCGCCTCGCGTCCTCGCGGCCGTGGTACTCCTCGTAGCTCACGTACACGCCGTTGTCGCGCAGCGTCTCCAGCGCCGCCACCAGGCCACGGTCGGCCACGAGGGCGCGGAGGTCGCCGGGTTCGATCCCGGCGTGATCCAGCAGCCGGGCCGACGGCGAGGCGGGGTAGCGGTGCACCAGGCGCTCCACCAGCAGGAGAAAGCGGTCGTCGCGGCCAATGACCTCGGTACGGATGGTGGCCTCGGCCTCCGGAAGGGTGACGGGATGGCGGACCAGGTCGCGGAGGCCGCGCGCGACCGGCCAGGTCCGCCGGGCGAGGGTCAGGGGATTCATCGGTGCTCCGCAGAACGGCTCGAGTGAGCCCACGAGGTTACGTTGGCCAGGTGTCGCCCGATTCCCGCCCGCCGGTGGCCGGGTCGACGGTGGCCGGGTCGACCGTGGAAGAGTCGCCGGTGGCTGGGTCGACGG
The DNA here is from genome assembly GCA_050249235.1 of Acidimicrobiia bacterium. Lineage (GTDB taxonomy): Bacteria > Actinomycetota > Acidimicrobiia > Acidimicrobiales > CADCSY01 > JAEKLB01. The sequence goes on along the minus strand of JBFWQW010000129.1, from coordinate 1,665 downwards.
TGGAGGAGTCAACAGCGGCAGCGTCGACCGTGGCTGTCAGCGTCTGCATCGCCACCGGGCGGCGCACGACGCTGCTCGAGGCCTGCCTCGCCAGCCTGGCCGCCCAGGAGGGCGCGCCGCCCTTCGAGGTGCTGGTGTGCGCCGACGGGGACGAGTCGGTGGCGACCTGCGTGCACCGGTGGTTCCCCGGCTCGTGGGTCTGCTACGTGGCGAGCGCGCTGCCGGGTGCGGCCCGCAACCTGCTCATCGAACGGGCCCGGGGCGAGATCGTGCTGTTCCTCGACGACGACGTCACCGTCGAGCGCGACCTCCTGGCCCGCCTCGTGCGACTGGCCGCCGAGCAGCCCGACGTGGGCGTGTTCGGCGGGCCCAACGAGACGCCCGCGGGGAGCAGCCGGTTCCAGCTGGTGCAGGGCGCGGTGCTCTCGTCCATGGTGGGATCGGGACCCGTGCGCCGGCGCTACGGCCCCCATCCCGAAGGCAGCGCCGACGAGCGGTTCTTCACCCTCTGCAACCTCGCCATCCGCCGGTCGGTCATGCGACCGTTCTCCACGGACCTGGTCTGCGCCGAGGAGAACGAGCTGCTCAGCGCCATGAGCACCCTGGGGATCGGGATGTACTACGACCCCGCGCTGGTCGCCTACCACGAGCGGCGCGACACCTGGCGGGGCTTCGTCCAGCAGATGCACAAGTACGGCCGGGGCCGCGGCCAGCTGTCCCGGCAGCGCCCCCGGACCCTGCGCCCGGCTCATCTCGCCCCGACCGGACTGCTCGCCTACCTGCCGGCCGCGCCCGTCGCCTTCGCCGCCGTCGGCCCCCTGGCGCTGCTCCCCCTCGCCGTCTACGCAGCGGCCGTGGTCGCCTCGTCGGCCTGGGTGGCGCGCACCCTCCGCCGTCCGACGACCGTCCCCCTCGCCGCGGGCCTCTTCGTCGCCCTCCACGCCGCCTACGGCGCGGGCGTGCTGCGGGGGCTCGTCGGGCGGACCAGGACGGTGGCGCAACCGGCCGCGCAGTCGTGGTCGACGGCCGACCAGGTCATCGACCTCCGGGAGCCGAAGAGAGCGCGAGAGCTCGTCGAATGACCGACGCGGTCGTCGTCGACTCGCTCTGGAAGGCCTATCGGCGACGCAACCGGTTCGGGTGGCGACGCCCGAGCCAGGGGCGATGGGCCCTGCGGGACGTGACCTTCACGGTGGCGCGGGGCAGCTCCCTGGGCGTGGTGGGCACCAACGGGTCGGGTAAGACCACGCTGCTCCAGGTGCTGGCCGGCGTGCTGCACCCGTCGAGGGGAGACGTCGCCGTCAACGGCCGGGTGGCCTCGCTGGTGGACCTGTCCGCTGGCTTCCACCGCGACCTCACCGGCCACGAGAACCTGGTCATCGGCGGCGTGCTCCTGGGGCTCAGCCGGCGCGAGCTGCGGGACCGCTACGACGAGATCGTGGCCTTCAGCGGGCTTGCCGGCGACCAGCTCGACGCCCCCCTCTCCACCTACTCCGCGGGCATGGGCCTCCGCCTCGGCTTCTCGCTGGTCGTGCACACGGACCCCGACGTGCTCCTGGTCGACGAGGTGCTGGCCGTCGGTGACGAGAGGTTCCAGCAGCACTGCATCGACCGGGTCCGACACCTCCTCGAAGGCGGCTGCTCGGGGGTGTTGGTCTCCCTCGA
>JBFWQW010000128.1:0-7639 GCA_050249235.1 Acidimicrobiia bacterium | reverse complement strand
TCTTCCGATCTACCCTCACGCCGGTCTCGGGCCTCGGCCTCGGCGTGGCCATGATCTGGTTCAGCCTCCTGGTGCTGGTCCCCCTCAGCGCGGTCGTGGTGAAGTCGACCGGGGCCGGCTGGAGCGGCTTCTGGGACACGGTGACCAACGACCAGACGGCGGCCGCGATCCGGCTCACGGTCGGCTTCGCCCTTCTCGTCACCGCTGTCAACGTCGTGATGGGCACCCTCATCGCCTGGGTGCTCGTGCGGGACCAGTTCTTCGGCAAGCGCTTCCTCGAGGTGCTCATCGACATCCCCTTCGCCCTGCCGACGATCGTGGCCGGCCTGGTGCTCCTCTCGCTCTACGGCGCCGACAGCCCCCTCGGCGTCGACATCGCCAACCAGCGCTCCGCCGTGTTCGTGGCGTTCCTGTTCGTGACCCTCCCCTTCGTGGTCCGCATGGTGCAGCCGGTCCTCGAGGAGCTCGACCGGGACGTGGAGGAGGCGGCCGCATCGCTGGGCGCCAGCCGGTTCACCACCTTCCGCCGCATCGTGCTGCCGAGCCTCACCCCCGCGATCGCGGCGGGCGCGGCGCTCTCGTTCGCCCGCGCCGTGAGCGAGTACGGCTCGCTCGTGCTGCTGTCGGGGAACCTGCCGTTCAAGACCGAGGTCACGTCGGTGCGGATCTTGAGCAGCATCGAGAACGACCAGCTCCCGCAGGCCACTGCGGTGGCCACGGTCCTGCTCGCCATATCCCTCGTCGTCATCGTCCTCGTCGACGTGGCCCAACGCCGGATCTCGGGCCGTGGCTGAGCTGACCCTGACGGACGAGGAGGCCCCGGCTCCCGCCCGTGCATCCCGCCGGCCGCGCCCACCCCGCAGTGCCACCCGGTACCTCTACCGGCTGGTCGTGAGCGCCTACCTCTTCCTGCTGGTGGCCTGGCCCGTGTCGCAGGTCGTCAAGTTCACCTTCGCGGACGGCCTGACCGACCTGCAGACGCTCTTCGACGATCCGGACGTGGTGGACGCCCTGCGCCTCACGGTCGTGGTGGCGGTCGTGTCCGTCGTCGTCAACACGATCTTCGGCATCGGGATCTCCCTGCTGCTCGTGCGGTACGAGTTCCCCGGCAAGCGGGCCCTGAGCGCGCTGATCGACCTGCCCTTGTCGGTCTCGCCGATCGTGGTCGGCCTCGCGCTCACCCTGGTCTACGGCGGGCGCAGCGGCTGGTTCGGTCCGACGCTCGAAGATGCAGGCTTCCAGGTGATCTTCGCGACCCCGGGCATCATCCTGGCCACGGTCTTCGTCGCCCTCCCGCTCGTCATCCGTGAGGTGGTGCCGGTGCTGGAGGAGATTGGCATCGAGCAGGACCAGGCGGCCCAGAGCCTCGGAGCCAACGCCCTGCAACGGTTCCGCCGGATCACCCTGCCATCCATCAAGTGGGCGGTGGTGTACGGGGTGGTGCTGAGCCTGGCCCGCTCCCTCGGCGAGTTCGGTGCCGTGAAGGTCGTGTCGGGCAACGTCCTCGGCGAGACCCGCACGGCGACGCTGGTCGTGGAGGAGAAGTACCTCAACTTCGACAAGGGTGGCGCCTACGCCACCGCCTTCCTCCTCGCCATCGTCTCCGTGGCCTGCATCGTCGTCGTCTCCGTCATCCGCCCCAAGGAGGGCCCGAAGTGAGCGTCCCGATCGAGCGAGTTGGCACCCCGGTGCGGGGGTCCGACCGATGAGCATCGAGGTGCGGGGGGTCAGCAAGTTCTTCGGCGACTTCGCGGCGCTCGACGACGTGTCCGTCACGATCCCGACCGGTCAGCTCACCGCGCTGCTCGGGCCCAGCGGCGGCGGGAAGTCGACGCTCCTGCGGATCATCGCCGGCCTCGAGGTGCCCGACGCCGGCCGGATCGAGATCGAGGGGACCGATGCGACGTCCCTCGCGCCGCAGAAGCGCAACGTCGGCTTCGTCTTCCAGCACTACGCCGCCTTCAAGCACCTGTCCGTCGCCCGGAACGTCGCCTTCGGCCTCGAGATCCGTCGGCGCCCCAAGGCCGAGGTCAAGACCCGGGTGCAGGAGCTGCTCGAGCTGGTCCACCTCGAGCAGTTCGCCGACCGGTTCCCGGCGCAGCTCTCGGGCGGCCAGCGCCAGCGCATGGCGCTGGCCCGGGCGCTGGCCGTCGAACCCTCGGTGCTCCTGCTCGACGAGCCCTTCGGCGCCCTGGACGCCCGGGTTCGCAGGGAGCTGCGCAACTGGCTCCGACGGCTCCACGACGAGGTCCACGTCACCACCGTGTTCGTCACCCACGACCAGGAGGAGGCCCTCGAGGTCGCCGACGAGATCGTGGTGATCAACGACGGGCGGATCGAGCAGGTCGGCACGCCCGACGAGCTCTACGACGCCCCGGCCAACGACTTCGTGATGGGCTTCCTCGGCCCGGTCACCCGGTTCGACGGGCTGCTCATCCGGCCCCACGACCTCGAGCTCACCGCCTCGGCGCAGCCGGGGGCGCGGGAAGGCACGATCGAACGGGTCGTGCGGGTCGGCTTCGAGGTCCGCGTGCACGTCGCCCTCGGTGACGAGACCGTGGTGGTCACCCTCAACCGCACCCAGTTCCGATCCCTCCACATCGAGCCGGGGGAGGCGGCGTGGGTTCGTGTCGTGGCCGGCGCTCCCGTCGTCGCCATCCCTCCGGTCGCGGCCGAGGCGCTGACCGCCAGCTGATCCGTTCGTTGTCGCGTCCTGTCCCTTGGAGGTGCAGGACGCGACAAAGAACCGGCGTTTGGGCCCGTCGATGGTGGATCCGAGCGCCTGATCGCCGCCCTACGTTGGTCAGTCGGTGACGAGAGCCCGGGGGCGCAGGCCGAGGTCGGCGAGGAGGGCCCGGTCCGACTGGTGGTCGGCGCACGGCACGGCCGCCGTCAGCATGATGTTGCGCTCGCTCGAGAAGATCGAGTTGGCGCCGGCCAGGAAGCAGAGAGCCTGGTCGGCCTCGCTCATCAAGTGGCGGCCGGCGGCGATCCGGACCATCGACGCCGGCATGAGCAGCCGAGCGACGGCCACCATGCGGACCGTGTCGAAGATGGGGACGTCGGGGGCATCCTCCAGGGGCGTGCCCGGCACCTTGGAGAGCACGTTGATCGGCACGGACTCCGGGTGGGGCGAGAGCGTGGCCAGGCTGTGCAGGAAGGCGATGCGGTCGTCGACCGACTCGCCCATGCCGATGATGCCGCCGGAGCAGAGCGTGAGGTTCGTCTCCCGGACGGCCTCGATGGTGTCGAGCCGGTCCTGGTAGGTGCGGGTGGTGATGATCTGCTCGTAGTACTCGGCCGACGTGTCGAGGTTGTGGTTGTAGGCGTACAGGCCGGCCTCCTCGAGGCGGCGGGCCTGGTCGGCGTCGAGCATCCCGAGCGTGGCGCACACCTCGAGGCCGGTGTCGGCGACGCCCCGGACGATGTCGAGCACCCGCTCGAACTGGCCGTTGTCCTTGACGTCCCGCCAGGCCGCCCCCATGCAGAGGCGGGTGACGCCGTTGGCCTTGGCCCGGCGGGCGATGCGCAGCACCTCGTCCTTGCGCATGAGCGGCTCGGGCTTGAGGCCGCTGGCGTTGTGGACCGATTGGGAGCAGTAGGCGCAGTCCTCCGGGCAGGCGCCCGTCTTGATCGACACCAGCTGGTTCACCTGCACCTCGGCCGGGTCGTGGAACCGGCGGTGGACGTCGCCGGCGGTGCGCACCAGCTCCATGAGGGGCAGCTCGAAGATCGCCCGAACCTCGTCGATGGTCCAGTCGGTGCGGATCGCGGCGCGGTCGGTGGTCGTGGCCATGGTGGTCGAATGGTACCGAGCGCCCCGCACCGGCCCCGTCCTCGGCGCCGCGGGGCTACAAGTCGGGCGGGCGCTCGGTGCTCGGCGGGTGGGCGTCGTCCCACGCCCGGCGGAGGAGCTGGCCGAGCACCTCGGGCGGTTGCGCCCCCGACGCGGCCAGATGGCCGTCGGCCACGAAGAACGGGACGCCGGTGATGCCGAGCCGCTGGGCCGTCTCGATGTCGGTCCGCACGTCGTCGGCGTAGGCATCACCGGCGAGGACGGCCTCGACCTCGAGGGGGTCGAGGCCGATGTCGGCGGCGGCCTTGCGCAAGGTGTCGGCCTCGCCGATTGGCTCGCCCTCGGTGAAGTAGGCCCGGCCGAGGCGGTCCTTCAGCTGGCGCTGGAGGCCGTGCTCCCGGGCCAGGTGCAGGAGGCGGTGGGCGTCGAACGTGTTGCCCCGGCGCACCCGGTCGAAGCGGAAGTCGAGGCCCCGCTCGGCGCCGAGGCTGACGATGCGGGCCTGGCGGGCCCGCATCTCGCTCTCGGACGTGCCGTACTTCTCGGCCAGCAGCCGGGTGTGGCTCCCCGCCGGCTCGTTCTCGGCCGTCGGGTCGAGCTGGAACGAGCGCAGGACGACCTCGACCTTGCCGGCCGGCTCGAAGCCCTCGAGCGCCAGGTCGAGGTTGGCCAGCCCCACATGGCACCAGGGACAGACCACGTCGGACCACACGTCGATGCGCACGACGGAGCCAACGTCCCCGACCCGCCCGGTGTTCCTCTCCCGTTCTCCGTCGACTCGACCGGAGCAACCCCGGTCAGGTCGACAAGAAGGCGGCCTTCACCCATCGAGGCAGCGGACGGTGGTGCCGTCGAACTCGTACTCGATGCCGGGGTTTCGCAGGCCCTCGGTCTCGCCGAGGCGGACGATCCTCGCCCGGAGCGAGCCGGGCTCCAGGTCGAGCACGGCCACCGTGCCCAGCCGGGTCGACCACAGGTGCGGGTGGACGGGGCTGCCGGAGTTCACCTGCAGGACGCCGTCGCGGTAGTCGAGCCGCTCGAAGTGGGTGTGGCCGGTGACGATCACGTCGGGCCGCTCGCCGCCCAGGTAGCGGCGGCAGAGGGTGTCGATGGGCTCGTCCTCGGGCTCCATGTCGTGGACCATGGCGATCCGGAAGCCCTCGACGTCGAGCCACTGGGTCTCGGCCACCCGGGGGTCCTTCATGCCGAAGTCGTTGTTGCCGAGGGCGGCGACGACCGGGGCCCAGGCCTCGAGCTGGTCGAGCACCGTCGGCAGGACGATGTCGCCCGAGTGGAAGATGAGGTCGACGCCCTCGAAGGCGGTGCGGACCTCGTCCCACATGACCTGCAGGCCGCCCGGCATGTGGGTGTCGGAGACGATGCCGATCCTGGTGTGGGTCACCGGTGGCCAGCCGTGGGCGGTTGGGTGACCGGGCCGGGCGCCGGGTCCCACAGGACGATGTCCTCCGCCATCCGCCCCTCCTCGACCGTCGCCACCACCACGGCAGGATGCCCTGCCGGTGCCGCCGTCGCGTCACCGGGGCCGTCGGGCCGTCGGATGGCGCCAGGGCGCGAGGGGAACCGGGCGCCGGTTCAGGCCGAGCACTGGAGCGGGGCGGGCGGGCGGCGGCGCCGCGACCCGGCCGCCGTGGACCGGCGAAAGGGCACGCCGCCGGCGGCCCGCCGTGGTGGACTCGGCGGGTGACGACCTCCGCCGGACCGACCGGGGCCCGGCGCGGGTGAACGACGATCCGCCGGCTTCCGGCGTCGCCGGGGCCGGCGGCGTGCGCAGGCTCGTCGAAGCGGTCGCCCCGGCTCGGCTCGGGCGGCCGTTCCGCTGGCTCCTGGGCTCGTCCTGGACGAGCAACCTCGGTGACGGCATCGCCCTCGCGGCCGGCCCGCTCCTGGTCGCGTCCCAGACGAGGGCGCCGTTCCTCGTCGCGCTCGCCGTCGTCCTCCAGCGGCTGCCGTGGCTGCTGTTCGGGCTGCTGGCCGGTGTCGTCGCCGACCGGTTCGACCGCCGGCGGACCATGGTGGCGGCCCACCTGACCCGGGCCGCGGTCCTCGCCGGGCTCGGCGCCACGATCGTGCTCGACCGGGTCGACACCGCCGTCGTCCTCACCGCGCTGTTCCTGCTCGGCACGGCCGAGACGTTCGCCGACACGACCGCCAAGACGCTCCTGCCGATGGTGGTCGAGGGTCGCGACCTCGGCCTCGGCAACGCCCGGCTCATGGCCGGCTTCGTCACCGTCAACCAGTTCGCCGGCCCGCCGCTGGGCGCGGCGCTGTTCGCCGCTGGCGCCGTCGTCCCCTTCGCCGTGCAGGGTGGCTGCGTGGTCGCCAGCGCGGTGATGGTGTCGCGACTGCTCCTCCCGGCCCACGGGAGCGAAGGTGCGTCGTCGCCCGTGCGCCGTGAGATCGCCGACGGCTTCCGGTGGCTCTGGGGGAACGCCGCCGTCCGGACGCTCACGCTGACGATCGTCAGCTTCAACGTCACGTTCGGCACCGCCTGGTCCGTCCTCGTCCTCTACGCCATCGAGCGCCTCGACGCCGGCGAGGTCGGGTTCGGGCTGCTCACCACCGCCAGCGCCGTCGGCGGGATGGTCGGCATCGTCGTCTACGGCTGGCTCACCGCCCGCGTCAGCCTCGGCAACCTGCTGCGGGGCGGCCTGATCCTCGAGACCCTCACCTGGCTGGCGTTCGCGTCGACCTCCACGACCTGGATGGCGCTCGTGGTCATGGTCGTGTTCGGTGCCCACGCCTTCGTCTGGGGCACCACCGCCACGAGCGTCCGCCAGCGGGCCGTGCCCACGGCGCTGCAGGGTCGGGTGACCAGCATCTACCTGATCGGGGTCGAGGGGGGGATGGTCGTGGGCAGCCTCGCCGGAGGTGTCATCGCCGGGGCGTGGGGCGTCACCGCGCCGTTCTGGTGGGCGTTCGTCGGGTCGGGCCTGCTCGTCGGGTCGCTCTGGTCCCAGCTCGCCCACGTCGCCCACGCCGACGATCTGGTCCTCGCCGCGGAAGGCACCGCGGCGGTTCCGGTCGGTGAGGAACGGGGCTGAGCTCGTTCGGACGGGCGCGGACGAGGGGTGCGCATTCGTGGGTTCCGGCGACGGCCGGGCGGGCAGGGCAGGGGCGATGCAGGCAACGGAACGTGGCGACCAGCCGCTCGAGGCGCCCCGCCCGGGAGGGCGCGAGGGCGTGCCGACGCCGGCGGACGGCGCTGGTCCGGGCGACGGAGGACCGGACCCGGACGCTCCCGGCACCGGGGTGCTGGACGAGGACGACCCCACGCCCCCGGAGCCGAACGAGCCTGCCTGAGGGGGAGCCGGGCCCCCGTCGCCGGCAGGCCGGCGTGGACGTGGTGCTGCGCGAGCGGACTGGTGGCCACGGCGATCCCTTCTGGCGGGAGGAGCTCCCGCTGATGGTGGCCTGGGCCTTCGGGTCGTGACCGGCCTCGCTGCCGGGCCCTCCCGCTCGACCGGCCCGCCCCGGGCGTGTAGGGAGAAGCCCGAGGAGACATGACCGGCGGGCTCGGCGGGACGGCGCGGTTGCGTCCGACGGTGGACCCGACGCCGACCGAAGGAGCGCCATGTCACGCGTACGCGTCCACAACTTCTCTCTCTCGCTCGACGGCTTCGGCACGGGCGAGGGGCTGAGCCTGGAGGCGCCGTTCGGTCACGCCGGCGAGCGGTTGCACGACTGGCTCTTCGCCACCCGGTGGTGGCGGGGGGCCGACGAGCCGGGCGGGAGCGGGGGCGTCGACGACGTCTTCGCCGCGCAGCACGGCCCGGGGATCGGTGCCGAGATCATGGGAGCCGGGAAGTTCGGCCCGCCGGGTTG
>JBFWQW010000127.1:0-7723 GCA_050249235.1 Acidimicrobiia bacterium | reverse complement strand
CAGCCGGACCCACATCGAGAGCCCCCCGGCCGGCGCCGTCCAGGTCCAGCTCGGGAGCAGCTCGGCGAGGGCGGCGGCCAGCACGCGGTAGCGGACGCGGAGCGCCTCGTTGCGGGCCGCGACCAGGGGCATCCGCTCGGGAGCACAGAGCAGGCGCTCGGCCAGGAGCTGGGCCACCGCCGGCGATCCCAGGTCGTGGGTCGCCTTCACCCGGGCGAAGCGCAGGGCCACCGGCTCCGGGGCCCGCACGAAGCCGATGCGCAGGCCCCCCCAGAACAGCTTGCTGAGCGAGCCCACCACGGCGACGGGCTGGTCCGGGGCGTGGGAGGCGATCGGCGGCGGCCCGTCGGCCCACGCCAGGCCGGCCAGGGCCAGGTCCTCCACCAGCGGGACCCGGGCCTCGGACAGGAGCTCGGCGATGCGGGGGCGCCGGTGCCCGGCCAGCACCGCGCCGGTGGGGCTGTGGAGCGACGACTGGAGGTAGACCAGCGCGGGACGGGCTGCCAGCGCGGCCCGCAGCCGGTCGGGCCGCACACCCTCGTCGTCGACCGCGACGGCGAGCAGCTCGGCGCCGGCGGCGGTGAACGCCGAGATCGCGCCCGGGTACGTGGGGTCGTCGACCACCACCACGTCGCCGGGGCCGACCCAGCAGGCGGCCGCGATGCTGATGGCCTGCTGGGCGCCGGTGGTGACGACGACCTGCGCCGGCCGCGTCGGCAGACCCCAGCCTGTGACGAGCCCGGCGATGGCGGCCCGCAGCCCCGGGAGGCCCCAGGGGCTGTAGCCGGTGTCGGGAGCCACGTCGAGCAGGTCGGCGGTGGCGACGGACGCCACCGGGAGCCCGGCGGCATCGTGGAGCACCGAGATCGAGAGGTCGACGACGTCGGTCGGCGAGGCGCTCCGGTCGACGAGCCGGGCCACCAGGGCCGAGCCCTCCCGCCCGGCCGGCAGGACCAGGGCCCCCGGGCCGACGGCGAAGGTGCCGCTCCCCCGCCGCCGCTCGAGCAGCCCGTCGCCGACCAGCCGGTCGTAGGCGGCCACCGCCGTGCCCCGGCTCACCGAGAGCGCCGCCGCCAGGGCCCGCTCGGACGGCAGCCGGGCGCCGTGGGCCACCGCCCCGCGCTCGATCGACCGGGCCACGGCGGTGGCCAGCCGGCGGTGGAGCGGGCCGGCGCCGGCCGACCAGTCCCCCACCTCGTCGGCCAGGGCCCGCAGGATGGCGGACCGGGCCACCTGGGCAGAAGTGGCACTGTTCGTCATGGTCCACTTCTGTCAGGGTCGACGGCGATGGTCAAGCCCGCCGCACCTCGAACGCCGACGGGCACCCGGCCGCCGGGCCCGGCCCTGCCCTCGTCAGGGCTGGCCGCCCGCATCGGGTCGTCGGCGGTCCGCGACCTGCTCCAGCTGACCGAGCGCCCGGACGTGGTGTCGCTGGCCGGCGGCCTCCCGTCGCCGGCCGCCTTCCCGGTGCGGGCCGTGGCCGACGCCACCGCCGCGGTCCTCGCCGAGGACGGGCCGGCCGCCCTCCAGTACGCCACCACCGAGGGCCACCTCCCGCTGCGGGCCTGGGTGGCCGGGCGCCACGCCGTGCCCGTCGAGGGCGAGCAGGTGCTCGTCACCCACGGCTCGCAGCAGGCGATCGAGCTGGTGGCCCGGGCCACGCTGGCGCCCGGGGCGGTGGCGGTGCTGGCCGACCCGGGCTACGTCGGCGCGGTGCAGGCCTTCCGCTCGGCCGGGGCCCGGCTGGTGGGCGTCCCGGGCGACGCCGACGGCCTCGACGTCGACCGCCTCGCCGACCGCCTCGCCGCCGGCCTGCGACCAGCCCTCGTCTACGTGGTGGCCAACGTGGACAACCCGTCCGGCGCCACCCTGTGCGTCGAGCGGCGGCTGCGGTTGGCCGGGCTCGCCGACCGCTACGGCTTCCTCGTCGTCGACGACGACCCGTACGGCGAGCTGCGGTGGTCCGGCCCGTCGCCGGCCCCGCTGGCGACCATGACCGACCGCGTCGTCAGCCTCGGGACGGCGTCGAAGGTGCTGTGCCCCGGCCTCCGGGTGGGTTGGGCGGTGGCCCCGGCGTCGTTGGCGAGGGAGCTGGTCGTGCTGAAGCAGTCCGCCGACCTCCACACCTCGTCGCTCGCCCAGCGGGTCGTGCACCGGGTCCTGACCCGACCCGGCTTCCTCGAGCCCCACCTCGAGGGCCTGCGGGCCCGGTATCGGCGCCAGGCCGACGCGTTGACCGGGGCCCTGCGGGACGAGCTCGGCGACCGGCTGACCTTCGCAGCGCCGGCCGGCGGCATGTTCGTCTGGGCCCGGCTGCCCGGCGGCGGCGACACCGCCGAGCTGCTGCCCAGGGCGGTCGACCACGGCGTCGCCTACGTGCCCGGCGCGGCGTTCGCGGTCGACCCCGAGGAGGGCCGGCACCGGTCGGCGCTGCGGCTCTCCTTCGCCACCGGCGAGCCCGACGAGCTCGCCGAGGGGGCCCGGCGCCTGGCCGGCGCCCTCGGCGCACGACCGCGCCGGCGGGTGGCCGGGACGTAGCCTCCGGCCCATGGCTCGTCGGCACGACGACGATCCGGGGCTGCCGCTCAAGCTCGGGCCCTGCTCGAACGGCGAGCACGACCCCTTCCCCACGACCGCCCTGGTGCGGGAGGCGATGCGCCGGACCCGGCTGGCCTGCGACGACAACGCCCGGCGCACCGGGGTGAGCCGGCGGGAGTTCCTCCTCTCGGCGGCCGGCATGGCCACCGCGCTGGCGGTGCTGGCCGCGTGCAGCGACGAGTCGAGCGGCGGCTCGGGCGGCGGGACCTTCCGCGTCCCGCCCGACGCCACCAGGGACCCGGAGGCGGCCCGCGAGGCCCTCGGCGGCGACGGGCTGGTGATCGACGTCCAGGGCCACCTCCTCGAGTACGACCTCGACACGGCCCTGCCGGCCGCGTGGTTCGGCTCGGGCTTCCCGCAGGCCGGGTGCGAGGCCGGCGACCCCCGGGCCTGCTTCGACACGGCCCACTTCCTCGAGGAGGTCTTCGTCCGGAGCGACACCACCGTGGCCGTGCTGTCGGCGGTGCCCGTGGCCGGACCCGACAACCCCCTCGGGCCCCGGGTGATGGCGGAGGCGATCCGCCGGGCCGAGCTGCTCTGCGGCGACGGCCGGCTGCTGATGCAGGGCCACGCCCTTCCGAACGCCGGCCCGCTCGACGAGGCGCTCCTGGCCATGGCCGACACGGCGGACCGCTTCCCGGTGGCGGCCTGGAAGGCCTACACCCACGCCGGCGGGCCGGGCTGGTTCCTCGACGACCACGATCCCCGGGCCCCCCAGGTGGGCGAGGCGTTCGTCCGCCAGGCGGTGGCGCTCGGCATCCCCCGGATCGCCGTCCACAAGGGCCTGTCGGGCAACGACCCGTTCGCCTCGCCGGTCGACCTCGGCCCGGCCGCGGCCCGGCACCCCGATGTCGCCTTCGTCGCCTACCACGCCGGCTACGAGGGCGGCGCCGAGGGGCCCTGGACCGAGGCCACCCGCGGCGTCGGTGCGAACCGGCTCGTGAGCACGGCCCGCGACGCCGGCCTCGCCCCGGGGTCGAACCTCTACGCCGAGCTGGGCTCGACGTGGCGGTCGGTGATGGGCGACCCCACCTCGGCGGCCCACCTCCTCGGCAAGCTCCTCCTGGGGCTCGGCGAGGACAACGTCCTCTGGGGCACGGACTCGATCTGGTACGGCTCCCCCCAGGACCAGCTCACCGCCTTCCGGGCCTTCGAGATCGCGCCGGAGCTCCAGGAGCGCTTCGGCTACCCGGCCCTCACCGCCGAGCGAAAGGCCAAGATCCTCGGCGGCAACGCCGCCCGGCTCTACGGCATCGACCCGGCGGCGGCCCCCTGCCGCCCGTCCGGCGCCGACCTCGAGGCCATGCGGACAGCGCTGCCCACGGCCGCCAACCGCACCTACGGCCCGACCACGGCGGCCGCGGCCCGGGCCCACCGCCGCTCGTCGGGCTGGTTCCCGGGCGGGCGGGGGAGCTAGACGAGCGCCTTGGCCAGGCGCTCGACGGCCTCTTCCTCGGGGACGTCCCAGGCGATCGACAGCTCGGACGCGAGGATCACCCGGGCCCGCTCGAGCATCGACTTCTCGCCGGCGGACAGGCCGCGGGCGGCCTCCCGGAGCGCGAGGTTCCGCACGACCTCGGCGACCTGGTACACGTCGCCGGACTTCAGCTTCTCCTGGTGGTTCTTGAACCGCCGGCTCCAGTTGGCCGGCTCCCGCACGTCCCGCTTGGCCAGCAGGCGCAGGACGTCCTCGACGTCCTCCTCGCTGATCGGGGGGCGCATGCCGACCTCGTCGGCCTTGTCCACCGGCACCGAGAGGGTCAGGTCGCCGTGGGCCATGTGGAGGACGAAGTAGTCGACCTTCTCCTCGTTGACCGTCCGCGACTCCTTCTTCTTGATGACCGCCGCGCCATGGTGGGGGTACACGACTCGATCGCCGACCTTGAAGGCCATGCTGCTCCTACGGGAACGGGGTTGGGGGCCTCCAGTGTGACAGGACCGGGCCCGGCTCACCCACCCCGGGGGCTCATCCGGCGTCGGATGATCCGGCCCTCACAGGTAGGCGCGGGCGTCGACCGGGGTGCCGCCGACCCGCGCCTCGAAGTGGAGGTGCGGCCCCGTGGCGTAGCCGGTGGCGCCGACGGCGCCGATCACCTGGCCCCGCTTGACCCGCTGGCCGTTCGACACGCCGATCCGGCTCTGGTGGGCGTAGAGCGTGGCCAGCGAGCGCCCGTGGTCGATGATCACCACGTTGCCGTAGCCCCGCATCACCCCGGCGTAGACGACCTTGCCGTCGCCGGCGGCGAGGATCGGCGTCCCGGATCCGCCCTTGAAGTCCGTGCCGGCGTGCAAGCGCCGGTCACCGAAGATCGGGTGTGCCCGCCAGCCGAAGTTGCTCGTCACCACGGGTGAGGCGATCGGGTAGGCGAGGACGCCCTTGCCGCTTGGTGCCGGCGGCTGGCCGGCCTGCAGCCGCCGGAGCAGGGCCGTGATCGAGTCGGAGCTGGCCTGGAGGTCCCTGACCCGCTGCTCGTCCTCGGCCCGGCCGGCCTGGAGCCGGGCCAGCAACCGCTCCTCGGTCACCTCCTCGGCCCGGGCCGCGGCCCGGGCCGACGCCTGCTCGGCCCGGTCGGCCTCGAGCTCGGCCTTCTGCGCGGTGACCCGCTCGCGGTCGGCCGCGAGAGCGGCCTTGGCCGCGTTCGCCTCGGCCTCGAGGTCGGACAGGGCGGCTCGGAGCTGGCGGTGCTGCTCGACGATCCGGCCCTGGTTGGCGGTCACGGTCTCGGCGAGGGCGACCACCCGGGGCACCTCGTTGACGTCGTCGATGTCGCGGACCGCGTCCGGGATCGACGGCTTCACCGCGAACCGGATGTAGGCGTTGATGGCCTGGTCCTTCAGGAGCGCGGTCGCGTCCTCCAGCTGGCGCTTGGCCTCCTCCACCTGGGCGGACGCCGCCAGCACGGCGGCGGTGGCCTCGTCGAGGCGGGCGCTGACGGCGTCGAGCTCCTGCTGCGCCCGGGCCAGCGAGCGGTCGAGGGCGGCGACCCGGGCGTCGAGGTCCTTGCGGACCCGCTGGCTCACCCGGAGCTCGGCGAGGACCCGGTTCTCCTCCTCCAGCGAGTTGGAGATCTCGTTGCGGAGCCGCTCGAGCTCGGCGTCGACCTGGGCCTCGCGGCTGGCCTCGGCGGCCACCGCCGGAGCACCGGGGCCGGCCGTCGGCGCCAGCCCGCCCACGAGGAGCACGACCAGGGCGATCGGCACGGCTCGTCTCACATGAGCAACACTACGCACACCAGCCACACGAGCCCCCGGCGCGACAGGGCGAATCCCCGCGCGACGGCGCCGAGAGCCGAACGGGCGTGACCCGTTCGGCTCGACCCCTCGGGCTCAGACGTCGAGGAAGCGGGTGACGGCCACCCCGGCCGACACCGCGCCCACCAGCGAGCCGACGACGACCATCAGCACGCCGATGGTGAACACCTCGCTGGGCACCACCGCGAAGCCGGCGAACTGGTCGAAGGTGTCGACCACCCACTTGGCCAGCGGCGAGCGCAGCCAGAAGAGCGCGGCGAAGGTGACCACCGAGCCGACCAGGCCCTGGAGCATCCCCTCGATCATGAACGGCACCCGGATGAACCAGTTGGTGGCGCCCACCAGCTTCATGACCTCGATCTCCCGGCGCCGGGAGAAGATGGCCGTGCGGATGGTGTTGAAGATGAGCAGCGACGAGGCGAGGAACAGCACGGTGGCCACGATCGACATGCCGATCTGCAGGCCGCGGGAGGTGTCGAAGGCCCGCTTCACCTGGTCCTTGGCGAAGGCCACCTTGTAGACGCCGGGCTCCTTCGTGAACCGGTCGCCGAGGGCCTGGATCAGGTCGGCGTCGTCGACGGAGGGGCGCACCCGGTACGACTCGGGCATGTCCTCCTGCTTGACGTTCTCGAGGAACTCGGGCTGGTCGACGAAGTACACGCGGAACAGCTCGTACTGGGCGGCCTGGTCGATGAACTGGATGCCGCTCACGTCGACCTCGTCCGACTCGGAGAGCTCGCGGTACACCCGGTCCTTCTGCTCGGTGGTGGCCGGCGGATCGGTGGTGAAGAAGATCTCGAACTCGACGCCGTTCTTCCAGCGGGCGGTGGCGTTGTCGACGCCGTAGCGGAGGAACAGCACCGCCCCCACCATCGACAGCGAGACCGCCACCGTGAGGACCGAGGCGGTCGAGAGCAGCAGGTTGCGGCGCAGGTTGGTGAGCGTCTCGCGCGTGACGTAGTCGACCTTCAGCGCCATCCGACCGCCTCCTCCACCCGTCGGGCCCCGCCCGCCGGCGTCACTCGTAGACCCCGCGCGACTGGTCGCGGACGATCTTGCCCCGCTCCAGCTCGATCACCCGGCGTCGCATGGTGTCGACGATCCCCTTGTCGTGGGTCGCCATCACGACCGTGGTGCCGGTCCGGTTGATGCGGTCGAGCAGGCGCATGATGCCGACCGAGGTGTTCGGGTCGAGGTTCCCGGTGGGCTCGTCGGCCAGGAGGATCAGGGGCCGGTTGACGAAGGCCCGGGCGATCGAGACCCGCTGCTGCTCGCCGCCGGACAGCTCGGTCGGGAGGTTGGAGACCTTCGAGGCCAGGCCGACCAGGTCGAGGATGACCGGCACCTGCGAGTCGATCACGTGGCGGGGCCGGCCGGTGACCTCCATGGCGAAGGCCACGTTCTCGTACACCGACTTGTTCGGGAGGAGCTTGAAGTCCTGGAAGATGGCCCCGATGTTGCGCCGGAGGTAGGGCACCTTCCACTTCGAGACCTGGCTCCAGTCCCGGCCGGCCACCCAGATGCGGCCGTCGTCGGGGGTCTCCTCCCGGTTGAGCAGGCGGAGGAAGGTCGACTTCCCGGAGCCCGACTCGCCGACGAGGAAGACGAACTCGCCCTTCTGGATGTCGGCCGACGCGTCACGGAGGGCAACGACGTCGCCCTTGTACACCTTCGTGACGTTCTCCAGCTTGATCACCGGGCGGGGTCGCTCCAGAGGGTCGATGGGGCCGAGCAAGGGTACCGGCGCCCCCCCACCCCCTCGCGGCACCCCTCCCCCGACGCCCGCGTTCCGGGTTCACGGTTCCTGCACACACGCGTGGAGCACATGCTCGGAACCTCGAACCCAGAACCGAACTCGGTCAGGTGGGGGAAG
>JBFWQW010000126.1:0-7788 GCA_050249235.1 Acidimicrobiia bacterium | reverse complement strand
AGGCGGCGACGGAGAAGGTGCGGGCCTTCTCGAGCGTGAACCCGGGGACCTCGCGGCCGCCGCCGGCCATCGGTCGGAAGCCGAGGTCGCCGTCGATCGGGTCGTAGCCGGCCCCGCCGGCGGCGCCGGACACGGCGATCTGCTGGGCGGTGGCCTCCCGGATCGGGGCGAAGAACAGCGAGCGGGCCATCAGGCCCCGGCCTTGTGGAGCGCCCGGGCCATGACGAACAGCGCTACGGCGGCGACGCCTTGGCCGGGGAGTCGCCCGAACGCCTCGGCGACCGTCCAGACGGTGAGCACCAGTCCGCCGAGGCCGGCGGCGTTCGAGGGCCCGAGCTTGGAGACGGTGGTGCGGAGGCGGGTCACAGTCTCAGGCCTCCTCTCGGGCGGAACACTTCGTCGCCGGCGGCGACTGCCGGCGGGCGGCCGGAGGCGGGCGCCGGCGGCTTCGCCTCGCCCTCGGTCATGAGCGCGTCGACCGCCATCGACAGCGCCCGGGCGGCGTCCATCGGCCGCAACGACCGGGTCTTCGACAGGTACCAGCCCCGCTCCGAGGTGCGCTTCACCGCGGCGTTGACGTGCTGGCCGAAGTCGTGGTCGCCGTCGTGGGCGATGGTCTCGTCGAGGATCAACCCGTACAGCCGGGCGTCGGCGGGGGCGAGCCGCTCGATCGACTGCGGGAATTCGAGCATCGGGACGCCTTCGTCCTCGAGGGTGCTGGCCGACTCCACGAAGTAGCGGGGGTCGTAGGCGGTCCAGCGGATCGAGAAGCGGTCGGCGAGGGGGCGCTCCTCGAGCTCGTCGCCCCGGCCGCCGATGAAGAGCCGAGCAAGCCCGACGTCGATCGCCCGGCCCGGGTCGGGCGTCCAGATGCGGGCCCGGGCGACGATCCGATCGCCGAACCACCCGCACCACACGACGGCCATCGAGTCCCGCTTCAGGCCGATGTCGACGCCGACCCCGATCTCGGTGCCGTCCGGGAGCTCGAGCTCCTCCTCGCAGCGCTCCCACGCGCCCGGGTGTTCGTACAGCCACGACTCGGTGTCGGCCTCGACCCACACCCCGCCGTGGAATCGCATCCAGTCGGTCCGCGGGATCTGGTTCCGGCGGCGCATCAGACGGTCGAGGCGCCGGTCGTCGATGCCCGGGTTCGACTCGATCAGGGCGGCCCGCACCGCCTTGTCGTCGCGGAGGTCGAGGTCGGCGGGGACGGCGAGCTTGCGGTAGAGGAAGTGCGGGTCGTCGGCCCGTTCGCCCTGCTCGTGGAGCTGCCACCCGACGGAGGGGGCCCCCGAGTAGGCGCCCGGGGTGGACCCGCATCCCCACCTCGACATCCGGGTCTTCGTGGTTCCCTTCGTGTTCCGGGTGAACGCGTCGGCCGCCTGGCCCTTCCAGTCCTGCACCTCGTCGCCGAGATAGAGGGTGGGCAGGCCGCCGTCGGTGGTGGAACCCTTCGCCGGGATCAGCCGGATCCGGCCGGGACGGCCGTCCTTGAAGACGATGCGGTCCTCGAGCACCCGGACGAAGTCGCGGAGCGGGCAGCGCTCGTGGGTGAGGATCTGGACGGTGCGCCCGAAGATCCCCTCGGAGGTGTCGTCCCCCTTCTTCTCGCCGGCCTGCTCCCGGCTGTTGGCCTGCACGATGACGTTCGGCGCCGCCGGGATCGCCTTCGCGCTCGGGCCGAGCATCGCTTCGGCCGCCAGCCAGGCCAGCTCCATCGTCTTGCCAACGCCCGAGGGTGCCTCGAAGTAGAAGCCCTCGTACCACCAGCCCTCGTCGTCGTCGAGCTCCATCCACTGGTAGAGGAAGAGCCGCTGGTCCGGACGGAGGATGGCCGGCTGGCCGAGGTAGTCGCCCTCGCCGTGGACCATGAACCGCTCGATCCACCGGGCCGAGCGCCCACCGAGGGAGCTACGAAGGGCGGGAGGTTCGGGAGGTGGCGTCGACGATCGCGCGGCGCGGGTCGTCGGCCGCTTCCTCGTCGCCGTCGGCATCGTCGTCCTCCACCAGTCCGTTGAGCTCCTCGAGCGAGGTCGCCGCCTCGGCGTAGGTGATCCCGAGCTGCAGCCGCGCCTTGGGCGACAGGCCCATCCGGTCCTCGAGGGCGCGGAGCTCGACGTCGCACGCCTTGACCACCTGCCACAGCGGGTTGAGCCTCGGCTGCCCGGTCGACCCTTCGACCAGGCGGTGGCGCCGGTACCCCCGCATCGCCTTCTCGCGCTCGTCGAGCAGCGACGCCCAACGGATGACCGTGTCGAGGTCGGAGCGGAGGTCGAGCACCGCCGCGACCGGGGCGGTCCACAGCCGCTCCCACGCCTCGGCCGTCTCGGCGAGAGGCACCTGGCCGTTCAGCTTCGCCGGGAGCGGCGGCGTCAGGCGGTCGACGGTGCCGTCCGTGCGGACGATCCCGAACTCGTGCTTCCTCGGCTTGGCCCGGGAGCTGAGCAGGTGCTTGGCCTTCGGTGCCGGCATCGCCCCTCCTGCTGGGTTTATCACGCACCCTGCTTGGTATCCCGAGCGGAAATCACCACGAATGCGCGAAATCGGACACCAAGCGTTACGCGGAGCGGAGTTGAGGGGCACGGGTCTCAGGAGGGGAGGGGGTGCCCACTGGACTTTTCCCCAGCTACCTCGCCGCGCTGTTGCAGCTCAGGTGCTCCGGCTCAGCCTCGACGCCGGGCGGCCAGGTGATAGCGCTCCCCCTCCTGCGCCGGTGGCCCCACGTGAGCGGGTCCCCCGGCCTGGCCGGCTCGCCGTCCCGCCAGCAGACGCCGTCCTGCGGGCAGGGACCGAGCCGCCTGGCCTCGGCGTTGCGTTCCCGCTTGCGAGCTGCCGAGCAGGCGCCGCACCGGCTGGCCGACGAGGGGCGACCACAGGTGAGACACCGACGCGCCGGCACTACTAGGCCGACTCGGCGAGCGTGGGTCGGGACATGGTGGCGGTGGTCGGACTCGAACCGACGGCCTCCTGGTTATGAGCCAGGCGAGCTACCAGCTGCTCTACACCGCGCCGAACCGCAGACGCGGGAGAGGTCCGCCCCGTCTGGTGGCGGACCTCTCGACATCTACGGTGTGGCGCTAGCGAATCACACGCTTGTCATCCCGTCAAGGACCATCTGACCAGGACGTTCGCAGCTTTCCGGAGGGGTGGACCTTGGCGGCCGGCTCAGGTGCCGTTCGGTGCGGCTCGCCGGGCGACGGCGTCCTCGTCCACCTGGATGCCGTGCTCGGTGCGGTAGGCCTCGAGCTCGCCGGCCTCGATGAGCCCGTAGACCGCTCGGGGCTCGATGCCGAGGCGCCGGCTGGCCTCCAGGGTGGACACCAGCGGTCGGTCTGCTGTCATGCCTTTCATGGTATCTCGCTCTCAGTCGTCGGTGTAGGGCAGGTCGGGGAAGATCCGGAGGGCCAGGTCGTTGCGGAGGAACTCGACGTCCATGAGCAGGCTCATGTAGAGCGTCCCCGACTCTTCGAGCCGCTCGGCGACGGCGTCGAGCACGACGAGGAGGTCGAGCGCCTCGCTGCGGGTGTAGGTGATCTCCTCCGGGTTCATGTGAGTATTATACGCACACCCCTGGACAGATGTCAACACTTTGCCTACACTTCTTCGCATGGACCCGGTCGGCACCGTCGAGATCGCCCAACGCCTCGGCGTCAGCAGATCGGCCGTCGACGCCTGGCGCTCCCGCTCCCTGGAGTTCCCGGCGCCCCGGTGGACCGTTGGCGGCCGGCCTGCGTGGGCGTGGGAGGACGTGCACGCCTGGGCGGTCAGGACCGGGCGAGCGACCTACTAGGTCAGGCGTCGGTCCTCACGCTGCTGCCCTCCTGCGGCCCTTCCGGCGCCGCTTGACCGTCGGCACCCGGTAGAGCCGGAGCATGGGCTGGGTCATGGGCTGGCCCGCCAGGTGGAGCTCGACCAGCCGGCGCGGCGGGAGGGCACCGACCTTCATGCCGAGATCGTGGCGCAGGTCCCCGCACCACCGGCACAGGCCGGTGTGGTAGGCCCGGCCGTCCCGTCGACGGGTGACCGGGGTGCACTGCTGGCCGACGCGCCAACAGCTCCGGCACCAGTCCCGGGCGAAGCCGTCGTCGTCGGAGACCTTCTTGGCCGGCTTCGGCGTCCAGCGGTCGTGGAGGTCCGCCAGGTCGAGCACGACTGCGTGGAGCTCCTCGAGGAGCCCGTCGAGCTCGGCCAGGTCATGCTCGGCGCCGTCGACGCTCAGGACGGCCTCTCCGGTGGGATCCGAGGGCACCTGGGCGAGGAACTCCCCGAAGTCGTCGACCACGACATCGTGGCGCCGGCCCCCGCGGTCGGGGTCGAGGTTGGCCGAGCTCGGGCCCGGGCGGGTGTCGAGCATAAGCTTGCGGATGCCCGGGAGTCCACCGGGGACCGTGGCCAGGCGGGCGAGGACGATCTGGGCGAGGTTCACCCGGAGCATCCGGTCGTTGTCGGTGGTCACGAGGGCTCCTTGAAGACGGAACGGAGGGCTGCCTGGAACGCCTGCGCATGGCGGCGCCAGATCGCCACGTAGCGGTCGACGGGCGCCATGGGGAGTCCGAGGCGCAGCTTGAGGTCGAGCTCGAGGAGGCGGGCCTGGGCGAGGTGGTCGTCGACCCGGTCGAGGCTGGCGGTCAGCTTCCGACGCTGCTTCTTCGACAGGGGCTTCACGCTCCCCCTCCGTGCGTCTCAGGCCCGACAGGGCTGGACTCGGGCGCTGGGAGGGCGGGGAGCAGGTCCCAGCCCTCGGGGCAGCCGCAGTTGCATCGGTGCTCGCCGTCGTGACCGCTGGGGTGAACGCAGCGGCAGAAGCGTCCCCATCGGACCGCGCACGCTTCCGTTCCCTGCTCACCCTTGGGGTCGTCTCCGCGCGTCTCAGGCCCGATAGGCGTCCACGGTTCGTAGGCGCCAGGGATCATCACTGCGCCACATGAGGGGCAGACGATGTCGGGGGTCTCGTTCTCCGCCGTGACTGGGGCCGAGGTCCACGGGCCGTCGTGAGAGCACCCGCGCGAGACTGCGTCTGGCTGTTCGGCTTCATGCTGGACGGGCACCGCGCGGGCCTCGGCAGCGTCGTAGCCGTCGATCCAGCCTTCGTGGTACGAGCACGTGTACGTCGACAGTGGACGGCCAGCGGGGTCGCAGGTCGGCACGCCGTGAGCCGCCTTCACGCTCGCCAGGAGCGCCGCGTTGAACGCTTCCTCCCCCGCCCTCGGCTGGTCAGCCACGGTGCTCCTCTCGCGTCCACCCACAGGCGTCGCAGTCGTCCTCGAACACCCGGCCGTTGATGGTCACGCTGCGCCCGACGTACTCCCCACACGGCCCCCGGAGGCGCTGCTTGGCGGGGTCGTAGCCGGCGTGGTCGTGGATGGCCTTCACGGCCCGGTCGAGGTCGGCGTTGGCCTGCTCGAACATGGCCGCAAGCTCGGACGGCACGTCGACGACGAACCAGCCGGAGCTGTCATTGGCGTCGTCAACCACCCGCGATCCGGTCCACACCCACGGGTGATCCGTGTCGTAGTCGAGGCCGACAGCGACCTTCGTGATCCTCGTGTCTCCCGCCCGTTCCTCTCCCATCACTTCCCTCCTGTCAGCACGGCGTCAGGGGGCGGCTGGACTTCGAGCATGTGAGGCGGCAGCCCGCCCCAGGTGGAGAGCCAGATGGTCCCGCCGCGGGCCAGGTGGGCGAGGTCGATCTCGCTTGGCTTCCACGCCACCCGCACACACGGCACGCCGAGGTCCTGCTCGTCCCGCGGCTGCGTGATGATGCCGAGTGCCGGCTCGATCCCGACCGCCCGCTCAGCCGGGGCCGTGAAGCTGGCGACCTGGACGTCGAAGTCGGACCAGTAGCCGACCTGCTCCTCGCTGAACTCGCGGACGATGTCCATCAGCGGTCGCCGCCCCGTCGACGCTTCTCGTCGGCCCGGCGCTGGGCCCGGTTCTTCTTCATCCCGCCGACAAGCTCCCGGAAGACCTCCTGGCCTTCCGGGCTCTGCGCCCACGCCGTGCTCTCCTCCTTCGTGGAGTCGAACACGCCCTGCTCGACCCACGCCGCAACCTGCGGGAGTCCGTTCGATCGGGCGTCGGTGTGAAGCTGGGTTTCGGGCATGGCGAGCGGGCTCTTGAAGTCGTCGTAGTGACCGTCCCGAGCGAGGCTCACCATCCACTCGGGGGCGCCCTCTCCGGCCAGCACGCGGGCCAGAAACACCGTCGTGGCCTCGCCGTCGTGTCGCTGCGGAACTTCGCTCATGCTGCGCTCCTTCGGTCGTGGCCCTTGAGGGCGGCTCGAGCGGCGACCATCTCGGCGCGGATGCCGGTGGCCTGGCCGAGGGCGACGCCGACGAGCTCGCGGCGCAGCTCGGCGAACTGCTGGCGGGTCGGGAAGGTGATCCACCGGCCCGGGTCGGCCGTCAGGCGGAGGGCGAGCTCTTCGGCGGTGAGGACGTCGACATCGCGCAGCGCGTCATGCCAGTGGCGGACGAGGGCCGGGTCCAGGACCCGGGGGGCGACATGGGGCAGGTAGGCGCAGAGGGTGGAGAGCCAGCCTCGGGTCGCTTCGAGGGAAAGGCCCATCACGCCGGGACCCCCTGGGCCCGGACCGAGCGGGCACCGGCGAGGGCCGCCTCGAGCTGCTCGGGCACCCGGTAGACACGGCGGAGCTCGTGCTCGACGTCGTCGGGCGGGAAGGCGCCGCCGATCCAGGCGCCGTGCTCGAAGGCGCAGTCGAGCATCCACTCCTGGCTGAGGTTGAGCGGCTCCTGGTTCTCCGCCCGCCAGGGTCGGGACTGGAGACGGCGGGCCCGCCAGAGCAGGACCGCGATCGGGGAGTCGCCGGCGAGGTCGGCGGCGAGTTCGGTCACCAGGTCCCTCGGCGACCAACCGGCGTGCTCGAGAGCGGCGAGGGTCCGGGCGGCGGCGACCTGGCCGCCGCGGTCGAGCGGGTTCCAGAGCTGCTCGGCCACCCGGCGGTCCTCGACGAGCTCTCGGATGGCGAGCAGGAGCTCGAAGCCGCGCGCCTCGTCGGCTCGATCGTCTCCTTCACCTTCGGAGCCGTCGCTACGAGAAGGTGAAGGATCGTGATCGCGGTCAGACCGCGAACTTCTCTTCTTGTTGTATGGCTCTTGTTCGTCGGGCGTGACGCCCGAGGTG
This sequence comes from Acidimicrobiia bacterium, assembly GCA_050249235.1. Lineage (GTDB taxonomy): Bacteria > Actinomycetota > Acidimicrobiia > Acidimicrobiales > CADCSY01 > JAEKLB01. The sequence continues at coordinate 645 of JBFWQW010000126.1, read as the reverse complement.
GGTCGGGCGTGACGCCCGACCCCCTCGGTCCTGACGCCCGCGCCTGTGGATATCGGGTCGTCGTCAAGGTCGGGCGTGACGCCCGCGCTTAGATCGGCCTCGGCGGGGATCGCCGGGGGCGGGAGGAGGCGGTAGACGGACGCCATCCCGGGCCTCGTGCGTACCTCGAGGTAGCCGGCGAGGGCGAGCACGGCGATCGCCTTCCGGGCCGTCTTCGCGTCGCAGCCGGCGTACGCGCCGAGCGTGTCGGCCGACGGTCGGGACGCCCCCGACTCGAGCTCGGCGTGGGTGGCGAGACCCCAGTAGATCGCGAGCACCACTGCCCGCTTCGGCGTCGACGTGGCGTGGCCCAGCCGCTTGTCGCGGAGGAGCTGGACGTGGAGGCGGACGTGGTCCCACCCGCGGGCGTCCTCCGCCGGGCCCAGCCACACCGGCCGGCTCGAGCGATCCCCGCGGGCCCTCACCGGGCGACCCTCGCTGCACCAGAGTCGGCGAAGAGCCCGACATCGAGCGGACGGTTCGACCACAGGCGCTCCACCCGCCCCGTGCGGTCCGAGCGGACGGCGTTCGACGAGTGGGCCGTGACCGCCACGTCCAGGGTCCACCAGCCGTCGTAGAGGTCCTCGTAGAGCGCCGAGTCGTAGC